>VBCY01000394.1 GCA_005882995.1 Betaproteobacteria bacterium
GTTGTTCGCCTCCCCCGAAGGCGACAGGTTCGATGAACCGGTGAACAGCACCGGGTTGGCCGTGTTGAAATCGCAGACCACGAATTTGTGATGCATCGCGATGCCCGAGCCACCCGCCCATTCCTGCTGAAAAGGTTGCGGCGCCGCCGATCCCAGCGCGGCGAAGTAGACGATACTGCGCCTGCCGTTCGGTTTGGCGAGCGTCAGGTTGCCTTTCTTGTCCGAGATGCCATAGGTGAACAGCGGCGGTTTCTGTACTGCAGCGTCGACGGCCTGTCGGACGAGTCCTGAAGAATTGTAAAGGAACGCGACCGCGAACAGAACCGAAGATTGGGCGCTGGCGACAGCCTCGGCGACCGGCGCGAGCGACAGCGTTGCATCGGCGTGCGGTGAAAAGCAGAACGAATAGTCGATGCCGGCAGCGTCCTGCACATCGTGCCATGCGCTCTCCATTGATGAGCCGCGAAAGTTCTTAGGCTTCGTCCAATAGGCCTCGAACAACTCTCCATACAGTTTCGCGACATCCTCGGAGTTGAAGTCGAGTAAATTGTTGGCTTGAATACAAGTGCCCCGGAGCGAAAAATTGGTCGACCCGCTGACCACCCGAAACGGCTGGCCATCGCGCTTGGCGATGATTATCTTGTTGTGTTGCAACCCGGAGAAGTGCATGCGCTTGACGTGGTCGACTCCTGCGCTCTGCTGTAATTGTGCCGCAGCGACGCTTTCGCATGTCGCGGCTCCGGCGTGGTCCGCGGAATCGTCGATGATGATCCGCAGCCGATCGCCGTAGTTAGTCAACAACCCGACGATATTGGGCTCGGCGAAATCGTACGCGAGCACGTCCAGCGTCACGTGCGCATCGGAAACGTAGGCGCTCAGGAAGCCTAGCAAGGTGTTGCGCGACTCGAAACCGAGCCAGGCGTACATCGGCTCATACTGCTGCACCGGCCAACCGAGCTCGTTGCAGCCTGCTCCTGCAGGGGGCGGAAGGATGTCGCGCCCACCTTGTGCTTTGAACTTCCTGTCGTAGGATTGCGAGGACGCAAAGGCCCGGGTGAACGCAATGTTCACGAAGTCGGGGACGGTTCTTGGCGAGAGGTCGATGGAAACTTCAAGCGACATCGTATGCGAGATATTGCCCTGCGCATCCATGAGGGCAACGCTTACGCGATAGGTAAATTCACCGCTGCCGATTTCTGTCGGCACGTGTACCCAGCGAAAAGTCTGAAACGGTGAAGTTTTTGACGAGAACGGCGGCTCTTCCCCTGGCCCGTACTCGAAGTTGAGAAGGTTCTTGAGGAAACCAAATTGTTGGGAGCCCGGATAGCGTACTTCGATGCTGAAGCCGACGAAATCGCGGGTTCGGAGACTCTCGTCAAGATCCATGGCGAGCAGGCAACTACCCTCTCCCCGATAGGCCGTAACGTAGAGCCCGTTCGACGTTTGCGTTACCCAAAGCGACGCCATGGATTCTCCCGCGCTATTGCGATGGCAAAACGATTCTATCCGAGTACGGCCCAGCTTGCGCGCGTGATATCGTCGGTATGAGAGTCTCGCAAGACAAGGGGAGGGTTACCGCCATGGCCAAGCCGATCAACGTGATCGTCGATCTCTCTCACCACAATCAGAAGGTCGACTTTGCGAAAATGAAAGCCGACGGAATTGTCGGAGTGATACACAAGGCTACCCAGGGATTAACCTACGGCGACAAAACTTATGCCTCGCGGCGAAGAGCCGCGTCCGAAGCGGGATTGCTTTGGGGCGCCTATCATTTTGGCGTGGGGGGCGACGGTTCGGACCAAGCTGACTTTTTCCTCAACACGGTCCAACCCGACGACGACACGCTTCTGGTACTCGACTACGAAGCCAACCTGAGTGGTCCGACTATGGCGCTTGATCAGGCGTGTGAGTTCGTGGAGCATGTCGCGGAAGTGACGGGACGGTGGCCAGGTTTTTATTCCGGCCATCTCATCAAGGAACAGCTGGGAGGCGTCATGACGCCCGATGCACGGCTGTCGAATTGCTTTTTATGGCTTGCTCAATACAATGGTCCCAAGCCACTCGGCGTACCTCCAACCTTCAGGACGTGGACTCTCTGGCAATACACCGATGGCGTCCTGGGTCCTTCCCCGCATAGCGTCGATGGCATCGGCCTGTGCGATCGCAGCAAGTTCAATGGATCGCTTTCTCAACTGAGGAAACTGTGGGGAGTGATCGACTGAAGAGCACTCAAGGTCAGCCTGAGCATACGGCGGGTGCTTGCACCGTGCTCGGTGCATGTCAAGTCGCGATCGTGTGCTCCATTCTTCAGTGAACTTCCTCACCAAAGGCCGGATCGGAGCGAGCGTACGGGTGCGGCTTCCATTGCAGTGAATAATAGCTGCCGCGGTCGCGCGCCCATGGATCGAATGCATTGATCACGGAATCGAGCTCCTGTTGCAGTTCAGGGATGTTTCGCAGAAGGACTCGCTTCAACGGGGAGACTTCCACTGCGTGACCATTCGCTTTGCCTCGCTCCATGATTTTCCCGTCCAAACCGTTGTCATTGACCCATTGCACGCCGAGTGACGTGTAGAACTCAGGCCGAAAGCTCGATGTGAAGAAGCGGTCGCTGAACAGCCGCCGCGAGGCGTTGAGGATGAATACCTGAAGCTGGGTTTCGGAAATGGCGGAGCCGTGGGGACGGGTAAATTCGCCGAGCCAGCCGACAACCGTGTCGACGTCCTCGACGTTGTCGACCATGCTTCCGTCGGAAAATCCAAGGCAGTCGTCGATCGCGGTGCCATCATCGTTGAGTTGCGCATTCGTTATGATCTTCGACGCGTCGCAGCGATGCGTTCCATAGACTTCGCGTAACAATCGGCTTAATCGTTCCTGCTCCGCTCGTTCTGGCGAACCCTGCGCTTGCCGAAGATCGACAAAATCGTCGAAGCGGCGCAACTGCTTGAGGCCGTATTGCCGCCGAAATTCGTTAAAGCGCGGTATGCCTCGCTCTCGGTCGCGAATAATATCGAGGGCGACCACATCGACCTTGTGAGTAGGAGTTTGCAGTCGGGGCAGCATCAAGTTCTGCAGGAATTGCGGATCGTTCTGCAAGCTCAGTTGCCCGGCTCGTTGCCTTCCCATGGAGAGTGCCCAATTAGCGAGCCCACGCTGACGCACCGCCTGCGTCCCATCGGCGCGCAACGTCGCGAGCACCGGGACCTTGCTCACGATGACATTGGAATCGACGGCTAAGTCGCGATATTCGATCAGGTCCGGCACCATGGCATGCAGGCGATAGACCGAGACGAACTCCTCGGGAAAGTTAAACGGCGATCCAAAGTGATTGACTCCGCCATTGACATGATCAGGATTGCTCAGATTCCAGAGGTCGGCCTTCCGCGAATCAGGCCTGGCGAAAATCGATTCGCCCGCATACACGTGGTTACCCAGCCCGAAAATCCCCCGCCCCGACGTCAACACCGAATACCACTGCGCTGCTCGAGCGGGATCCTGCGCCGCCTGGAAGTTGTCGGCGACGATACGCCCGAGCGCAGTTGCCGCGAAATCTTGCTCCCCGAAAAGACCCTCCCAGTTGGCTTTCGTCGCCTGGTAGAGCGGCTCGTTGTACAACAATTGAGGCGTCCATTCGGTGGTGTGGATCTTGGCGATTTCGGCTGCCACGACGAGGCGTCCGATTTCGAACAATTCGTCCGTGCTGACCTCGTCATAGCGGATCGTCGTATCCGGTCGCATCGGGTTGCGCAAGCCGGAGTCGGCATCGGGTGTGAGCGCCTCCTGCCTTCGAAACGCTTCCACAAACGCGTTGTGCTCACGTGCGAACAGGTTGTGATAGAAGCTCATGCCCGCTGACCAGTTGTCGGGAAAAGCGGTCGCTTCCTGACCGTTCCATTGCGGATTCATGGGGTCCGAGGCATCGAGCATTGGAAGGTAGCCATTTTGTCGCTCGCCTTGCCGGCTTGCGTGCACAGCGTCGAGGGCGAGCTTCGCCGGGTCGCGGGCATCGCGCTTGACACGCCGCCGCGAAGCTTGGTCGTATCCGTAAATCTGCGAGGCATCCCACCACGCCGTGACGGTGTTGCGGGTCGTCCGGTAGGCACGTGTCAGTTGCACGCCGCCCTGCGTGGCAAAAGACTCTGGGGCGGAGTCCTGGAACAGGAAGCTCTTGTCAATACGGTCATCCTGGCGGCATCCCAGCCGCGCGATCTCACTCTGATCAAGCGACTCATCGACTTCTCCGATGCGTTTGCTCGCGCAACCTACCGTCATCATCTCCGTATCGTTGTGCCCCTCCTCCAGGTGAGAAAACCAGTCGTGAGTCATGAACTGGATCCAGAAGGCCGCCAGAACATTCAGCACCGGCGCTTTCTTGTAATCGCAGCGCGCCATGGCCGACTCGCCCGGAAGGCCGTATCCCTCGTTGCAGCTTTCGGGATTGGATTGTGCCCTGGTGAAAAGCTTGCGGCTCACCACCTGCGGGTCCGGTTTGAGCAGGCCAAGACGATCGCCGTGCCGGTTTCTGGCAATCTGATTCTTGCCCAGATCTGGATAGGTCGATTCGAACTGGACATTTCTCGCGAACGGCTGAAGGGTCGATCCCATCAGGGGATTGCGCAGGTCGTTGCAGATCCCATCGAGATTGCGAAAACGGATCAGTTCACCCCCACACAACTGCGCGCCGGCGCCGCCGACTGCAGCGTAGGCGGGATGTTCAGCAGGCAGCTGCATCGACGGCCAGACCTGCAGGGCAGGACCCTTGATGCCTTCGCGGCCGAGCACGTACTCCTGATAGGTGCCATCGTTCGCGAAGAGATTGAACTTGATGAGCTCGATGCGCTGGTATTCCAGATCGAGCACTGCGCCGCCGATTCCTCTGCCATTGCGAGAGAGGTGCGAGCCAATGGCGTCGGAGCCGTCCGCCATGCTGCCTGCGTCACCCACGCCCCAGTAATTGGCCCAGTCTACGTAAGGCGAGCCCCGTAGGCGAACAGCATCATCGCCACCGCGACAGCGTGCAGTGTCAACTTGGACCTTCCCGACAAATCGCTTCGTGCGATCGTCGGCCACCGGGCGAAAGCCGCCCAAGGGCATTGTTGCGCAGGCGAGATCGCCTTCACGGTCTACCCGCGGCGTCGTACCCGCGCACGCTCCCAGGAAGCAGGTCAAGCACAACAGCGAGAGGCGAAAAGCTCTGCCGGGCGGCACGTCCTTATCGCTTATCTTGGCGCGAGGCAGACCGGGTGTTTCGACCTGCTCTGCATTTCCATCGTCGTCGCTCTCCGGCGAACGTCGGAGCGTTGCAATGCTGAACGGGTTATCTGACAATTTCAAGCGGCAGTCATCGTCCGGCTGCCGGATGAGATCGTTCTTGGAGGACTCGATATGCCCTACGACGTGCCACAGCTTCTGAATATGCCACAAGTGCAACTCGATGAACTATTCACCGACAGCCCTGCAGGCGACATCCCGAATGGCGAAGCAAAGGGGACGGCGATCATCGCCCCCGGTACCACCTACAGCGCCGACATCGCTGAGCTGATCAACCATTTTGGCTGGCAAGGCAAGGTTTTTGACGCGAAAAGCGGCACCTTGAAAAACCGCATCCTGGCATTCGGACTCCAGGCCATCATCGCGAAAGTCTATAAAGGAACAAGCTGGATGGATGCGAAGGAATGCATCGTCTTGGATTACTCCGAGACATCGCTCATCGCGCATCGCATTCGCGACGAAATTCGCCTTATTGCTCCGCAGCGCTATCTGGGCGTCGTCTACTGGGACAAAAAGCGGCTCATCAATTTTGCGTTGCAGTTTTGAACTCCGGTCCTGGCGGATTCGGCGGGCTGCAATAGGGGCGAGCGGCTCCGATCCGTGAGCCGCGCGAGATCATGCCGACGCGAAATGTGCGACCAAAGTCTGCATCTCGGAGGCGGTGGGTCCTCGTACCTCCATGAAGCGCGCGGCTGGCTCGGCTGCCAATCGATTGGGCGATTCGTTGGCGAGCTTTGACCACAGCTCTTGGAGAGTCGCCTCGAGGAAGGGGCGATCGGTAGTCTTGTCGGTTACGAACACTACGCGCTTGAGGTCAAGCGCGTCGAGTAGACGCCCAAGCTCGTACACGCAACCCTGGTTCGAAGGACTGAAGCTCCGCAAATCCATCAGCACGGCGTCGCTGCCGGATACAAGTCGGCGCAGCGTCGCCTGCCAGGTGTCGTCATGGCAGAAGAACTCGGTGATGCGATATCGGCCGTCCGGGTCAGGCAGCGGGTCGATCGCCGCCACACGCCTTTCGATACCGACTTCGTCCTCGATGAACGTCCGACCGAGATGGCCTGCGAGGAAGTCCAGAAATTCATGTGGCTCGACTGCGGAGGTGACGAGATCCGGGCCGGCAATCATGGCGATGCTGCCGCCGCGCAGCCACTGCTTGCGTAAGGCGTCGAAAAGCGGCTCGCTGCGCGCCCCCAGCGCGAAAACGCGAAGAAGCAACAGCCGCTTCGGTGTCGCCACTTTCGGAAGAAGACGAAAGCCCAGGCGCGCCACCAATTTGTAGGCAGCGAAGGCCACCAAGCCGGCAGCGATCCACGCCCAGTGTTCAAAGACGAAGTCGATCGATGCGTTGATGCTGAACAGCAGGAAAATCGCATCGATGGTGAGGGATTCGTCGGAGAGCTTCTTGGTCGCATAGCGCGCGCCGATCCAGCGCAGCACGAGCCATCCCAGTACCGCAAATACGATCAGACCGAGAAGCAGTGTCGCCACGAAGGTCCCGGTACCCCCAAATCCGACACTGCCCGCGATCTCCACCGCCGCGCGCATTCGCGCGTCACTCGCGCCGAGAAACGAAAGCGCGAGCTGGGAGCCCAGCAGGGCGATAACCGCGAAAACCAGCACCAGCGGGCCGACCGAACGGATGCGTCGCATCAGGAACAGGTAGAGCAGCACCGTTGGAGCACCGTTCTCGATCATCCAGAACAGCGCCAGCTCCTTCCACGTCGCTTCCGGACTGCGCGCATGCGCCGCGACGACGAGGGCGGCGTACACCGCGAAATAACCAGCCACGATCCAGAACTTCCGCGCGCGATCCTCCGCTGCCACCAGGATCACCGCCAGCACTGCCGGCCACGCGAAAGTCCAGAAGAGAAGGAGCAGTTTGATCGGCCCGATCTCGCGGTCGTGAGTGGAGATGAGCCAGACGGCCGTCAAGGTCATTGCGAAGGCTGAGCCAGCGGCGATGTAGACAAGAGCCGCACGCCAAGCGCCGCGAAACGCAGCCGCCGGAGCTGCGTTCGTTGCAAGCGACAGGAACTCAAGCGTTCTGCGCGGCGCTTCCATCCTACTCCTCGCGGCAACGCTCACCGCTGCTCCGCCACGCGACTCGCTCATTCCTCGCAACACGGCCCGCCGGTAAAGCCAAAGCAACAGTGCTGCCGCCGGGGCCGCGAGCAGCGCGCCGGCGATCATGACCAGCGGCAACATGCCGGTCAGTGCAACCGTGATGGGGTCCTTCGCCATTGTCCGGCGATCCCTACGCCGTGTTAGCGCATGGCTCCGGTGAAGTAGCGCAACGCGCGCAGGCCGGGGAGGAAGAAATACGCACCGCCGCGTACGGTGACGAATGGCGGCAAGCCGGACATCCGACGACGAAGACGGCCACTGGCGGGAATGGTGAAACGGCCGGTAACGGGGCAGCCTGTGATCGCCTGGCGATTGCCGACGACCGGATCATTCTCGCCTGTCAAGGCCGAAAACTTGCTGTTCATCGTCCACGCGTTCTGCAAGAACTCGAACTGGCGTGAAATGTTGGCATTCAGACAGGCGAAGTGGAGCCCACGCTCGGCTTCCCCAGGCGGAGCGGGCGCGAGCGCGTCCTGGGGCGACAACCCGGGTCCGTACTCGCGACCGCGCCGAAGGATGCGGTGGAATCGAACCGACGATGTCAGGTCGTCGCGAAGCCCGTTCTGACCGAAGCCCAGCATTGCGATCAACCGTTTGAGCGCATCGGGCCGGCCAACATAATCGGTATTACGTGGATTCGTGCGCCGGATGTGCGCACCGATAGGGCAGCGTACACCCAGAGCGTCGGCGTCGAAGGTGAACTGGTTCCTGGCGATCACCTCGGGTTCCTGTTCGATTCCGGCAATCTTCTCAGCCTGGATCGCTGCCAGGGGATCGCCGTTCGCTCCACGGCCAACCATCGCGGCGCCGATCATCTCGGCTTGAGCGAAATTGCCGCCGGCTTGATTCACGATGAACTGCCAGAATCCTCGTACGTCTTGCCGCAACTGGCGCAAGACGAAATAGGTCCCGTTGCGCCCGACATCCTTCTTGTTGGGCGCGTCTTCCGCCGATGGCAATCCTTCGCTCGCCGCATCGGCATCGATCAGCGGCCGATCGGTGTACTTGCCGTACTCGTTTCGATAGCCGAGCAGGAACTCGCCAAGCGCCACCCTGTTGCCGTAGGTGACGTGCGGTCCCAAGGGCTCGTAGCTCTGCTCCCAATCGATCTCCGGTTGGCTGATGCCGTCGCGGAACCCGAACGGCTCGTGCCCCTCCAAGTCGCCGGTGTGAAGGCGCTGCAACTCGTCGAACGCTTCATTCCATCCTGAGCCCATGAGGTCCTTCATCAACCCTTCGAGTCGCTGCGCTTTGGCGAAAAACATCACCACCAGGTGCGGCACCGTCGTGGAAGTGCCCCATTCCCACTGTGCAGGAGCATCGCTACCGACGTCTCCCAGCCGGCGCGACCGGCTCGGTTCCGTCATTCCGGAAACGAATTCGTGGGAAAACCCCGCGATCACCGAAGGCGCCACGCCAAGTGCCGCGAGGCCTGGCGCTGTGAACGCCACCTGCAATGCCGTCGCGGGTGCCTGGTCTAGCTCGACAGCGCTGGTAACAGGCGCCAAATGCAGCCAGGATCGAGCCGCCGCGACACTTCGTACTCTCGCGAGGACGTAGCACGCTTCCGTCAACGCCCCGAATCCAAAGCGAACGAGCCCCTGCGTGTCGTCGTATTCGATCTGACTGCGAGTCATAGCTTAGCGATCCATTCGCGCGCTTCGGCTTCGCTCATTGCCCGCGACTCGATGCCTTCGCGAATACGCGCATTCCTTTCGAGATCGACCGCAGTCAAACCGGGGTAGGCTTTGTACCAAACCTGCGTTGGCAGCTGATGACGGCGAAGGTACTCCTTGAACTTGCGCTCGTCCTTGCATCCGTCGATAAGCAGCCAGTTGGTTCGGGGATATCCCATGCCATTGCCGAAGACGACGTTCAATCCGAAGCCGACCTTGTTGATGAAGTCATCCATATAACTCTCGAGGCTGCCATCGTAATTGCTGAGAAAAATGACTCGCCGACGGTTATCCAGCCACACCCAACGAGCGAAATGGATGGTGCGCACGCGAGCGAGCCGACCCCGCGTATAGAGGTGCCGCGCCGCGTAGTCGATGATCAATAGAACAAAGCTCAAGGTCCACAGCCGTACCACGCCCGGCTTTACTCCTCCAAGGGCGCTGAACTGATTGGTGACGTCATGGTCTTCGATGAGCGCCAGCGCGTCGGAATGAGACTGTTCGACCCGCTGACAAAGCTCCAGATCGCTCTTCTCGAGGCTGCGAAGACGAACGAGGAACACTGCGCCGATGATGAGGAGCAGCGGCGACGCAAGCAAAAGCACCAGCGGCACACCGATGAGATGCAGCAAGTTGGCGATCGTCCAACCGAAGGGCGTCGGATTTTCGGGAGTCAGCGCGAGGCGTCCGGCTGACTGTTCGGCCTGCACGAACTGCTGCAGCGTCGCGTGAGCCGCTTGCGGCGGCAAATCCGCGAGCGCGCCCGCATTGTCGTCGATGTATCGCTGAAGCCGCTCATACAAGGCCGCGTTCTCACGAGCGCTGCGCACCGTCCGCCCGCGCCAATTCACATAGTCGGCTGCGGAAGGCGTGCGATGCGCCTTCATCCACGCAACCAGGTCGGTGCTTTCGATGAATCCTTCGCAGCAAGCAAAGATCTCGCGAAGCCCTTTGGATGCGCGCCTCGCCGCATCTTCCAGGAACTCGTCCCCGTCTCCATCGACATCGCCGAGAAAGGCGAGATAAGTGGGATAGGATCGCGGCGGAAGACCGTAGGCCTCGATATCTTCGCGGGTCGTATCCTCGATGATCAGCAGACGCGCAAAATGCAGATTCTCGAAGTCGCGGAACGCGTTGCCGGCGTCGACCTGTCCGGGCGCATCGTTCATCGATGCCAGCAGGCGGCGAAGCTCCGCCTCACGACCTCGATCAATTGCTCCCAATACCATGAAACTCGACTGTGGCGTCATGCGCTACTGGAACACTTCGTCCCCGTTGGGTTCGTAATGCGGCACGTTATTCATCGTATGCCGCAGTGTCGAGAGCTCCCAGTACATGCGCCGGCGAGCGCGGCTCTGGTTGCCGAGCGGACGGTGCTCGGCAATGCAATGCCACGGGTTGTATGAAAGGCGCTTGGCAAACTCCATCTGAGCCGGTGAGTCGAAGGTCTGACGCGGCAGGCGCAGCGTCGCAACCGATATTCGTGGCGAGAGCCGCTCAGGCCACAGCACCGCGTTGTTTTCGATCGGCATCAGGTGTGGGTCCGTTTGCAACTGGATTCGAAAATCGAGCTCGACATCGCCTTTGCCAAGCGACTTGACCATCGCGTCACGCAGATAATCGTCAGGAGGGCGAAGCGGGAGCCGCGGGATGGGTGTGCGCTCCCTTGATCTCGGCCAGACCGAGTACTGCATGGCCTGCCCTTCGCCAAGAAGATACGGCACGCAACTGAAATAGGGAGCCTCGAAGGGACTGCTCTGGGTCTTGATCCAAAGCGACTGCATGATGAAATCGAGCACGTGCGAACGGCGGAAATTGAAGAAATAGAACACCGGAGCGTTCTTCACACTCTCGATCTGCAGCTGCGCGTTCGCTTTCACGTCCGGCGTGACGAAGGTCGGCGTCGACACGCCGAAAAAGTCCTGGGTGAATTTCTCCTCGTCCATGAGCTTCGGGCCTGGCACGCCCATCAACTTGATGCTGATGCTCATGAACCCGACGTCGTCGATGTCGGGCGTGATGTAAGGTCCCGGGCCGGAAAAACGTACCCATGCCCGAAAACTTTGCGGCTCGGCAAATACGCCGCGACGCATCTTCTCCGGCAGGCCGTCGTGGACGATGAATTCGCCGCGCACGATGCCGTGCGTCTTGGTGTTCCCTCCCCGCTCGAAACCACCCGGCTTCCAGAGGTTGCGCATCTGCGTCTGGAAGCTTGCAATGATCGAATCGACGTGCTTCTCCTCGTCGGGGATAAGCCTTTCTTCGGCGATGCCAAGAGTTTCCTTGGTGCGGTCCATGTTGATCAACGCCGTCACCAGCCTCGCAACCGGATCGCGAAAAACGGTGTCGAATGGGGGCCTGAAAAACGGGTCGAAGCGACGCTCGAAGTGCGTGATCGCAATCGATGCATCGGCCACCCAGTCTAGGAATGCCGAGCCGGTGTTCGCCGGCGGTACCGGGCGGCTCGCGTTGGAATTCATCGGAGATTGCCCTGAGCAACGAATCCGGACGCGGGCGCCGTGGCAACCGCGCCAGACGCATCCTCGATGATCACGTCGCTTGCCTTCTCGCTTAGCATGTAGACCGCCGATGCAATGAAGAAGCCCGGTATCTTCGGGAATACCGAAGCGTCGACCACGCGCAGGTTGCGCGTGCCATGGACCCTGAAACGGTTATCCGTCACCGCCAGCGAGTCGCTGGCGGGGCCCATCTTGCAGCTGCAGCAGGCATGGTGGCCCCATGCGTTGTCCTTGATGAACTGAGCGATCTGCTCATCGGTCTCCACCGCCTCGCCAGGAAAGACTTCTTCCGCCGTGACCGCCTGGCAGCGCGCAGTGATTCGCCGAACGGTGCGTACGCCCTCAACGACCGCTGCAAGATCATCGTCAGCGCCCGCTCCCTGTTCGAAATAATGAAAGTTGACCTCCGGCATGTCGAGTGGGTCGCTGGAGCGCAACTTTAGCCGCCCTCCGGTGTTGTGGGTATGCGCTTTGAGAATCGCCCAGGTGAAGAGATCGTCCTCGCGTGCGATACCTTCTGAGTAACCCGGAAAGTAACCTTTGAAGGAGCCGAGGAGCCCGAAAATGAAAAGATCCGGCTCGGGTTGCCTGGGCGATGATCGCTTGATCAGCGATATCACCGCACCGTTGGTCGTATAGGGCCCCTTGCCCTTCAACCATTCCTCGAATTGCGGATCGGGAGGCGCTCCCGGCGACGGCGGGCGCAGCGTCATGCCTTTCATGAGCGAGAACCCCGCCTTCATCCTCGATACGACGCAAACTTCGTAACGATCCTGAAGATTCGCGCCAACGCCGGCCAGCTCGACTTTGACGGCTATGCCGTGTCGCTCGAGCTCCTGTCGGGGCCCGATGCCCGATAGCATCAGAAGCTGCGGCGTATTGAATGCACCGGCGCAGAGGAGCACTTCGCGCGTGGCCGAAGCCGTGAATCTTTGCGGCGCCAAAGGCGCAGTGTGGCGCGAGTCAGCTCGGTACAAGGCTTCGCCGGAGAGATATTCCACGCCGGTGGCGCGATTGCTTTCGTCCAGCAGAACCCGCGTAGCCAGCGCATGCGTGCGCACGACGAGTTGCGCAGGGCAAGCATCGCGCACCCGGCGTAGGTACTCTCGAGTCCCGAATCGCCGGCCCCCATGAGTGCAAAGTGGCGTCTTGCAGACTCCTTCCCCGCTTTGCCTGACCAATCGCCAGTCATTGGGATCGAGATGGCTCTCGAGCCGCTGCGGCACGCGAGTGACGGGGCCGCCGGATGTTGCGAGCGACTCTTGCGCCATGGCCAGCGCGAGAATCGCCAGGAACTCGTCGCGAAACATCAACGTCGGATCAGCGACATTGGTCGGCAGCCAGCCTTCGAAGCCATGGCGGCTCGCCGTTTCCGACGCGGCGACATACTCACAGCGCTCCAGGCGCTCGAAATAGCGTCGCATGCGCTCCGCAGTCCACGACGGATCGCCGGTCACCTCGGCGATATGATCCCAATCGCTGTTGTGCGGGTAGATCAAGATCATCGCATTGTGGGCAGTGCAACCGCCCAACGTTGCACAGCGCGGATACAGTACACCGTCGCGAGCCGGCAGAAACTTCTCGTCGCGTCGCTGCTGGACATCGTCTTCGTAGTGGCGGACGAAGAAGTTCCAGGCGAGGCGCTCATCTTCAGACGCCCGCGCATGAAACGCCGGCACCTGGTAGTCGTAATTTTCTTCCTCGCCACCCGCTTCGAGCAGTAGCACGTGGAAGCCGGCGAGCGCCAAATTGGCGGCCAGCGGGCCGCCGCCTGCACCGGAGCCCACAACGATATAGTCGAAGGTCTCGCGCTGGGTAGGCTGCGCACAGCTCAGTGACGAACCCGAACGCTGCGCAGCGTCGGGCGTGATGAACGGTGCGCACCCGCTCGTAAGCGCGCTTGCTGCCGACACACCGGCGCCACACGCCTGGAGAAAGCGACGCCTCGACAAGATAGCCACGTCGGGATCCGGCTCGCGAATGCCGCTCTTACAGAGTCTTCAGAAACTCGATCAGGGCACGCTTATCCTGATCGCTCAAACCCGGTTCCTCGCTGAAGAAATCGGTACCGAAATAATGACCACGATTGACGACGAAGTCCGGGCATTTGCTGAGCTCGAGCAGCGGTTGCACGAGCCGGGCAAATGCCTTGCGAGCTTCTTCGTCACTCGCGCCGCGAGGCAAATCCTTGAGGTCGCGCTTGGCTGCAGCGACAAAGAGAAGCACCTTGTCCTTTTGCGCGACATCGATGTTCGAGAGCAGATTGACAGGCGTTCCTTTGGGAATCGGGCCGATCTCGATGCCTCCCTCGCTGAAGAGCCATGGCTGCACGTAGCTCAGAGGACCGACGAACGGTTCGAGAAAATCCGGAAGGTATCCTTTCGGGACACGCAGATAGCTGGTGGCCGAAGTCACATCGACAAGACCGGGGACCTCTTTCCCGGAAGCCGTCATGAATTTACGATCGCCCTTTCGCTTCTCGGGCCAGAGCAACTGTTCGATCCCGCTCTCGAAGGACTTCATGCGGTCCGCCACCGAGC
>VBCY01000391.1 GCA_005882995.1 Betaproteobacteria bacterium
CGTCGCTCTGCCTGTCATCCAGCGCCGCCGCAGCGTAAGCGTTCCGAGGCGAGCCGCACGCGCTTGCTCGGTTGCCGAAAGACAAGCGAAGAGCTCCGCCTCTTCGCTGGGATCACGCTTCAGCGGACACAGCCACAGGGCGAGAGCCGAATCGGGAGATGGAATGGTACGAAGTGGCGGTTGCATGAGCGGTCGAACTCGAATTCACCATTTAGGCGCCACGACAATCCGAATTCTGCGCCGGTGTGGCCCGGGTGCATCAGAGCGGGCTGGACCGTTCCGACGTTGCGTTGATCACCAAGGCGTGTTGGTGCCAGTGCTTCCCGTGTTGCCGACAAAATTCATGCCGCTCGAAGCCTTGATGCCGAGCTGGGCAAACGATGAACTGACCGAGCCATTGTTGGAGCTATCGCCACTATAGGTTGCCACGATGCTGTGGGCGCCGGCAATGAGCGCCGCGGTGCTGCATGTCGCAGTCTTGGAATTGCCGCTTCCCACGAGCGCGACGCCAGCACAACCGCTGATCGCTGTTCCGCCATCAGCGAAGGTCACCGGACCGGTTGGCCCTGAACCAGTGACAGTCGCGGTGAAGCTCACTGTCGCCAGGGCAACGGACGGATTAGCCGAGCTGACAACACCGGTGGTGCTCAAATTCTTGTTCACGACCTGCGAAAGTCCAGCGCTGATCGATCCGCTGTTGGAAAGATCGCCGGCGTACGTGGCGACAATGCTGCGCGTCCCTGCCGGGATCGCGCTCGTGGGGCAGGTGGCGATTTTGGAGTTGGCGCTGCCGGCGGGCAGCGAGACCGCGCCGCAGCCGGTGATGGTTGTGCCGCCGTCGGTGAAGGCTACCGGACCCGTGGGCGCAGTGCCCGTGACGGTAGCGGTGAAGGTGACGCTGCTTCCGACCAGGGAAGGATTGACCGAACTGGCCAGCGTGGTCGTGGTAGGTGGGGGGCTGCCGATGGCGACCGAGAGGGTGAGCGAGCCGGCCGATCCAGTCACGACGTTGGTCACATTGAGCGCGATTCCATACTGGCCGTCGATGTAGGTCTGACCAAGCAGCAACGCGGCATCGCTGAAGACACCCGCTGTGCCGAGTGACATGTCCAGTATTTGGGTATCGTCGCTGCCGCAACTGGTGCAGGGAAATTCGAACGGACTGGCGACCCGGACCTGCGCGCCGTTCGAGATGAAGCCGCTATCGAAGCCGATCGGCTGCCGATATTCGATCCAGTAAGTGCGATTGCTCGCAGCACTGATCTTCACCGCATACGTCGCTTGTCCCGGTGATTCGATTGGCGACAGGGTATAGCTCGCAGTGCCTGAACTGTGCGTCTTGACCGAGCCTGCCGGCAGCCAGTTCAGCTTCGACTTCTGCATGGCATTGAAATGTCCGGGATAGATGTTCCCCATGGCATCGAAGGGGTCGCCATATTCGTTGACGCTGTAGTTACCGACGCAATTGGGACCGATCGATTGGCCCGGGCAATAGAGGCTGCCCGAGTGCCAGAGCGTGAAATTGTGGCCGAGCTCGTGGGCGGTGACCCACAGCTGATAGTAGCCGTTACCCCATGCCTGATAAGGCGAGCCGACGTAAGCAAGCCCCGCCCAGCCGCAGGCGCTGTTGTACGGCATGACGTAAAAGCGGTTCTTGTAGTTGGAAAGGGTGTAGCCCGCCGCGGTGGCCGTGCTGTCCGCAAGGCTGGCGACCGAGGTGTAGTTGCAGTTCGCGGGTGTTGCCGCACCCGCCAGAAGCCAACCACCGGCGGAGGTGTGAGCCGCGCAACCTGCGGGAGTGGTGGTCTTGCAGGCCACGGTGACGTTGAGCAACTGAGCATCGAATGACTGCTCCTGATAGAGCGGCGCGACCTTGGTCTGGAATTCAGTATCGATAGTGGTGGGAGTAAACGCGTCGCTCGCCGGCGAGTCGGTGAACTTGATCGGGATGACCAGGACGTTATTGGTCGTCGGTGCCTCGGCGACGCCGTTGAAACCCGGGGGAGGCAGGGCGACGATGATGATGTCGTTGACATCGAGTGAGAAACCATCCGCGGCGATGGATCCTGAGGCGATGACCGACTTGCCGGCTCGCACGGATTCCGGCACGACGGCGAGGCTGAGTGGGGTGGCCTGCCCGTCGTCGCCTTGGACCACGAGACCATATTCACCGCGACCTTCCGCGAAATAGTCGGCGTGAAATACGGTAACGATCCCTTGAACGGTTGCCGTCGCAACGCTGTCGGGTTCCGTCTTGGGAGCCGGGGCCACCCATCGAACGTCCGTCACAAACAGGCTGGCGCCAGCAGGACGGCCGATAACCTCAACCTTGGCGCCTTTGGCTAGCGCCTGGAGCCCGGTGCCGTCGAGGGCAAATTTCTTGCCTCCCTCGGCGCGGAGTACCAGGTAATGGGTCGTTGTGCCAGTGACCCGGTCATCGACGATAAGCTCGTCGACCGTGCCGCTCACCGCGACCAGCGGCAGTGCCGCAGAGGGGGGTTGGGGAGCGCCGAACATTGCATCGGAGTCCCTGTGCGCAGCGGCAGGCAGCACCGGCATGGCAAGGGCCAAGGCGAATAGCAGTCGACACAGGGCCGAGCAATGGCGAGCGGGCATGGTCTTGTTCTTTCTTATAGATAATCAACAAACCGACAAAGAGCGTCGCAGACTGACGTAAGGAGGCAATGCTGTTGACGTAGTCTCGGCTCACCGAACGAATTCCGGTGTTAATGCGATAGAAAAGCAAGAAATGGTATCTCGGGGGACAAATGGTCAACCCGACACCATGAGCGGCGGGCGCTGTGAGCGCCACGCGAGTGCTAAAAACTGTGCGGTTCCTCAGGGAGCGATCAGGTTGTAAAGAACAATATGCAGCCTGCTCGCCGTTTTTTGCTCTCAATTCGACTTGAATCTCACTCTCAGAACCTTTTTGTCATATTCGGCCTCTGTCTGGGCGGTGATTTCCGCGCCGTTAGCCGCGAAGACTCTCCCACCACTGCGCCGACACGATTGCCTCTCGTATTGGCAGGGCCCCATTTCGGGATGCATGCGGCACAGATCGCGTACTTTGGGGGATGGAAACTCGATCGCGGTCTGCTGCCGTTCGCCCTTTTTCTCGACGACGCACACATAAATGGCACCCGAAGGCAATGA
>VBCY01000392.1 GCA_005882995.1 Betaproteobacteria bacterium
GCTGCCGTCGGCGCGCTCGGCCCGCGGCTTGCTCAGATCTACGGCCAGGGCGAATCACCCATGACCATCACCGCAATGTCGCGCGCCTTGATGGCTGATGTTCTTGCAAGCGGCGACGAAGCGCGCATCGGCTCGGTAGGGATTGCCCAAACCGGGATCGAGCTGGGGATAGGAGGCGTCGATGACTCGCTGCTTCCCGCAGGCGAGGTTGGTGAAGTGCTGGTACGAGGGGCGACGGTCATGCAGGGGTACTGGATGAACCCGGAAGCAAGCGTCGCGACGCTCGCCAATGACTGGCTGCACACAGGCGATATCGGCTGCCTCGATCACGATGGCTTTCTTACGCTGAAGGATCGATCCAAGGACCTGATCATCAGCGGTGGCTCGAACATTTATCCGCGCGAAGTCGAGGAGGTCCTGCAGCGGCATCCGTTGGTCGCCGAAGTAGCCGTGATCGGTAGAAAGCACGCGGAGTGGGGCGAGGAAGTCGTCGCCTGCATCGTGGCGGCCGGCAACATCGAGCCAGTAGTTCTGGAGAACGAGCTCGATCGGCTCTGTCTTGCGCAGATCGCACGATTCAAGCGGCCGAAAGCCTACGTATTCATGAGCGAACTGCCCAAGAACAACACCGGCAAGGTGCTCAAAACCGTGTTGCGCGACCAGTTGGCGTACGTGGAGTAGCCCGGGTTTCACTGCCGTTCAATGCGGACCAGGTTTCGCGCACGCTTCGCAAGCCTTGTCGCAGATGACGCGCCAGGTGTTGAGCGCTTCCAGCCTCCAGGTGGAAAGTAAAGGTCGGAAAAATTGGTTGAAGCGTCGCTATCGCCGCGGCGTCAACGGCAAGGCGAGGGCATAGTTGATCTGAATCAGAGCGATGACGGCGATGCTCAGATAGGGATTGAAAACGCACAGCGCCGCGCCGAAGGCGTACAGCGATTGAGCAATCAGGATGCGCCGGCAAATCGCGGCCACGATCACCGGCGTCGTGTCGTCCTTGACGAGCTTTGCCCGGGATGCGTGGCCCCACGTGAGGTACAGCAGCACGCCGATCAGGAGGATGTTTGCCCAGTAAAGAAGAAGCGCCGTGCGATAGCTCATGAACTCGGCGAGCAGAGCGGTCGAGAACGGGATCAGCGTGACTCCGAACAGGAAGGCGATGTGCAGCCACGCGAGATCGCGATCGCTGCGTGCCAGCCGATCAAGTTGCGCCTGTTGGCCGAGCCAGAAGATGCCGAGCGTCAGAAAGCTCATCATGTACGTGATCAGCCGCGGCGTCAGTGCGGCTAATGCGCTCAGCAGATCGTGCTCCGAATGGATCGCTTCGGCGGCCGGCGCGCGCAGATCGAGCACCAGCAGCGTCATCGCGACGGAGAATACGCCGTCACTCAGCGCGGATAAGCGATCGAGGTTCTGGCCCGCGATCCGGTTGTACAGCGATCGCATCGTCACTCGTCGCTGGAGGGTCGAACTTCTTTTTCGCCTTCGGGCGACGCCCGCGGACGGCTCCGCAGGTACCATGCGAGCGCGGCCGGCACAGCGAAAATGAGCGCGTGAACTCCGAGCTCAAGCGCGACGCCATGGCCCGCGCGAACGCCGACCATGAAATCGATCACGGTCGCGGCCAGCCACAACCAGATGAACCATCGCGCGCCGTCGACAGAGCGAGCTGTCCTTTTGTTCAAGATCGACGCAACAGCGAGGAACACGAACAACGCGGCGATGCCAAACAGCACTGCGAACAGGGTGCGCAAGGGTCTTCTCCCAGGCGTTACGCAGGCCTACGTTCCCGCAGCATAACGAACAAATTCTTCGGCATCATGGTGAAAGAGAAAACCTCCTCTGGAGGCGGCGCCCCGGGAAAGCGAACGACCTCGAAGTTGTGGCAGAGCATCGCAGTGACCATCTTGATCTCGAGCATTGCGAGATGGCGGCCCGGGCAGAAACGGGGCCCGGCACCGAACGGTAAGAAGGCATGGCTGTTGTGCCCGTTTCCACTATGCGTGTTGGCATCGAGCCAGCGTTCTGGCCGGAACGATCGGGCATCGGAAAAATTCTCCGGCGCCGTGGCCGCGTACCCCGCAAGCAAGTAGATCGACGTGCCCTTTGGCACGCGCACGTCGCCAATCACCGTGTCTTCGTTGGGCTCGGCTCCCTGCAATGGCGCGACCGGCAGAAGGCGCATCGCCTCGTGTGCGGTCGCTTCAATATAGCGCAGCGCCTCCGTGCTTGCGTAGTCGCGTGGGCGCGCTGCATTGCCGAGCACGCGATCCGCCTCCATCTGCATCTTCGATTGCACTTCCGGATGTTCGACCATCAGGTGCATCATCCACGCCAGCGAGTTCGCTGTCGTGTCCTCTCCCGCAAGCAACATCGTCAATGTGTTGCCGACCAGCTCAGCATCGGTGAGCGCCGCAGCATCGTCGCTCTGTCCCATCACCATGGCATCAAGGAAATTGCCTGGAATGGCGCGCTGGTTCGCCTTCATGGCGACGCGGGCCCGGGCTTCCGCGACTAAGTCGTGGACGAGCGCGAGGACTTTTTGCATGGCCGCATCGAGGTTGCGATCGGTGGGCAGTCTGAACCAGCGCCAGTAGGGAAAAGGCGCGAATACGCGGCGCGCCAATGCAGGAAAGACCTTGTCCAAGTGTTGCTGGATGACGTCGCCTGCCTCCTCCAGCGTATTGAGATCGTGACCGAATGCGAGCCCGCTGGTCACGTCGACGGTGAAGCGCATCAGGTCGCTCTGCGCGTCCACGCGCTCTCGGCTCGCAGCCGCGCGTTCCCAACGCCGCTGCAGCCGGCCCGTCACCTGGTCGAGACGATCAAAGAACTCGCGTAAGTGTTCAGTGTTCAGGGCATGCATCGCAAGCTTGCGCTGCCGCCGCCAATCATGACCCTCGGCTGTGAAAACGCCGTCCACCCCGATGTCGAGCATTGCGTCCTGCA
>VBCY01000395.1 GCA_005882995.1 Betaproteobacteria bacterium
AGTTGTTGCGGGATGGCGGGCGCCTTCGGTTACGAGGCGAGGCATTACGACGTATCGATGGCGATGGCGGAGATTTCTTTGCTGCCGAGCGTGCGCGCATCGCCGCCGGATGCGCTGATCATCGCCGACGGTTTTTCCTGCCGCCACCAGATTCGCGACGGCACCGGACGCGAGGCGCTGCATGCTGCTCGAGTCCTGGAGCTGGCGCTACAGATGAAGCAATGAAGACTCCACGCCTGGTCGCTTGCCCGCAATGCGGCAAACCGGTGGAATGGTCGCCACGCAGCCGCTTCCGTCCGTTCTGCTCGGAGCGCTGCAAGCTCGTGGATCTCGGTGCCTGGGCTACCGAGGCGTATCGCGTGCCGGTCGCCGAAGATCGCGACGAACCCGACTCATCCGAGCCGGACACGAAGTAGCGTGCATCGGGCGTGAGACTCGGCACCCGGGGTAGGCGCGCGACCCGCTACAGGTCTTTCCATGCCGCGCGCCGCAACGCCACGCCATGAGCCCCGTGAGCCATCGCCAGGTCGATGTCAGCACGGTTCAGTCCGCCGAGAGCGTACACGGGGATCGGCGAACCGGATACCAACTCCGCGAAGCGTTGCCATCCGAGCGGCGGTGCCTGCGGGTGCGACGGTGTTTCCTTCACAGGCCCGAGCACCGCGAAATCGACCCCGATTTGCCCCGCCCGCGCAAGCTCTTCGGCATCGTGACACGATGCAGCGCAGAGGATGTCATCGGGTCTTGTCTCGGCTGATGCAAGTCGGGCCGAGCTCCAATGCACGCCATGGCAACCGAGCAGGCGCGCGGTGTCGGCGTCGCCGTTGAGAAGCACGCGCGCGCCGCGCGGCAGCGCCAATGAAAGAAGCGCCTGCGCGAGCCGCTCCAGCCGAACCGGCGCGAACGACTTCTCGCGCAACTGGATGAGTCTCAGACCACCATCGAGCGCGCTGCGTGCGCGACGCAGGAAGATCTCTTCGCCCAGATCCTCGGCTACAGAAATCGCGTAAACACTTGGCAACGCCAGCGCGCGCAGCACCGCAGTGTTGGCGGGGAGCAGCGGTGCAACGTCGAACGCGCCCGGTGTCTGCCAGACGACGGCCTGACCGTCGCGACCATGCGGCTCTCCATGCCATTCGAACACGCGAAAGAAATTGAGCTCGACGTGCGCGTGCGGATATTCGTAGCGCTGGGTGATCCAGGGTGCGGCGCGCGCAACCTCGATGCCGAGCTCCTCCTGAAGTTCGCGAACCAGCGCCGCGACTGCGGATTCACCGGGTTCCAACTTGCCGCCCGGAAACTCCCAGTATCCCGGGTAAGGCGTTCCTTCCAACCGCTGAGCGAGCAGCACTTTGCCGTCGTTGCGCAAGAGCACCGCCGCAGCAACGGGCACGATCCTCAAGACTGCTCACTTTCTCGCGGTCTTGATCGCGCGTGCGCCTGCGCGTGCCCGGGCGAACTGCCAGGCGACGCGGCAGCTGCGCGAGCCGCGTTGCAGCGAAAACTGGACGGCGTCGCGCAGCAGCGCCTCGCGCGCCGCTCCATCACGGGATAATGGCACCTCATATAAGCGCAGCCACGAATCAACCGCTGCGAGATAGTCGTCCTGGGTGAAGGGATAGAAGGAAATCCACAGCCCGAAGCGCTCGGACAGCGATGTCTTTTCCTCCACCGATTCCCCCGGATGGACTTCCTCGCCGATGTGCCGCGTCTCCAGATTCTCACTGAAGTATTCCGGCAGCAAATGTCTGCGATTCGACGTGGCGTAGATCAGCACATTGGATGACGGCGCCGCAATGGTGCCGTCGAGCATCACCTTGAGCGCTTTGTAACCCGGCTCATTCGCGTCGAACGACAGATCATCGCAGAACACCACGAAGCGCTCGGGACGACGAGCAACGGGCTCCACAATGTCGGGCAGATCGACCAGATCGCTTTTGTCGACCTCGATCAGACGCAGGCCCTTTGCGCCGTACTTGGCCAGCATCGCTTTCACCAGCGACGACTTGCCGGTGCCGCGAGAGCCCGTCAGCAGCACGTTGTTCGCCGGCAGTCCGGCCACGAATTGTCGCGTGTTCTCGTCGATCGTGCGCTTCTGGTCGTCGATCGCGACCAGATCTTGCAGCCGGATCGTATGGGGTTGCGTAACTGCCTGCAGGAAAGCGCGAGCGCCGCGCTTGCGCCAGCGGAAAGCGCGGGCGCGCCAGTCGGGCTCGGGAGGCGGCGCGGGCAACATGGCCTCCAGGCGCGCGAGCACGTTCTCGGCGCGCTCGATCAATCCCAGAATCTCGTTGTGATCCACTCTAGAGCAGGTCGGTGATAAGCGTAGCGAGCGGGCCGGCTGCAAGGCGGCCCGGAGCGAGCCGCGAGATAGTACATGTTAGTACAGAGAGCGGCGAGCAAGGAAACAACGCCGCAGCCGGCCCGCGCAGTAGCTTTGCGCCGACATGCTCACGTCCGGTAATCGGCGTTGATGCTTACGTAACCGTGCGACAGATCGCAAGTCCAGAGGGTCGAGCGTGCCGATCCCCGGCCGAGCGAGACCCTCACCCCGATCTCCATTTTGGCCATAACTCGCGCGCCATCCTCTTCGCGATATGACGCCGCGCGCGCTCCTGCAGCGACCACGCCGACGTCGTCGAGCCATAAGGACACGCGGGCCGGGTCGAGATCGACGATACGCGCATTGCCGATGGCGCACACGATGCGGCCGAGATTGGCGTCGGATGCGAAGAAGGCTGTCTTGACCAGCGGCGAATCGGCGATGGCGCGGGCGACCGCATCGCACTCGTGCGCGTCGCGCCCGCCTTCCACTGTGATCGCGATGAACTTGGTTGCACCTTCGCCGTCACGCACGATGGCCTGGGCAAGATCCTGCGCCACGTCGACAAGCGCTGCGCGGAGAACGGGCAGGCGCGAATCGCGCGGCTCGGTGACGGGTCGCAGCGCCGCCTGCCCGCTGGCCGCCAATACGAAACTGTCGTTGGTCGATGTATCACCATCGATCGTGACGCGATTGAACGATGCCTCGCCGATCTCGCCCACCAGCGCTCGCAGCACGGAACCCGCGAGCGGCGCATCGGTGGCAACAAAGGCGAGCATCGTCGCCATATTGGGCGCGCACATCCCGGCGCCCTTTGCCATGCCGGTAACCGTGACCTTCGTGCCGTCGACGTCGACACGCCGCGAAGCCGCCTTCGGCACGGTGTCTGTCGTCATGATCGCGCGCGCGGCAGAATCCCATCCGGTCGGCACGCACGCCAAATGCGCGCGCGGCAACGCAGAAAGCATCTTGTCAACTGGGAGCGGCTCCATGATGACGCCGGTCGAGAAAGTAAGCACCTCGTGTGCCGCGCATCCGACCAACTGAGCGGCGGCCGAGCACACCCTGCGAGCGGCAGCGATGCCGGTATCGCCGGTACCGGCGTTGGCATTGCCTGCATTGATGACCAGCGCGCGCGTCGCACCGTCTCGTGCAAGATGCTCGCGGCAGACGATGACCGGGGCGGCGCAAAAGCGATTCTGAGTGAAGACGCCCGCCGCCCTCGTGCCTTCCGACATGACGATGAAAACGACGTCGTCGCGAGTCCACTTCTTGATTGCTGCAGCGGCTGTTCCCAGCGTCACCCCGGCGACCGGCGACAGCGAGACAGTGCTTGTACTTTTTCCCCGAGCCGCACGGGCACGGGTCATTGCGGCCCACCTTTTGCGCGGCGCGCTGGAAAGGACGCGTCGCCACTGCTACCGGCGGATCGTCCGCTGCCGCAGCCAAGGCCTCATCGTAGCCCGCATGCTGGTAGCGAACGTTGGAAACAGCGGGCGCTTCCTCGACCGGCGGCACCTCTTGCGGAGCGCGTATCTGCACGGTGAGCACGACCTTGACCACGTCGTGCTTGATGCGGTCGAGCATGTCGGAGAAAAGCTCGAACGCCTCGCGTTTGTACTCCTGCTTGGGATTCTTTTGCGCGTAGCCGCGCAGATGAATGCCCTGTCGCAGATGGTCGAGCGCGCCCAGGTGCTCTCGCCAGTGCTGATCGACCGTGGTGAGCATCAAGTTGCGCTCGAACTGGCGGAACATTTCCGGACCGACCAGGCTCACTTTCTCCTCGTACTGCTTCAAGGCGACAGCGCGCACCCGTTCGCGCAGCGACTCATCGGACATCTCCGGCTCGCTCTTGACCCACTCAGCCACAGGCGCTCGCAGCTGGTATTCGCCGGCGAGCGTCGTTTCAAGCGCTGGAAGGTCCCACTGTTCCTCGACCGACTCGGGCGGCACATGGAGCGCGGCGGCATCTTCGATCTGCCCTGCAACCATGTTGCGGATCGTCTCCGAAATATCTTCGGTTTCCAGCAGCTCATTGCGCTGCTGGTAAATCACACGGCGCTGATCGTTGGCAACGTCGTCGTATTCCAGCAGTTGCTTGCGGATGTCGAAGTTGCGGGACTCGACCCGGTTCTGCGCCTTGGCGATCGAACGATTGACGATGGGATGCTCGATCGGCTCGCCTTCCGGCATCTTGAGGCGCTGCATGATCGACGAGAGTCGCTCGCCGCCGAAGATGCGCAGCAGAGGATCTTCGAGCGAAAGATAAAAACGCGATGAGCCGGGGTCGCCCTGGCGCCCCGAACGGCCGCGCAGCTGATTGTCGATGCGGCGCGACTCGTGGCGCTCGGTGCCCACGATGTGCAAGCCGCCGGCTGCAATGACCGCGTCGTGGCGCACCTGCCACTCGGAGCGAAGCTTGTTGATCTGCGCTTCCTTGTCCGCGGATGGCAGCGATTCATCTTCGCGCAAGATCAGGATTTGCGGCTCGATGGAGCCGCCGAGCACGATGTCCGTGCCGCGACCCGCCATGTTGGTCGCGATGGTAACCATCTTCGGCCGCCCCGCTTGCGCGACGATCTCCGCCTCGCGCGCGTGCTGCTTGGCGTTGAGCACCTGATGCGGCAGCTTCTCCTTCTCCAGGACTCCCGAAAGGAGCTCTGAATTCTCGATCGACGTCGTGCCGACCAGCACCGGCTGACCCCGCTCGTGGCAATCGCGGATGTCGCCCACGATCGCTTCCACCTTTTCCTTGAAGGTCCGGAAGACCTGGTCGTTTTCGTCCTTGCGGATCATCGGCACATTGGTCGGAACCACCACCGTCTCGAGGTGGTAGATCTGCTGGAACTCGAAGGCTTCGGTATCTGCGGTGCCGGTCATCCCCGCAAGCTTCGCGTACATCCGGAAGTAATTCTGGAAGGTGATCGAGGCCAGCGTCTGGTTCTCGCGCTGGATCGGCACGCCTTCCTTGGCTTCGACCGCCTGGTGCAGTCCGTCGGACCAGCGCCGGCCGGCCATCAAGCGCCCGGTGAACTCGTCGACGATGACGACCTCGCCGTTTTGCACCACGTAGTGCTGATCGCGGTGGAACAGCGAATGCGCGCGCAACGCCGCATGCAGATGATGCATGAGCGAGATGTTGTGCGCGTCGTAGAGACTGCTACCGGCTGGCAGCAACCCCGCGCGGGAGAGAAGCCCCTCGGAGTGCTCGTGGCCTTCCTCGGAAAGAATGACCTGATGAGCTTTCTCATCGACCCAATAATCGCCGGCGCCTTTTTCGTCGGCCTGACGAGTCAACTTGGGCGCGAGCTCGTTGAGTCGGTAGTAGAGGTCAATGTTGTCGTCGGCTTGGCCCGAGATGATCAAAGGCGTGCGCGCCTCATCGATCAGGATCGAGTCGACTTCGTCGACGATGGCGTAGGAGAGCCCGCGCTGCACGCGCTGACCGGCTTCGAACACCATATTGTCACGCAGGTAATCGAATCCGAACTCATTGTTGGTACCGTAGGTGATGTCGGCGCCGTACGCGGCTTGCTTATCGGCATGGTTCATCTGCGACAGGTTGACGCCGACGGTCAGGCCGAGAAAGCGGTAGATCCTTCCCATCCAGTCGGCATCGCGCTGGGCCAGATAATCGTTCACCGTGACGATGTGCACCCCGTTGCCGGACAGGGCGTTGAGATACGCCGTCAGGGTGGCGACCAGCGTCTTGCCTTCGCCCGTGCGCATTTCGGCAATCTTGCCGTTGTGCAATGCCATACCACCGAGAAGCTGCACGTCGAAATGGCGCATTTGCAGCGTCCGCTTGCCGGCTTCGCGCACGACCGCGAACGCCTCCGGCAGCAACGCATCGAGCTCTTCGCCGTTAGCGGCGCGCTCCTTGAACGCTACCGTCTTGGCCTTGAGCTCGGCATCGGACAACGCCGCGATCTGCGCCTCAAGCGCATTGATGCGTCGGACGACCTGCCCGTACTGCTTGAGCAGCCGCTCGTTGCGGCTCCCGAAAATCTTGGTGAGGATGTTGATCATAGAGTTGCTAGCTGATGCTCCCTCAGCCAAAAAACAAGGGGTGAGGACACCCTCACCCCTCACCCGTCCGCGGGAACGTTGCTAACCAGTCGGCTGCAGGAAACGCGCCGGGTTCTGTGGCACGCCGTTCAAGCGCACTTCAAAATGCAGGTGCGGGCCGGTCGAGCGGCCACTCGACCCTACCATCCCGATCCGCTGCCCTCGAACGACCAGGTCGCCCTCTTTGACGAAAAGCGCGGAATTGTGCGCGTAACGGCTTACCAGGCCATTGCCATGGTCGATTTCGACCAGTTTACCATAGGCCGGATGCACCTCTGCGACGACGACCTTACCGCTTGCCGCCGCGAGCACCGGGGTGCCGCTGTCCGCAGGAAAGTCGATACCTTCATGAAAGCTCTTCTGACCGGTGAAGGGATCGATTCGCCAGCCGAAATTCGATGAAAACCAGCCATCTTCAATCGGAGACAGACTGGGAAGGAATTTACGGTAAGCGGAGTCGGTAACCAGAAGTGCTTCCAGTACGCCGAGCTGATCGGAGCGTTGCTCGACCTGTCGCGAGAGCGATGCAAGCAATAAGGCGAATTCGTCTGCCGACAGATCCCGCGCCGAAGTCGGGGCCGGGCCGCCGACCCCGGGCGCGACTCCGGGCTCCAGCGGCGGCGGCAGCTCTTGCGGTTTCAGCCCGGCAAGCTTCGCAAGCCGCTCGCCGAGCCAGTCAAGCCGAAGCACCTGAGCCTGCAATTCTCCGAGCTTGACTGCCATCGAGTTGAGGTGGCCCTGCAGCAGCTCCTGGGCCTTGGCCGCCTCGGCTCGCTGGTCGGCAAGCAGAATGGCCTGGAGAAGCGGATGTTTGATTGCTGCGGCGTATCGCAGAGTCACATAGTTGAACAGCAGCGTGAAGCAAAGGAACAGTACCAGGAGGCCAAGCCCGCCGAGCGTCCAGTGGCGCCAGTCCAGCGTGAGCGACCTGGCCTGCGCCGTGGCGCTCGACACGAAGATTATGTTCAAATGAGACCTCCTCTCCGTTGCCTAGCCTGCTGAACCGCATGTCGAGATCTGCAGACATTCATTCGCCATGCGTCGCCTCCAGCAGATTCTGACCGGGGAGTCGGCCCTCGCCGATGTCCTCGCGCGCCGGCAGCGCGAGTCCAAGGTGGAGGAGCGCGTCAAGCGGGCGTTGCCTCCCATGCTGGCAGCACGCGTGACCGTGATCGATGCTCGCTTCGCCGAACTCGTGCTTGCGGCAAACAGCGGCGCTGCTGCCGCACTCCTGCGCCAGCGCCTGCCGGATATCGGGCGAGCACTCGCACATGAAGGCTGGGAATTTACTGGAATAAAGGTGCGCGTGCAAGCCCGCCCGGCGTTCGAGAAACCCGTTAATACGCCGCGAAAACAATTAGATCCATCATCGATCGAGCCGCTCAAACGGCTTGCCGCGAAGCTTGGCAGCAACAACGAACTCTCCGCTGCGCTCAGCAGGTTGGCCAGCCAGGCGATGCCCGCTTCACGCGACGTCGATCAAGCGCTCGACGGCGTAGAAGACCAGGATCGCGAGCAGTAACAGAACGGTAAATTTCGCGACCTGCCCGATAAAGCGTAGATAGCGACGATCGCGCTTCACCAGGTACATCACCAACGCGCCCGCGACGACCGCTAGGGCGATGAAGAGCAGAAGGCGCACCAGTACCATGCGAAGTGTCCTGCTCTGAAGGCGCTACGGTCGTCGTGATTGGCCGATCGCCGGATGGTGCGGGCGTCAGGCCGGCTGCAGGCGCCAGGCCTGGAATGCGCTTGGGACCTCGGCCGCAGTTTCGAACGTCACCATCTCGAAGGCGTCCGGACGGGTTAAAAGCAGCCGGGATACCGCGTTGTTGAGCGCGTGCCCTGACTTGTACGCTGCGTAACGGCCGATCAGCGCGTGACCCATAAGGTAGAGATCGCCAATGGCGTCGAGCACTTTGTGCTTGGCGAACTCGTTGTCGTAGCGCAGCCCTTCGCTATTGAGCACGTGGGTCTCGTCGAGAACGATCGCGTTCTGCAGACTGCCACCGAGTGCGAGGCCCGCGGAACGCATGGCTTCGACGTCCTGCATGAAACCGAAGGTGCGCGCACGGCTTACTTCCTTGGTGTACGAATGCTCGGCAAAATCGATCAACACGTGGCGGTTTTCCGAGCCGAACACGGGATGCGGAAAATCGATGGTGAAATCGAGCATGAAGCCATGGTGTGGCTCGAAGCGTGCCCATTTATCATCTTGCCGGACCTCCACCGCCGACTTGATGCGCAAGTAACGCTTCGGTGCCGATTGTTCTTCGATGCCGGCCTGCTGCAGCAGCAGGACGAAGGGCCCGGCGCTGCCGTCCATGATCGGCAGCTCGGGCGCATCCAGGTCGACATAGATGTTGTCGACGCCGAGGCCGGCCAGCGCCGACATCAGGTGCTCGACGGTGTGCACTTTGACGCCGTTCTTGATCAGCGTCGAGGCGAGGCGCGCTTCGCCCACCAGCTTACCCGTGTCCGGCGGCGCAGGGCGCAACGTCAGATCGACACGCGCGCCGGTGTGCAGGCCGACGCCTGTTGTCTTGATCAGGTTTTTGAGCGTGCTTTGCTTGAGCATGGCTAAGAGGCCCTCATCACCGGCATTTACCGTCGGTTCAAGGACTTAAGTTGACATTATAGCATACGTACGGGTTCTCCGCGGACCTTATGGTGCAATGCGAAAGCGCCTCGTATCCGAATGATGCGAACGGTCCTCGTTTCTAGTCAGCTTGTTTCCTTAAGAATGCCGGAATGTCCGAAGGGTCGAATGCCGATGCGGCGGCCGCGGTCGATGGCCTTCCACGGCGGACAACCGCAGGTGTTCTATCCAGCGTGTCGTAGTCGATCTGCTCGACGTGCATGCCAACGTTGTCGGTTCCCGTACGATCGACGACATGATCGACGACTTCGAGGCGCGGCTGGCGATTCCTTACGACGGCCCCACCGAGTCCTGTCGCGATCATGGTCACGCGCAGCTCATCGCCCATCGCATCGTCAATAACGGTTCCCACGATAACCATGGCGTCTTCTGCGGTAAACGCTTTGATCGTTTCCATCACATCGTGATACTCCTTCATCTTGAGTCCCGACGATGCGGTGATGTTAACCAGCACGCCGCGCGCACCGGCTAAGTTCACCTCTTCGAGCAAGGGGCTCGCTACTGCGCGCTCCGCCGCAAGTCGCGCCCGGTCTACCCCCGTCGCCGTGGCCGATCCCATCATCGCCATTCCGACTTCCGACATGACTGTGCGCACGTCGGCGAAGTCGACGTTGACCAGGCCGGCGTTGTTGATCACTTCGGCGATACCCGCGACGGCGCTATGCAGGACCTCGTTCGCTTTCGCGTAGGCATCGAGGACGTAAATCTCCTCGCCCAGCACCTGCATCAGCTTGTCGTTAGGAATGATGATCAGTGAATCGACAATCTTCTTGAGCTCCTCGATGCCAGTCTCGGCGACTTTTTGCCGCTTCCCCTCGAACCGGAACGGCCGGGTGACGACCGCGACCGTGAGAATGCCCTTGTCCTTGGCGACCTGAGCGACAACGGGAGCGGCTCCTGTTCCGGTGCCGCCGCCCATGCCCGCAGTAATGAACAGCATGTCGCAGCCTTCGATCATCTCGGCGATGCGATCCTTGTCCTCCATCGCCGCATCGCGCCCGATTTCCGGCCGTGCGCCGGCGCCGAGGCCCCGCGTCAGACAGCTGCCAAGCTGCAGTTGCGTGCGCGCGGTCGAGCGCTTGAGCGCCTGTGCGTCGGTGTTGGCGGTGATGAAGTCGACGCCTTCCAGGCCCATGCTGATCATGTGCTCGACGGCGTTGCCGCCGCATCCGCCCACACCGATGACTTTGATGATCGCTTCCTGCGGGCTCTGGTCGATGATTTCAAACATGTGGTGCTCCTTTCTCCTGTCTGTCGTTTAAGTCACTCAAAACGGCGAGTCCTCTAGCTTCAGAAGTTCGCCTTGATCCAATGCTTCATGCGTTGCGCTACGTTACCGAGCCCCTTGCCCTGGGCGCGTGCCGCCTCGTTGCGCAGGTAATCCTCGCGACCGTCGAGCAGCAGTCCGACCGCAGTCGCATAGCGCGGGCTGCGCACGACGTCGGAGAGTCCGCCCGCGTACGCCGGCACACCGACTCGCACCGGCAGGTGGAACACTTCCTCGCCGAGCTCCACCATGCCGGCGAGCAGCGCTGAACCGCCGGTGAGCACGATGCCGGACGAAAGCAGTTCCTCGAATCCGCTGCGACGCAGCTCCGCTTGCGCGAGCGTGTAGAGCTCCTCGATACGCGGCTCGATCACCTCCGCAAGCATCTGTCGGGACAACTTGCGGGGACCGCGATCGCCGACGCCCGGAACCTCGATCACGTCATCGGCGGCAGCAAGCTGGCGAAGTGCGCAGCCATAGCGCAGCTTGAGCTCTTCGGCCTCTTTAGTCGGTGTACGCAGCGTCATGGCGATATCGTTGGTCACCTGATCGCCGGCAATGGGAATCACCGCGGTGTGGCGAATGGCGCCGCCGGTGAATACCGCAAGGTCAGTCGTCCCTCCGCCAACGTCCATCAGACAGACGCCAAGATCCTTTTCGTCGTCGTTGAGCACCGCGAGCGCGGAAGCCAGCGGCTGCAGCACGACATCCTTCACTTCCAATCCGCAGCGACGCACGCATTTGGTGATGTTCTCGACGGCGGAGACGGCGCCGGTGACGATGTGCACTTTGACTTCGAGGCGCACGCCACTCATGCCCAGCGGCTCTCGCACATCCTCCTGTCCGTCCACCACGAATTCCTGCGGCAGGATGTGCAGCATTTGCTGATCGTTGGGAATGGCGATCGCTTTGGCGGTCTCGATGACGCGGTCGATGTCAGCTTGGGTGACTTCCTTCTCCTTGATCGCCACCATGCCGCTTGAATTGAGGCTTCGAATATGACTGCCGGCAATGCCGATGTAGACATCCGCGATGGCGCAATCCGCCATCAACTCGGCTTCTTCGAGAACGCGCTGTATCGACGCCATGGTCGCTTCGATGTTGACCACAACGCCTTTCTTGAGCCCGCGCGATGGCTGCGTTCCAAGGCCGATGATGTTGAGTCGTTGCTCAGGCGTCACCTCGGCGACAATCGCCACGATCTTCGACGTGCCAACGTCGAGGCCCACGATGAGGTTCTTGGCTTCCCTGACCATACTTTTCGCTTTCCCCTAGCGAGTGTGTCCGGTGCGATCGGGGCGCGCCTGCTTCACCGCTGTCTCCGCAATTCCCGCCACCGCCGCCGCATAACCGTTGGCGTAACGCAGATCGATTCGGCTCACGTGTCTTCCGGCTCGCTCAAGCCGGGCGACTGTCCGCGCATAGCTGGCGACGAAGCGCGCCAGGCGAGGACCCGGATCGACGCGGCCGAGCTCGACCGCCAGTGCGTCTCGACCGGTGGTCACTCGCCACGCGCCGCGCGGCGACAGGCTGATTTGGGCGATCGCCAGATTGGCGGGCCGGAGCATCTCGCCGAATTCGCGGAAACGTGCGGTGACGTCCGCTGAAGCGCCTTCCGGGCCAATGAACTGTGGCAGTTCCCCGTCGTAGTCGGCGCTGAAGGTTTCGCCGCGCGAATTGACCAGCGCGTTGTCGTTCCATCGTGCCAAGGGCTCGTGCTCGGAGACGCTCACCACCAGCCGGCCCGGCCACAATCGACGCAGCGCAACGTCGCGGACCCACGGCACACGCGCGAGCGAAGCGCGAGCGTCGGCGAGACGCATGGTGAAGAACGTTCCCCTGAGCTCCTCGCGGATCACCGCCTCGAGAAACGCCGGGTTGGCGCGCGAGAGCGGCCCTTCGATCACGACCTCACGAAAAGCGAAAGCCGGTTGACGCACTGCCCAACTGGTCAGTGCCCAGGCGAGCGCCACCAGCGTTGCAATGGCGATGATCGCCGTAGCGGCGTTCAGCGCTCGCGCGTTATCCCACATGCGCGCTCCGCAGAATCTCGACGCACAGCTCGGCAAAGGAAATGCCCGCCTGCTTCGCCGCCATCGGGACCAGGCTGTGGCCGGTCATGCCTGGGCAGGTATTCACTTCCAGAAATGACCAGCGCCCATTCGCCATCAGGATCAGATCAAGCCTTCCCCATCCGCTGCATCCCACGATGCGAAACGCATCGAGCGATTGCTGCTGGATCTCGCGCTCGAGCCCGGTGTCGATGCCGCACGGACAGAAGTACTTGGTCTCGTCGGAGAAATACTTGTGGTGATAGTCGTAATTGCCTTGCGGCGCCTCGATGCGGATCAGCGGAAGCGCACGATCGTCGAGAATCGATGTGGTGAGCTCGGTCCCGCTGACGAACTCTTCAACGATTACCAGATCATCGTGCTTGGCAGCCGCCGCGTATGCGCCTGCAAGCTCGCCGTGATCGACTTTGTCAACGCGGGTGATGCCGATGGTCGAGCCTTCACGCGAAGGCTTGACGATCACCGGCAGGCCCAGCTCGGCCACGATGGACCACCAATCGGTCGCTGCATCGACAATTCGGTAGCGCGGCGTCGGAATGCCCGATGCGAGCCAAGTGAGCTTGGTACGCCACTTGTCCATCGCCAGGGCGGACGCCATCACGCCGCTGCCGGTGTAGGGGATGCCCAGCACTTCGAGCGCGCCCTGCACGGTGCCGTCCTCGCCGAAGCGCCCGTGGAGTGCGATGAACACGCGATCGAAGCCATCGTGCTTCAACTCGTACACCGAACGCGCGGCCGGATCGAAAGCATGTGCATCGATGCCAAGGCTTTTGAGCGCAGCGAGTACCGCATTGCCGGAGAGGAACGAGATCTCGCGCTCCGAGCTGGGGCCGCCCATCAACACCGCCACTTTCCCGAACTCGCTCACTTCGCAACCTCGCCGATGATCTGCACTTCGGTCTCGAGCGTGACGCCGGTCTTTGCGGCAACGACATGTCTCACATGCTCGATCAGGGTCTCGATGTCGGATGACTTTGCTTTTCCCTCGGGATTGACGATGAAATTCGCGTGCTTTTCCGACAGTCGCGCTTCGCCAATGCAAAAGCCCTTGAGATTGCAGCTTTCGATCAGCCGCGCGGCATGGTCGCCTGGCGGGTTGCGGAACACGCTGCCGGTGTTGGGAAGATTGAGCGGCTGCGTTGCGATTCGCTTGGCGAGCAGTTCTGTGATCCGCGCGCGGGCGGCAGTGGAATCGCCAAGAGGAAAACGGAACCACGCTGCGGTGAAAATGCCGTCGAGCCCTGGGTCGCCGGCGCGCCGCACGCTGCGATATCCGATCGAGTACTCAGCCGGAGTACGCACCGCGAATTCGCCTTCGCGCGTCAACACCTCGATCCGCGCAACGTAGTTCCACGTCTCGCCGCCGTAACATCCCGCGTTCATCGCCAGCGCACCGCCTACCGTGCCCGGAATGCCGGCCAGGAATTCCGCCTCGGCGCAACCATGCGAGGCGGCAAAACGCGCGAGCTTAGGCGCCGCCACGCCTGCCTCGGCGTAGACGAGTCCATCGGCAACCGCAAGCACGCCTCCCGGGCTGTGCATGAGAATGACCGCGCCGCGCACGCCGCCTTCGCGGACAAGAAGGTTGCTGCCCAAGCCGATCACGGTTAAAGGTTCGCTCTCGGGCAGCCTCCGCACGAATGCCGCGAGATCGTCACGATCGGCAGGAAAGTAGGCTAAGTCCGCCCTGCCGCCGCATCGCCAGCTGACGTGCCTTGCCAGCGGCTCGTCGCGCTTGAGCACGCCACGAAGGCCGATGAAATGAAACGGCTCGGACATGATCATGTCGCGGCGCACAGCATGGATGGCACCTGACCGATGGAGCCGGCTCCCATGATGAGCACGACATCGCCATCACGCGCCATGGCACGGATCGCTGCCGGCAGGTCCGCGATCTCCTCCACGAACACCGGTTCGACTTTGCCTGTGACGCGCAGCGCGCGCGCCAGTGCGCGACCATCAGCTGCGACAATGGGCGTCTCGCCCGCGGGATACACTTCGGTGAGAATCAGCGCGTCCGCAGTCGACAGCACTGCAACGAAGTCCTCGAACAGGTCACGCGTGCGCGTGTAGCGATGCGGTTGGAAGGCAAGCAGGATGCGGCGCCCGGGAAAACCGCCACGCGCAGCGTCCAGCGTCGCAGCCATCTCTGCCGGATGATGGCCGTAGTCATCGACCAGAGTGAAGTGTCCGCCACCGTCGAGCGCGACTTCACCACAGCGTTGGAATCTCCGGCCGACGCCCCTGAACTCGGTGAGCGCGCGCGTGATCGCTGGATCTTCAACGCCGACTTCACGTCCCACGGCGATTGCAGCGAGCGCGTTTTGCACATTGTGCACGCCGGCGAGATTGAGCTCCACAGCGAGCGCGGGTCCGGTGTCGGTTCTGGCGACAAAACGCATCCGCCCGCCCGAGTGCACGACGTCGGTCGCGCGCAGCTGCGCGTCTTCGGAGAGGCCATAGCTGACGATCGGCTTGGTGATGGATTTGGCGATGTCGCGTACGTTCTGATCGTCGATGCACAGCACAGCGATGCCGTAGAACGGCAGTCTCCGCGCAAAGTTGACGAACGCCTCCTTGAGCCGCGCGAAGTCATGCCCATACGTCGCCAAGTGGTCGTCGTCGATGTTGGTGATGACCGCCAGCACCGGCTGCAGCACAAGAAACGAGGCGTCGGACTCGTCGGCCTCCGCGACCAGGAACTCCCCTGTGCCAAGCCGCGCGTTCGCATCCGCGGACACGAGCTTGCCGCCGATGACGAAAGTCGGATCGAGGCCGCCTTCAGCCAGCACGCTGGCGATGAGGCTGGTGGTGGTGGTCTTGCCGTGCGTACCGGCCACGGCGATGCCCTGCTTGAGCCGCATCAATTCGGCGAGCATCAATGCGCGAGGTACCACCGGGATTCCCTTTTCGCGCGCTGCGACGACTTCGACGTTGTCGCTCGAGACAGCGGTCGAAACGACCACCACATCGGCGCCGGCGATGTGCCCGGCTATGTGTCCGGCTGAGATGCGCGCGCCCAGTTCGGTGAGGCGACGCGTCGTCGCGCTGGGAGCGATGTCCGATCCGCTGACCTGGTAGCCCTGGGTGAGCAGCACTTCGGCGATGCCGCTCATGCCGGCGCCTCCGACGCCGACGAAGTGCACTCGTTTGACCTTGTGTTTCATCGGATCTGCGCCAGCGCGATGCAGGTATCGGCGACGCGCTGGGCGGCGTCGTCCTTGCGCAGCGTGCGCGCGGCGATCGCCATCTTGAGTAGCATCTCTCGGGTGGCGGCACCAAGCCATGCGGCGAGACGCTCCGGCCTAAGCTCGGATTGCAGCATCATTTCTGCCGCGCCGCGTTCTACGAGCACTCTGGCGTTGTCGACCTGATGATCTTCGGCTGCGTATGGAAACGGAATCAGCACGCTTGCGATGCCGACCGCCGCAAGCTCCGCGACCGTTGTTGCACCGGCGCGGCAGATCACGACATCGGCCTCCGCATACCGCTTTGCCATGTTTTCGATGAACGGAAGACATTCGGCCTCAACGCCCGCCTTCGAGTAGGCCGCGCGCAGAGCGCCGATATGCTTCTCCCCCGACTGATGCGTCACCCGCGGACGCGCGCTCGAATCGATCAATGCGAGCGCGAGCGGCACGCATTCGTTGAGCGCGACAGCGCCGAGACTTCCACCGACGACCAGAAGCACCAGTGGGCCCGAGCGTGCGCGAAAGCGCTCTTCCGGTGGAGCCAAAGCGGCGATGTCCGAGCGAAGCGGCGTGCCAACCCACGCGACCTTGCTGTCGCGACCGGCTCCGAAAGTCCCGGGGAAGCCCGTGAGAACCCGATCGGCGCCGAAGCGCAACACGCGGTTCGCAAGCCCGGGCTTGGCATCGATGTTATGAATGACCAGGGGAACGTTCTGCGCAACCGCCATCAGGGCGCCGGGAAACGACGCGAATCCGCCAAAGCCGACGACCACGTTCGGACGGCGGCGCCGGATCACTCGGCGTGCCTGCCAGCACGCATACAGGATGGCGTAGGGCGCGAGCAGAAGTCGCACGAGCCCCTTGCCGCGCACGCCCGCGAAGGACAGTCCCTCGAACTCGATCTTGTGCCGCGGCACGATGCGCGCTTCCATTCCATCGCGAGTGCCCAACCAGAAAACGCGCCAGTCGCGCGCGATCAACTCGGCGGCCACTGCCAGCCCCGGGAAAACGTGTCCGCCGGTGCCGCCGGTGGTGATCATCACTGTCCCGCTCATACCGCGAAGCCTCTCAGCAGCCTTCGGTTCTCGAAGTCGACACGCAGCAGGATTGCCATCGCCAGGCAGTTGACGACGATGCCGCTGCCGCCGAAAGAGAGCAGAGGCAGCGTCAGACCTTTGGTGGGCAGCACGCCCATGTTGACGCCGATGTTGATGAACGCCTGCACGCCCAACCACACGCCGATGCCGTGCGCGACCAGGGCCGAGAAGGGACGCTTGAGAAGCGCGGCCTGCCGACCG
>VBCY01000396.1:0-2515 GCA_005882995.1 Betaproteobacteria bacterium
CGGCCAGTTCGGCAAGAACCACCTCGGTGATCGCGACGAATTTCTGCCCACCGTTCATGGCTTCGATGAATTCTTCGGCAACCTTTATCACCTGAATGCCGAGGAGGAACCCGAGCTGCCCGACTACCCGAAGGATCCGGCGTTCAAGAAACAGTTCGGACCGCGAGGCGTGCTCCACTGCAAGGCCGACGGCAAGGGCGGGCAGACGATCCAGGACACCGGTCCGCTCACCAAGAAGCGCATGGAAACCATCGACGAGGAGATCACGGACAAGGCCCTCGCATGGATGGAGACGCAGGCCAAGGCGGACAAGCCGTTCTTCCTCTGGTACAACTCGACGGCCATGCACTTGCGTACCCACGTCGCCGCAAAGAATATCGGCAAGAGCGGCCAGGACCCGTACAGCGATCGCATGGTGGTCCACGACGAGCAGATCGGCATGATGCTCGACAAGCTCGACGAGCTGGGCATTGCCGACAACACCATCGTCATGTACTCCACCGACAACGGACCGGAGAACGACACTTGGCCGGACGGCGCCACCACGCCGTTCCGCGGACAGAAGGACTCCAATTGGGAAGGCGGCTGGCGCGTGCCGTGCTTCATGCGCTGGCCCGGGAAGATCAAGCCGGACTCGGTATTGAACGGTATCGTCTCGCACATCGACATGTTTCCGACGCTGCTGAACATCGCCGGCAATCCGGATGTCACCAAGCAATTGCACGACGGCTGCACGGTGGACGGGAAAAAGTTCAATGTCCATCTCGACGGCTTCAACATGATCCCCTACCTGACGGGCGAGGCGAAGGAAAGCCCGAGACCCGGCATCGTCTACTTCAGCGACGATGGCGAGGTCATCGCGGTGCGGGTCGGCGATTGGAAGTTGCATCTGGCGGTGCAGCGCGCAAACACGATGCGATTGTGGGCCGAGCCGTTCGTAAAATTGCGAGTGCCGTACATCATGAGCATGCGTCGCGATCCATTCGAGCGAGCCGAATACAACTCGAACACCTATTGGGACTGGATGGTCGATCACATACCGCAGTTGTATGTGATGCAGGCCTTCGTCGCGCAACAGATCGCGGATTTCGCCAAGTTCCCGCCGAGGCAGAAGCCCGCATCGTTCAACCTCGACGCGGTTCTGGCTCAGGTAACTCACCACGGTTAGCCGCCAAGTTCTGCTCGGACGGAGTGACCGACCCATGCATGGTTCAATCCATGCATGGGTTCTTTCTTCCGACACACACCTCACGAAAGACCGCGAAGTGCCACACCAGGAAGCAACAAGTGTCGCGGAAAAGGTGTGCGCGTTTTACGAGGACTACCCGTATCCGCCTCCCGTCGATGACCTCCAGAAATATCAGGCCTGGCAAGATCCGCAGAAGCAGCGCGCGGAGCACCATTTGCTTTGGCCCTCGAGACCGTTCGGGCAAGACCAATCGATCCTCGTTGCCGGCTGCGGCACATCGCAGGCGGCCAAGCACGCAATGCGTTGGCCGGCAGCCAAGGTGACCGGTATCGATTTCAGTGCGACGAGCGTGCGCTGCACCGAAGAACTCAAACAAAGGTACAAGCTCGACAATCTTCGGACACTCTGTCTTCCCATCGAGCGGGTGTGCGAATTGGACACAAGCTTTGACCACATCGTCTGCACCGGCGTGCTTCACCACCTGCCGGATCCCGATGCGGGGCTTAGCGCGTTGCGCGATGTGCTTAAGCCACACGGAGCGATGCACGTTATGGTGTACGCGCCGTACGGACGGACGGGCGTCTACATGCTGCAGGATTTCTGCAAGCGAATCGGTATTAGCGCCACCGATGGCGAGATCCGGGATCTCATCGATGCGCTCAAGGCGTTGCCGCAGGGACACCCACTGCAGAACCTGCTGCGCGAGGCCCCGGACTTCCGGAACGAGGCAGCACTCGCCGACGCGCTTCTGCACCCGTGCGATCGCGCGTACTCCGTGTCGCAATTGCTCGACTTTCTCAGCAACGGTGGAATGAGATTCGGTCGATGGGTAAGACAGGCAGCCTACAGCCCCCGATGTGGGCTCCTGGCGCAACTCCCCCAGGCCTCCCGAATACAGGAGCTGACCTTGGAGAATCAGTACGCCGCCACCGAACTATTTCGCGGCACGATGGTGCGCCACAGCGTCATTGCACATCGGGACGACGCCCCTGACAATCTTAGACGGATTAGCTTTGCAGGCGACGCATGGTTAACCTATGTGCCAGTTCGAATGCCCGACACAGTGTGCGTTCGCGAGCGGCTGCCCCCCGGGGCGGTTGCCGTTCTGATCAGTCAGTCACATACGTACCGCGACATTTATATGCCGATCAATGCAGCAGAAATGCGGTTGTTGGATGCGATCGACGGCAACCGCAGCATTGGCCACGTCGTCAACAAAGCGCTGGCATCATCACGCGAAGCCTCACGGCCGGACATGGTGCGCGCCTTCTTTGAACGGCTTTGGTGGCATGACCAGGTCGTGTTCGATATATCGGCAGCATGATC
>VBCY01000396.1:2570-3791 GCA_005882995.1 Betaproteobacteria bacterium
CCCCAAAGAGGCTCGCCGATGCGAAGATGGAGTGGATTCCCGGTGGAGCGTTCCTGATGGGATCGAACGATCACTACCCGGAGGAGGCGCCGGCACATCGCGTAACCGTGGGTGGCTTCTGGATGGATCGAGACACCGTGACGAACACGGAGTTTCGCCGCTTTGTCGAGGGCACCGATTACATCACGCTCGCGGACCGACCTGCCAATGCCGCCGATTATCCAGGCGCGAAGCCGGAGATGCTCCTTCCCGCGTCGGTCATGTTCAAAAAGGCCACGCATCCAGTGGATCTTGGTAACCACTACAACTGGTGGGAATACGTCCAGGGTGCGAATTGGCGTCATCCGCGCGGTCCCGGAAGCTCCCTGCAAGGCTTGTGGACCCATCCGGTCGTGCACGTTGCGTTCGAGGATGCCGAAGCCTACGCGAAGTGGGCGGACAAACAATTGCCGACAGAAGCGGAGTGGGAATTCGCCGCGCGTGGTGGTCTCGATGCGGCCGAGTATGTCTGGGGCGTCGAATTCACGCCGGGCGGTCGGCACATGGCCAACACCTGGCAGGGCGAATTCCCCTGGCAGAACTTGGTGGCCGACGGTTACGAATGGACGGCTCCGGTGGGATCGTTCCCACCGAACGGTTATGGGCTGTACGAGATGGCCGGGAACGTCTGGGAGTGGACGATCGACTGGTACCAGGACCACGGCAAGATCAAGAAGGCCTGTTGCACACTGGACAATCCGCGCGGTGGCGATCCCGAGCACTGCCACGATCCGCGCACACTAAAAATACGCATTCCACGCAAGGTGATGAAAGGTGGATCGTACCTATGTGCGCCGAACTACTGTCGACGCTATCGACCCGCGGCGCGCATGCCGCAAGCGATCGATACTTCGACCTGCCACCTCGGCTTTCGCTGCATCGTGCGCGTGTAAGGCCATCGCGCGGGGGGATCGATGGAAGCGCTGTTGCACGAGATCGCGCATTACGTTGCGCTTGTCGTCGAAGCAATCGCGATCCTCATCATCGCGATCGGCAGCATCGAGGCGCTCGTCAACATCTTTCGCGCGCTGTCTCGAGCAAGCGGTATGCAAAAGCGCGCGGTATGGCTCGAATTCGCTGGCTGGCTGGTAGCGGCTCTTACGTTCCAGCTGGCGGCGGATATCGTGAACACGTCGTTCTCGCCGACATGGGATGAAGTCGGTCGACTCGCCGCCGTCGCCG
>VBCY01000399.1 GCA_005882995.1 Betaproteobacteria bacterium
TCGTCCTTGCGCTATGGCAAAGATTGTTCGGATAGCGCGCACGGCGACACTCGCCGAGGCGCGACGACTCGAGGAACGGGCGCTGAACGCATCCGGCGCGTTCCAGTCTCTCGCCTACGATGGATGGCTGATCGGATATCGCCGCGGCCCGACCAAGCGGCTGCGCTGCGTCAATCCCTTTTATCCGTCGACGCTTCCTGTGGCCGAAAAGATCGAGTGGTGCTCACGCTTCTACGCCGCCGCGGGGCTGCCTGCGATATTCCGCCTGCTTCCTTTTGCGCAGCCACGCAGGCTCGATGCTGCGTTGGAATGCGCTGGATGGGAAGAGTTCGACCGGACGATGGTTCTACGCGCGGAGCTTGGGCATGAGCCGCGAACATTATCGCGATTTCAGGTCGAAATCCTCGACGCGGCGAGCTGGGAGCAATCGGTCGCGGCGTTGCTCGAGCTTGACGGTGATGCACTCGCCGCTGCGGTGACGCGAGCGCGCAACTACCCGCTGCCCCACGCCGGTGCGCTGATCCGCCACGACGGCAGTGTAGCCGCGTGTGGATTGGTGAAAATCGAAGGTGATCACGCCGGATTGTTCGCCGTCACTACGGCCGAATCGCTGCGAGGCAAGGGATTGGGAAGGGCCATCGTGGCTGCTCTGCTCAAAGAAGCCCGTCGGCGCAAGGCGAGGCTAGCGTATCTCCAGGTCACCGCGGATAACGAACCCGCGCTGGCGCTCTATCGGGGCTTCGGCTTCGAAAGAGCGTACGACTATTGGTATCGAGCCAGGCCTGGCGAGCAACGTTGAAGATCGCCATGGTCGTGACACCGATGAGGCGGCCGTACATGATGTCCCGGAATTTCCGCTAGCCTCGCTCCGCATTCGACCTATGAAAATCGACGATGATCTTTACGCTTTGGCGGAAGCACTCGGACGAGCAGCCAAGGCGCGCGGCGCGCTCATCGCGACCGCAGAATCCTGCACCGGCGGGCTGGTCGCGGGTGCCATCACCGCGGTCGCCGGCAGCTCCGACTGGTTCGAGCGTGGTTTCGTCACCTATTCGAATGCTGCAAAGATCGATGATCTCGGCGTCGCTCCGGAGACGATCGAACGATTCGGCGCGGTCAGCACCGAAACTGCCGTGGAGATGGCGCGAGGTGCGATCGATGCGAGCCGCGCCCAATGGTCGGTTGCTGTGACCGGGGTGGCAGGGCCGGGCGGGGGGTCGCCGGGGAAGCCGGTCGGGACGGTGTGTTTTGGCTGGGCAGGTCCCGCCGGCGTCCAGTCGGAAATGCAGCAGCTTGAAGGGGGTCGACACGAGGTTCGCCATGAATCGATACGCATTGCGCTCGCCGGGCTAATCGACCGGTTGGCCTAGGCCGAAGGAACACTGTATCGAACGATCGTTCTATGCCATAATGGGTTTGTCTCGAACCACGACCCGATAGGCGCAACACATGAGCAACGGACTGGGCAGGGCCAACGGAATGAACATGATGGACGATAACAAGAGCAAGGCGTTGGCGGCGGCGCTGGCGCAGATCGAAAAGCAATTCGGCAAGGGCTCGATCATGAAAATGGGCGAGGCTCAGGTCCAGAATGACCTTTCGGTGGTGTCCACAGGCTCGCTGGGTCTGGATATCGCTCTTGGGGTAGGTGGTCTGCCGCGCGGACGCGTGGTCGAAATTTACGGGCCGGAATCCTCCGGAAAGACGACGCTTGCATTACAGGTCGTCTCGCAGGTTCAGAAAGCGGCGGGTATCGCCGCTTATATCGACGCGGAAAACGCCCTCGATCCTGTGTATGCGGGAAAACTCGGCGTCAACGTAGGCGAAATGCTGATCTCGCAGCCCGACACCGGCGAGCAGGCGCTGGAGATTGCAGACATGCTGGTGCGTTCCGGGGGCGTCGACGTCATCGTCATCGATTCCGTGGCCGCGCTGGTGCCCAAGGCGGAAATCGAGGGCGAGATGGGCGATCAGCTTCCAGGTCTCCAAGCGCGGCTCATGAGTCAGGCGCTACGCAAGCTCACTTCGAACATCAAACGCGCCAATGTCCTGGTCATCTTCATCAACCAGATACGCATGAAGATCGGCGTCATGTTCGGCAACCCGGAGACCACGTCGGGCGGAAACGCGCTCAAGTTCTACGCCTCGGTACGATTGGATATTCGCCGTATCGGCTCCATCAAGCGGGGAGATGAAGTCGTCGGCAACGAGACGCGCGTCAAGGTGGTTAAGAATAAGGTCGCCCCCCCGTTTCGCGAAGCGCTGTTCGACATTCTCTATGGCGAAGGCATCTCGCGCGAGGGCGAGATTGTCGAGCTCGGCGTCGCGCACAACATCATTGAGAAATCCGGAGCCTGGTACGCGTACCAGGGAGACCGGATTGGTCAGGGCAAGGACAACACGCGCGAATATCTGCGCGAGCATCCTGAA
>VBCY01000400.1 GCA_005882995.1 Betaproteobacteria bacterium
AAGCCCGGTCCGAAAGGACCATCCCCCGACCTCATCGCCGCCATCGGCGAAATGAAACGGCGCAATCCGCATTCGGCTGCGTGCGAATCGCTCAGCAGATGGCTCATGCCTTCGGCATCGAGATCGAGAAGGATTTCGTGCGCCGCGTCCTGCCAGACACTACCGGCCAGGCGACTCCGGAACCAATTGCCCCTCTTGGCTGACATTCATCGGGCACCTTAAGGACAGCCTGTGGAGCGTCGACCTGTGTGCGCCATGATGGCGAGGAGGATGAGATGACTTAGCGCTTGTACTTCTTGCCTGCTGGCATTTGACCGGTGACTGCAATGTCATCCGATTCTGCGAAGGAGGTGGAATCGAAGGGGACCGTCTAGGCGTGTTGTATTCCGACAGGGCGCTAGAAAGCTGACGTCAGCACCGACCACGACCCGCTCTTCCGCTTCCATCGTTGGCTCGCCAACCTGCGCGTCCTCGAGATCGACGAGATCAAGTCGGTTCCCTACGTCCCGGTCTCACACCCCTTCGTCGAGCGCTTGATCGGAACCATCCGGCGCGCACCTCGATCAGGTATTTTTCTGGAACGCGGTAGATCTGGCGCGCAAGCTGGGGGAGTTCGGAGATTATTCCAACGGGCAACGCGTTCATCGCGCGCTCGCCGGCTCCACGCCGGCGCAGCGCGCTGACGCACTCTGCCCCGCTCCCGCTGCACTGGATCACTACGGTTGGCAGCAGCGCTGCCAGGGTCTGTTTCAGGTCCCGATCGCTGCCTGATTACGATTTCGCGACCGACAGGTCGTCTTTTACGCAGGACTGTTCATGTGTATCGACATTGCCTACAACGTTTTCGAGCGCCAGGTATTGGCCGCCGCGGACGCCAGGCAACTCTCCGCGCGCACCTGGCGTATCGCGAGACGCCGCTCCCTCGTTGTCCTGGGAAGGATTTGAACCTTCGACCTTCGGGTTATGAGGCGGTTTAGGCTAAACGCGCAGTTCTATCAATCAATAGCTTGCAACGCTTGCCAGTCTCGAACCCAACGTCATCAAGGCACAGTTACGGCACATCCAATGCGGGGTGCGACACAACTCGACGTCGGCGCGCCTCCGGCGTCGTGGTCGGCCATAACGAACTTCGGCCTCAGCGGCAGCGAAGCCTCGGCGCGGGGGACAGCAGCTTCACTAGCTCGCCCAGTCGTCACGCGCCCGTCCCTGCCAAAGACTTGCTGGACGTGACGGCACACCGTGTTCACGGTGATGCCGGCAGCCTGCGGCAATCTCATGTAGCGACTTGCCTTCCGCAATCCCCGGGCGCTAGGCGGCCTTCCGTGTATTCATGCGGTGGAAGTCCTAAAATTGGCCCCCATCTGGTCCGATTTTAGGACTGGATGAATAGCTGGAGACTGGAGGAGGATTGGCGATGTTCAGCTATCACCAGTACTGCCCTGTTGCTCGCGCATGCGAGATTCTTGCAGACCGTTGGACGCCACTGATCGTGCGCGAGCTACTGTTCGGCAGCCGCCACTTCAACGAACTCCTGCGGGGTTTGCCCGGCATCTCGCGATCGCTCCTCGTTGCGCGTCTCCAGCATCTCGAGGACAGCGGGGTCATCGAACGGCATACGGGCGCGCGGCCGAACGTTACGGAGTACATTCTCACCGGAGCGGGAAGCGATCTAGCTGACGTGATCAAGTCCTTGGGCACGTGGGCAATCAAATGGGCCTTCGCCGATCCGAAACCCGATGAGTTGAATCCCGCCCTGTTCCTATGGAAGATGCATCAGCGAGTTGACCATCGTGAACTCCCGCCCGGACGTACTGTCGTGCAGTTCAACCTCACTGGCCGGAAAGGACGAACGCTGTGGCTCGTCCTGGTGGCGCGAGATATCTCATCGTGTCTAAAGCCTCCGGGTTTTGATTCAGACCTGATTGTGCGAGCGGACGTTTCCGTGCTGTACCGCGTATGGGCAGGTTTAATTGACTATCACACCGCGGTGCGTCGCGGCGAGGTCGTCCTGGAGGGACCTCCGGCATTAGTTCGAGCCTTCCCCCGATGGTTCATGTGGAGTCCGTTGGTAGACGTTGCACAAGCGTGCCGGGAGCGTCAGAGCCGAAGGCGCCGTCTCCCGGCCGTCGTACGCGGTGAGCAATCCGTTGCGGCCGCGCTGAAGATGGCCGACCAACAATCCCCGTGAAGGATCGAGATCGTGCCCGGTCCGATTTTAGGACTTGCTGAGACGGGATGCATTTCCTATATTTTTTCCCCAACTAAGCCGCGGATTTTTCCGCGCTAAGGCGCGCCGGTGGCACGTGGGGTGCAACATGCGTATCCGCTATTGGCTCGGTCTCACCGTTAACCTTCCTGGCCGCGCCGACGAACAACACAGCCATTTGCATTTCGGTGGCATGGAACAAGTTGGCACAGTTCACTTGACTCCGCTCAATAAGTAGAGGGGTTAATTCCCGAGAGGAGAGACAGAAATGTACAAATCTAAGAACTCGCTAATTGCGTTTGTTGGAATGCATTGCAACAGGACGATTCCAACGCTTCTAATTACGCTCGCAATTGTGGTGATGACGTGCCCGATGTCAGAGGCGGCACCGAAACTACCGCCGGGAAACACCGTGCAGCAGTGGAACACGATTACCGAGAACACGGTCGTCGGGTCAGGCGCGTTCCAGGCCGAGGGCTTTATCTATATGGCCTACGTCTCGGCGGCCGTGTATGACGCAGTCGTGTCAATCGAAGGTGGGTATGAGCCGTACGGCTCGGCTATCACAGCCACGTCTGGGGCGTCGACGGACGCGGCGGCGG
>VBCY01000397.1 GCA_005882995.1 Betaproteobacteria bacterium
GGTCGCGCCAGTCGAAACTAGCAGGCCGAGGGCTATCCAAGGAATGCGATGACGACGATGCATGATGAACGTATGCGGTCGGTACAATCAGTGATCTTTTTCGGGTCGCCACAGTGAGGGCGTCGGTGTGACGGTTCGTCCGAAGTATCGCTCTTCAACTTGAAGTCGCAACTGTTCTGCGAGCGAGGTCTCGGCACCGTTGGCGAACTCGGGCGCCGGTTCGAGGTCGGTATCGTGCTTGGATAACTGGGCTTTGAGCATGGCGGGCTTCTCTGTGCATATCGCATGCCAGGGCAAGAATTTCCTCTCAAAACAGACCCCCGAGTCCTCGACCCGGAAACAGAGCACTCGTGGCGACGCGCTCAACGTCAGCCTTGTGGCAACGCGTGGCACCGGGGTGCTTCTTGGCCACACCGCCGGGACAACGAGCACTCCGCGCGAAAAACTGTCGTTCGTGCGCGTGCCGCTCTGTTTGAACCCTTCCGGTCCGGCACGAGACATAACGCTCGGCAGAATCGTGCCTGGCGGCGTCGCTTTCATTCTCACCGTGGCCGGAAATTACCGTACCGCCCATCGATGAAGTCCTTGAGATTTAGCAGCTCCATGTGAACATCAGGAGGAAATCCCTGTCGGTCCCCACGCCGGTCGATCAGCAGTTCATCGACGTATCCCGCAATAGCCTGCCGATCGCTCCATAGCCTGGCTAGATTATTCGCGATACGCGGAAACCGCTGCAGCAAAGCTCGCGGCTCAATTTCGCCAGGCAACCGCAGGGCCCAGCGTTGAGCGATCGGCAGGGGCAGGTTGAGCTGGGGAGCTCGTGGCAAGCGTCCTACATCGCAATGTTGCAACTCCTCGCGCATATTTGACAACGTGGTCTTCTTGTTCATCTTGCTCACGGCGGTGATCATGGCAACAGAGACTCCATGGACTGGCATTTAAGGTATGTACCTTCGCTTTGGACGGTCGCCCAGGAGAGACCCTTGCCATCAGCCTGTGCGCGGATGCCCATTTTCATATCGAATCTGGCGTGAGCAGGACAGCGGGCGCGGGTCTTCTCCAGGGCGTTCTGTGCCACCTTAGACGGAAAGGGTTCCTGGGCGCATTCATGCGTCACCCGTTCGCGTCATGTCGGTGTCGCGGTTTCAATCGGCGTATCAGAGATGTAGGAGTCACCCCCAATGCATTTTTCGTCCGGCAATCGCGGCAATAGCTTTTCGGCTACTTATTTTCGCCCGGCGAATGATAAGGAGCGACAAGAACTGGGACATTAAATTGAGCCTGTCCTAACCCCTCACGACACCGCCGCGCGTTTGCACTCTCTTATCGGAACCACCTTCCTCAACTTTTCGTCCTCGACTTGCACTCGTGCTTGCGCGCGCTGTTCCCGTCGAATTCTGGCGAAGGTTTTCCGAAGATCGGTATCGGTGCTGCTCGTATAACGAAAGGACCTATCGAGGATCGATTTCATCGGTGTCTCCAAGTTGTGATTTGTCTCATACGGATCGTTGCTACGAACTCTCGCCTTGATTGCAGCAAGATGTATTCCCGAGCCTGGGTAACTCACGCTGGTTCAGCGGTTTGAGCAAACTGCCGTTTTCCTGCACGCGCATGATTCGTAAAGACGCCCGACATACGCAAACCGAGTATCGAGATCACACCTTGTAACG
>VBCY01000398.1 GCA_005882995.1 Betaproteobacteria bacterium
TACGGTGATCGAGGCCATGAAACGAGCGAACGCCCCGCAATCGTTGTCGTCGAATCCTGTTCCTTCTCAATCGTACGCAACATTCACGACCCGTTTAACGAGCGAACAGCTTGAGGCATTGCGTCGATGTGCAAAAGGCATTTCCCTGCGCTTTGAGGATCGCAAGATTGTGGACGCGTTAATTGCCGGTGGGTATGTCGAGAGAGGCATCGCGGGCGTGGTCACGATAACACCCAAGGGTCAAGAGTACTTGAGAGAGCACACCAGCTGAGCCGCTGCCCGCTAACGCCCACAATCGTGGTCTGTGCCGGCATATCTCAGTCTGAGGCGCTCAATGCGCAACGATTTGAACCACGCCCATGAACTCGACAATAGAGCAGGAGCAGCCCGCGCCGCCCTCGCAGGGCCATGATTGGACTCTCCAAAGGAAAGCGATGCCGTCCGAAACTCTCTTGCCCTCGACTGTGCAGTGGATCTCGACGCTACCGTCCGATGTCCAGCCGACGACCATTGCCAAGACGTTCCCGGGAATTGCTAACGCGCTGGCGGTACATTGGACCGGACGAGACGCGTTGGCGAGCTACGTGAAGCAGTTGATGGTAAACAACCAAACAGTACGACGTCACCCGATCAGGGTCGCGCGAGAACTCCGCGCGTTAAGGTCGTACCACGCCACGGTGCATCGCGATCGCGACAACGACCTTGGGAGGTTGCAACAGCGGTAGCTCCGCTGTTCTTCTATGTGCCATGTCAAACTATCGACAATTTGCTACTATGCTGCGAAGCGATAACGATATTCCGAGCGACGTATACGCGGTTGAGACTACGAAAAGCCCAGGGGTCCGGACCTCTTCGCAGCAAGTTCCCGTGGCGCTCGATAAGCATCAGCGCTTACGCAAGGCAACTCCGGCGGAAACACCGCTCCGACGTACCCTGGACTGGGCTGAAAGTCTTCCACCGCGGGTCCGACCCAAGTCCTTATTGCGCCAGTATGCGCGAGTCGCCAACCTGATCGCAGCAACGTGGGCCGATCTGGAGTCCTTCGAGACCTACATGGAGTCTCTTTTGATCGACAAGCGGGGAAGCAGGAAAGGATTCCCACCCGATGTGATGGCCGAATTGCAGGCCTTGGAGCTCTACCGGCTCGCCATTCAGGATCGCGATACGCGATGGACCGATGTGAGCAAACGCAGTTGATCGCCGACGAAGCCGGCTCCGTTCAGTAATTTCTTCGCCGACAGGTAGGGCCCCAGATCAATAGAGGCGAAATTCGCCTCTCAATCCTCAGGTCCCAGGTTCGAGCCCTCGTCGGGGAGCCAATGTTCAAATGGTCTATTCCAATCACATAGGGTAACGGTTTATACCGGAGACTGGAGTGAACCCCTCCGGTCGGAACAGGTGACCGGAATAAAGTGTTACCCTTCTCTCGGGAAGCGCATGCGAGTCTGCGAGATAGCGGCTGCTAATCGCAAACCCAACTGTGATTGATTTTGTGCCTGTGCGTCGCCATTCGATAGCGGCGGCGGGCTCTGATCGGTGTAGCGATTCGCAGAGGGCTCTTTCAGTCCTCTTGACCAACAAAACCAGACCCGAAATACTCGTGCTCGGCCGATTGCTGGCTGCGTGCGATCGCCCCAATCGGCATTACGAATCGCCACTCATACGAACATTCACCAGAAGGTCAGAACATGAGCGAAGTGAACGCTCGGGAAACCCTCGGTTTCCAAGCCGAGGTCAAAGAGCTGCTGCACCTGATGGTGCACTCTCTCTACAGCAACAAGGAGATCTTCCTTCGTGAGCTCATTTCCAACGCGTCGGACGCCTGCGACAAGCTGCGCTTCGAGGGGCTCGCCGACGCAAGCCTGTGGGAGACGGATCCGGACCTCAAGATCCGGGTGAGCTATGACAAGGCCGGCCGTACGTTGAGCGTGTCCGATAACGGCGTGGGGATGTCTCGGGACGAAGTGATCAGCAACATCGGCACCATCGCCAAGTCCGGTACACGGGAGTTCTTCCAGAGCCTGACCGGTGACCAAGCCAAAGACGCGCATCTCATCGGTCAATTCGGCGTCGGTTTCTATTCTTCGTTCATCGTGGCGGATAAGGTCATCCTCGTCACGCGGCGCGCCGGGATGGGTGTGGAGCACGGCGTTCGCTGGGAAAGCGACGGGCAGGGCGACTACATCCTGGAAACGGTGACCAGAGAAAGCCGCGGCACTGACGTCACTCTGCATTTGCGCGACGGCGAAGACGAACTGCTCTCGGGATTCAGGTTGCGCTCCATCCTGCGCAAGTACTCCGATCACATCACCATCCCGATCCTGATGAAGAAAGAGGAATGGGACACGGACAAAAGCGAAGAGACCCTCAAGGACGAAGACGAGCAAATTAACCAGGCCTCGGCGCTGTGGGCACGGCCCAAGTCGGAGATCACCGAAGAGCAATACCAGGAGTTCTACAAGCATGTCGGACACGACTTCGAAGCGCCGCTCGCTTGGACTCACGCGCGGGTGGAAGGAAAACAGGAATTCACCCTTCTCCTCTACGTCCCCGCGCATGCGCCGTTCGACCTGTGGGACCGCGAGCATCGCCATGGTGTCAAGCTCTACGTGCGGCGAGTATTCATCATGGATGATGCCGAGCAGCTCATGCCGGCATACTTGCGCTTCGTGCGCGGCGTGATCGATTCCAACGACCTGCCGCTCAACGTCTCGCGTGAGATCCTGCAGGAATCGAAGGTTGTGGAGGCGATCCGTGCCGGTTCGGTGAAGCGCATGTTGTCGCTGCTCGACGAGCTGGCTGAGAACGACAAGGAGCAGTACGCCAAGGTCTGGAAAGAGTTCGGACGCGTGCTCAAGGAAGGCGTGGCCGAGGACTACGCGAACAAGGAACGCATCGCCAAGCTATTGCGCTTCGCCTCGACTCACCAGGAGAGCGAGGATCAGACCGTGTCGCTCGCCGATTATGTGGCGCGCATGAAAGAAGGCCAGGACAAGATCTACTACATCACGGCGGACTCCTACGCTGCCGCCCGCAGCAGCCCGCACCTGGAGATCTTCCGCAAGAAAGGCGTCGAGGTTCTCTTGATGTACGACCGCGTCGATGAATGGGCGATGGCGCACTTCATGGAGTTCGAAGACAAGGAGCTCCGATCGGTGGCGAAAGGAGACCTCGACCTCGGCAAGCTTCAGGACGAGTCCGAGAAGCAGGAGCAGGAGAAGGAGGCCGGTGAGTTCAGGGATCTCACCGAGAAGATCGCGAAGACGCTTGGCGACAAGGTCAAGGAAGTGCGCATCACGCATCGGCTCACGGACTCGCCCGCGTGCCTGGTCTCCGATCCTTCGGGCATGAGCATGAACCTGGAACGGCTGCTCAAAGCCGCTGGACAAAAGGTGCCGGTCAGCAAGCCTATTTTGGAGGTGAACCCGCACCACCCACTGGTGCAGGGGCTTAAGTACGAATCCAATGAAAAGCGATTCTCGGATTGGAGTCATATTCTGTTCGACCAGGCGATGCTGGCCGAAGGAGCTCAGCTCGACGATCCCGGCGCCTTTGTAAAGCGGCTCAATGGGCTGATGGTGACTCTCGCGAGTGGCGGTGGGCCGAGGATCTGGACTCCGGGCGGCTAACCCGGTCCGGTGTAGCGTCGCTATGTCTTTGCGCCAGCGCTCGTCGGCGGCGTGCTGACACTGCTGTTCGCGATCGAGACGGCAGGGTACTCGAAGAAACTGTCGCCCTCATCCGGCCGGGCGCGGGTCCCCCTAGGAACATGAACCAGCGGCCCGACAGGCGCGTCCAAACCATGAGTCCCGAGTTTGAGGTCGCGCCCATGTCCGATCCGAAAGGCTGGCGAACCCCGGACCAGTCCGTCAAGGCGAAAGCGATGCAAGTCACCAGAGCGCTCCCGATCGATGCAGAGGTTCGGATTCCCGTCGCAGGCGATTTCGTCTTCGCCGATCTCGTCGTTCCCGCGCGGCCAAGCGGCCTGGTCGTCTTCGCGCACGGCAGCGGTAGCAGTCGCCACAGTCCACGCAACATGTTGGTTGCGAAAGAGCTGCAGCGCAGACAGCTCGGCACTTTGCTGCTCGACCTGCTCACGCAAGCCGAGGAGCAGCGCGACATGCATACCAGCGAGCACCGCTTCGACATCCCGCTGTTGGCCGAACGCCTGGTCGCTGCCACGCGCTGGCTTCGGTCCGAACCGGAGTTGCGCGCGCTGACGGTCGGTTACTTCGGGGCAAGCACGGGAAGCGCCGCAGCGTTGGTGGCTGCGGCAGAACTCCAGGACACGGTCGAGGCAGTCGTATCGCGAGGGGGCCGCCCGGACCTCGCCGGTGAGTCCTTGTCTCGGGTCTCAGCAGCCACGCTCCTGATCGTAGGCGGCAAGGACGATGTCGTCATCGATCTTAACGCGCGCGCCTATCAAAAGCTCAGATGCAAAAAAGATCTGGCGATCGTTCCTGGCGCGACACACTTGTTCGAGGAGCCGGGCACGCTCGAGCGCGTATGCGAGCTCGCGGGCGACTGGTTCGTGAAGCACTTGGAGAAGAGGCCGGCGAACAGCGTTTCGGCAAACGCCATGAACCTCTTCAAGGATCGGCACGACGCGGGACGAAAGCTTGCGCAGCGTCTGATGCCCTATCGGGGCAAGCCGGACGTGATCGTGCTCGGGCTGCCACGCGGCGGTGTTCCCGTAGCATTCGAGGTCGCGCAGGCGCTTCACGTTCCGCTCGACGTTTTCATCGTTCGCAAGCTTGGAGTTCCGGGACACGAGGAATACGCGATGGGCGCTATCGCTTCCGGCGGAATCCGTGTCATGAATCCCGAGGCTGCGGCGCTTTCCATTCCTCAAAGCGCGATCGACGCGGTGGCGGCACGCGAAGAGAAGGAGCTCGAGCGACGCGAGCGACTCTATCGCGGAACAAGGCCGCCGCTCGATCTCTCGGGTCGCACAGTGATCCTGGTCGACGACGGCCTGGCGACGGGGTCCACGATGCGCGCGGCCGCGTTGGCCATACGCCAGCAACGTCCTGCACGAATCGTCGTCGCTGTGCCTGTGGCGGCGGTGGAGACCTGTGACGAGTTTCGCCGCGAAGTCGATGAGATCGTGTGCGGCATGACCCCGCAGCCTTTTCGGGCCGTCGGCGTGTGGTATGAGGATTTCACGCAGACCACGGACGCCGAGGTGCATGCGCTCCTGA
>VBCY01000008.1 GCA_005882995.1 Betaproteobacteria bacterium
CATCTCGCGCGAGGGCGAGATTGTCGAGCTCGGCGTCGCGCACAACATCATTGAGAAATCCGGAGCTTGGTATGCGTACCAGGGAGACCGGATTGGTCAGGGCAAGGACAATACGCGCGAATATCTGCGCGAGCATCCTGAAATGGCTGCCGAGGTGGAAGTGAAGATTCGCGCTGCAGTCGGTGTGCCTGTTGCTGGACAGCCTCGGGTTGCTGCTGCTGTCGAAGAGTGACCCGTTCTTTGGCGCCGGTTGATCGACCCGTCCCTTAAAACGCGAGCCATTCGCCTTTTGGCGCGGCGGGAGTATTCGCGCCACGAACTCCAGCAACGCCTGGCGTCGGGCGGAGCGGCGCGCGACGACATCGCTGCCGTGCTGAGTGAACTGGAAGCTGCGGGATATCTGTCAAACCAACGATACGCGCGGGCGCTCGCGTCGCAACGGGCAGGCCGCTATAGCCGGCGCAGCATTGCGGGAACGCTCAAGGCAAAAGGGATCGAGGGTGATGACATTGCCGCCGCATTGGCTGAATCGAGTCCTGACGATACCGTCGCGATGCAAGCGCTTTGGCAGCGGCGCTTTGGCGCTGCGCCGGCAACTGAGCGGGAAAAAGCGCGCCAGGTGCGCTTTCTGCAGGCACGGGGATTTGCCTTATCAGCGATCTTCAAGATGCTCCGCGAGATCGAGCGCTGAGGTGGGCTGAACGAAGAAAAGATGCTAACATATTGAATTTGCACATTCTGTGAGTCCGTCTCACCGAATCGCCGCCGCCCATGAAAGCCGCCGACATCCGCCGCCATTTCCTCGAATACTTCGCCTCGCAAGGACATACGATCGTTCCTTCGGCGTCGTTGGTGCCGGCCAATGATCCCACGCTGCTCTTCACCAACAGCGGGATGGTGCAGTTCAAGGAGGTCTTTCTTGGGACCGACAAGCGCAGCTACGTGCGCGCGGCCGACGTGCAGCGCTGCCTGCGCGCCGGAGGCAAGCATAACGACCTGGAGAATGTCGGTTACACCGCGCGACACGGCACCTTCTTCGAAATGCTCGGAAATTGGTCGTTCGGCGATTACTTCAAGCGCGAGGCGATCCGCTACGCGTGGGAGCTCCTGACGACGATCTACAAGCTGCCTGCCGACCGGTTGTGGGCCACCGTCTACCACACCGACGACGAGGCGTATGGCGCCTGGACGGACAACATCGGTCTGCCGCGCGAACGGATCGTGCGCATCGCTGACAACAAGGGCGCACCTTACGCTTCGGACAATTTCTGGCAGATGGCCGATACGGGCCCCTGTGGTCCCTGCAGCGAGATCTTCTACGACCACGGTTCGCAAATCGCGGGCGGGCCGCCTGGCTCCGCCGAAGCCGAGGGCGATCGCTACGTCGAAATCTGGAACCTGGTGTTCATGCAATTCAACCGCGACGAGCACGGCGTTCTGACACCGTTGCCCAGGCCGTGCGTGGATACCGGCATGGGGCTGGAGCGCCTCGCCGCCGTGCTACAGAATGTGCACAGCATTTTCGAAATCGATATCTTTCGCGAGCTGATCACGGCCGCGGCGAAGCTCACCGGCGCGAAGGATCTTCGCTCGCCTTCGCTCAACGTCATCGCCGATCATATTCGCGCCTGCGCCTTCCTCATCGTCGATGGCGTGATCCCCAGTAATGAGGGACGCGGCTATGTGTTGCGCAGAATCGTTCGTCGCGCCCTGCGTCACAGCTACAAGCTCGGCCATACCAAGCCGTTTTTCCACATGCTGGTTCCGAGGCTCGCGCAGCTGATGGGCGAAGCCTATCCGGAACTGCCGCTCAAGCAGGGATACGTGATGCAGGTTCTGCAGGCGGAGGAAGAGCGCTTTGCCCAAACGCTCGAACACGGAATGAAGGTGCTCGAGGTAGCGCTCGCCGATATGCACAGGCAGCGCATTGGCGTCCTGCCGGGCGAAACCGCGTTCACCCTGTATGACACTTACGGTTTTCCACTGGACTTGACCGCGGACGTTTGCCGCGAGCGCGGATTCACGGTAGAACAGGCAGGATTCGACGCGGCCATGGCCAGACAGCGAAAACGCGCGCGCGAAGCATCGACATTCCGCCTGGGCGAAGGACTCGAATACAGCGGTACCAAAACCATCTTCGACGGCTACCGCACGCTTTCCGAGGAGGCTCGGGTGGTAGCCCTGTACCGCGATGGAAGCCCGGTCGACTCGCTGGCCACCGGCGAGCACGGCGTGATCGTTCTCGACCGGACGCCCTTCTACGCGGAGTCCGGAGGACAGGTCGGCGATCGTGGGGAGCTAAGCAGCGAGGGTGCCTGTCTGTCGCTGTTCAGCGTGCACGACACGCAAAAGATCCAGCCCGAAGTCTACGGTCATCACGGCGAAGTCAAAACTGGCGAGTTCAGGTTGGGCACGATGGTCAGTGCTCGGGTCGATAGCGCCGCCAGAGCGCGCGCCGCATGGAACCATTCGGCGACCCATTTGATGCATGCGGCGCTGCGCCGCGTGCTCGGTGAGCATGTGACGCAAAAAGGTTCGTTGGTCGACCCGGAGCGAACCCGCTTCGACTTTTCGCATCCGCAGCCGCTGACCGACCAGGAGATTCACACGGTCGAAGCTCTGGTCAATCAGGCGATTCGCGCCAACTATCCGGTCGAAGCCCGCGTGATGCCGTATGACGAGGCAATCAAAGCTGGCGCCATGGCGCTGTTTGGCGAGAAATATGGCGACGAAGTTCGAGTCGTCGGCATGGGTGACTTCTCGACCGAACTGTGCGGCGGAACGCATGTCAGCCGCACCGGCGACATTGGATTCTTCAAGATCGTCTCCGAATCCGGCGTCGCTGCCGGCATTCGCCGTGTCGAGGCGATCACTGCCGATGCGGCGCTCGCGTATACCCACGAAATCGAAGCGCGGCTTAACGAGGCTGCGCGCACGCTCAAAACGCCGGCGACCGATGTTCCGGCGAAGCTTCAGCAGGTGATGGACCAGGTCAAGGCTCTCGAAAAGGAGCTTGCCCGGATCAAGGGAAAGCTCGCTTCCAGCCAAGGCGGAGATCTGGCCGCGCAGGCGATCGAAGTCAATGGCGCCCGGGTTCTTGCTGCGCGAATCGATGGCGCGGACGCCAAGGTGCTGCGCGACACCATCGACCAGCTCAAAGGACGGTTCAAGTCGGCGGCGATCGTTCTGGGATCAACCGAGGGTGGGAAGGTGACTCTCATTGCAGGCGTGACCTCGGACCTCACCGATAAGATCAAAGCGGGTGAACTGGTCAACCACGTCGCTATGCAAGTCGGAGGCCGCGGCGGCGGCCGCGCGGACATGGCGCAGGCGGGAGGCACCTTGCCGGACAAGCTCCCCGCGGCACTGGCCAGCGTCAAGCAGTGGGTCGAGCAGCGCCTGTAGCGGGCTTCGACGACACTCAGACTTGTCGCCATGCCGTTACGCCCTGACGCCACGCTGGAGCGGTTCGAACATCGCGGAGACGGTCGCCTTCCCGGACTCGTCGGCGTGCGCATTCTGGCGTTAGAGGAGAACCGCCTCGCCGCCGAGTTGAGCGTGCGTCCCGATCTGCTTGCGCCCAACGGCTATTTGCACGCGGCAACCGTCATCGCGCTCGCCGATACGGCCTGTGGCTACGCATGCATCGCACACTTGCCGATCGGTGCAGAAAATTTCACGACCATCGAGCTCAAGTGCAATTTTATGGGAACCGCGCGCAGCGGCGCGCTGCAATGCATCGCCACGCCGGCGCACCTTGGGCGGTCGACTCAGGTGTGGGATGCAACGGTGAGTGCCACGGAAACCGGGCGCGAAATTGCGGTGTTCCGGTGCACGCAGATAGTGCTTTGGCCCCGTTCCTGATGATCAAGGTCGAGCTCGATGCCAAGCGTCCACGGCAAGCGCTGCTGCAGGGCACTTCTGCAGTCGGGCCTTCGCCCCATCTCAACCGTTTATTCCGCGGCAAGCGCCTACTATCGGGCCTCCTTGTCGGGCGCGCCTGCCAACCCTATGATGGCGCGCAATCTTCGCTCGAGCGGAGCTGGAGCTCGCTGCGGAGTCCCGAAACTGATACCAAGGCCAAATGATGAACATGATGAACCGCACGTGGCGATCCCTGGGCGTGCTCGGCGTGGCGGCTGCGCTCTGTGCCGGAGCGGCTCCCGCTCACGCCGACGGCATTACCTCGGAGCAGGCACAGCAGATCCTCGACGAATTGAAGGCGATCCGCAAAAATCTCGAGCAGCGGCCCATCGCTCCGGCTGCAGCGCCGCAAGCGCCGGTGCGCCCGGTAGACGACAAAGTGAGCATGCCCTTCACGCCGGGCGGCTTTTCCGTCGGCAAGGACGACGCTCCTCTCGTGCTTGTCGAATACACCGACTATCAGTGTCCGTTCTGCCAACGCTTCCACAACGACACCTACACGCAGATCAAGGCCAATTACATCGATACCGGCAAGCTTCGCTTTGTGAGCCGCGATTTCCCATTGAGCTTCCACGAGAACGCAATGCGAAGTGCTGTCGCCGGACGGTGCGCGGCCGAGCAGGGCAAGTATTGGGAGCTGCGGCACACCTTGATCGTCAATGCCAGCCAACTGCAGCAGGACAAGATCATGGGCTACGCCCAGAACGCCTCCCTCGACGTCTCCAAGTTCAAGACATGCGTCGACTCGGACAAATACAAGGCGGCGATCGACAAGGACATCGCGGAGGGGACGGCAGCGGGCGTCACCGGAACGCCATCGTTCGTGCTCGGTCGCGTGCAGAACGGCAAGTTGGAAGGCGTGCGGCTGGTCGGCGCCATGCCCTATGCGACCTTCGATGCAAAAATTCAGGAGCTCATGAAGGCACCTACCGCCAAGAACTGACGCTCCTCATTCCCAGCGGCCGGCCCGGAGCGATCAAGCTCCCGCGCCGGCCGCTGCTTTTATCACTGGCGACTGCTGCTGCCCCGGCGGGCGGGACGCGGCCCTGATCGCAAAGTCCGATGCGTTGCGTGCTGCTTGCCTTCGCCTACGGGGTCATCGCTCTCCAGCAGCAGGCTGTGCTGCCGCCGCTCGAGGCCGCAGCATACCTTGTGATAGCGGGCGCAATCGCGCTCGTTGCAGCCTGGTGCGCCCGCCGGTTCACAGGTTGGTGGCGCACCGCGTCGCAAATCGTCTCGATGAGCTCCCTCGCCGTTCTGGCGGGCGGGTCGGGATTCTTCTATGCCGCGTGGCGAGCCGAAGTGCGACTCAGCGATGAGTTGCCGACGGCTTGGGAAGGTCGCGATATTCGAGTCATTGGCGTCATCGACGAACTGCCGCAACCGGTGGATCGTGGCAAGCGTTTCGCCTTTGCGGTCGAACGCGTGCTGACTGCGGGGGCAATCGTGCCTTCCGAGATTTCTCTTGCGTGGTACGCGCCCTTGGCGCGCGACGTCGAGGTTCGCCCCGTGCCTCCATTGCATGCTGGCGAACGCTGGCAGTTGATGGTTCGCCTCAAGCGTCCCCATGGCACCGTGAATCCGCACGGCTTCGACGTCGAAGCGTGGTTGCTCGAGAACGGCCTGCGCGCAACGGGTTATGTGCGCGACGATGAGGCCAATTATCGGCTCGATGCGTTTGCCGGCAGAGCGGACGATTACGTTTCTCGTGCCCGCGAGTCGATTCGCGAGCGCATTCTAGCTGCGCTTGATGGCCGCCCCTACGCCGGCGTGATCGCGGCGCTGGCAATCGGTGATGAGCGCGCCATTCCTGCCGAACAATGGCAGCTCTTCAACCGCACCGGCATCGGTCACTTGATCAGCATCTCCGGCCTGCACATTACCTTCTTTGCGACGTTGATGGGAGGTATCGCCTTCTGGGCGTGGAAGCGAAGCCACGCGCTGACCAGTCGGCTGCCGGCACGCAAAGCAGCCGCCATTGCCGGCGTCATTGCAGCGTTCGGCTACGTATTGCTCGCCGGCTTCCAGATTCCGGCGCAGCGCACGCTCTACATGCTGAGCGTGGCGGCAATCGGATTGTGGCTGGGTCGTCCAGGAACCGCCTCGATTGTGTGGTTGTGGGCACTCGCGGTCGTTCTGGCTTGGGATCCATGGGCGAGCCTCACGCCCGGCTTCTGGCTTTCGTTCGGCGCGGTGGGGTTGCTTCTCTACATCGGCGTAGGGAGAGTCGGCACCATGCCTGCGTGGCGCGAGGCGGTACATGCGCAGGCGGCGATCACTTTCGGCCTGATACCGTTGATGCTGTTTTTGTTCCAGCAGATTTCCATCGTTTCGCCGCTCGCCAATGCGGTCGCCATTCCGGTCGTTACGTTCATCGTCGTGCCTTTGACGCTCGCCTCGATCGCCGTTCCATGGGACGCGCTGCTGATCATCGCGCATGCGGTGTTCGCGTGGCTCGCCTTGCTGTTGGATGCACTGGCATCCTTGCCGGCAGCGCTTTGGCAACAGCATGCTCCCCCGCCGTGGGCCGCGCTGCTCGGCGTGCTCGGGGTACTATGGATGCTTGCGCCGCGCGGCGTTCCCGGCCGTGCACTCGGTGTCGTATGGCTCGTCCCGTCATTTGTCATCGTGCCGGTCTTGCCTCCCCCCGGCGCCTTCCGCGTCATCGTCCTCGACGTCGGGCAAGGGCTCGCCGTCCTGGTGCAGACCCACGCGATGCTGCGCTCGATCGGCGTGGCGAGGCTCGACGCGATGATCGTGAGCCATCAAGACACCGACCACAGCGGCGGCACGTTGTCGTTGATGCAGACCTTGCCGATTGGATGGGTCGCATCGTCGCTGCCAACCACGCATCCGATCGTTCGCGCGATCGAAGCCAGGGGCGAGACGACACGACGATGCCTTGGCGGCGACCATTGGACCTGGGATGGCGTCGATTTTCAGATGCTGCATCCGGTGCCAGCCAATTACACCAATCCCAAACTCAAGTCCAACGACATTTCGTGTGTTCTGCGTGTTTCAAACGGCGCCGGTCGGGCACTGCTCACCGGAGACATCGAGGCACGGACCGAGGCCGATCTCGTACGGCGCGACGCTGCAGCGTTGCGCGCCGAGCTATTGGTAGTGCCGCATCACGGCAGCCGCACTTCTTCGACGCCGGATTTCATCGCTGCAGTTCATCCGCAAATCGCCGCCTTCACTCCGGGATATCGAAACCGCTTCCGCCATCCGCGTCCGGAAATTGTCGAGCGCTACACAAAAGCCGGTGCAAGGATCTACCGGACGGACTATGACGGCTCGCTCACTTTGAACTTCGCGGAAGGTGCTTCGCGCGAACCGCGGCGCGAACGCGAGCACGACGCGCATTACTGGCGAGAGGTTCCGTTGCGCGGCGACTTGCCTCCACTCGAATGATGCAGCGGCGAGGCGACGTTATATCAGCCCCTTCAAAGTACATACCTTCCAAGCCGTACGGCTGTTTCTCCCTTGCGGGGACGACGCGTCGGCATGATCAGCACGCAGTCATCGTGCGGCGTGTATATCGGCGTTTCGCCGTCCGTGGCATACACCGTCCCCGCCTGGGCGATCTGCTGCAGTCCGCGCACCGGCTGCGTGAAACGGAATGCATCGGTCGCTATGGTCACCGTCGTGGTCACTTCGATCAGGCGTTGCGGACCTGCGGGAAGCGGATCGAGCTTGCGCTCCAGCACCTGAGCGTCGAGCATTCCGAAGTGACGCAGGAAGCGAAGCGTCGCCTGCATCGCCAGCGACGGCGCCGCTGCCTCCCAGTGCTGGCCGCACTCGATGAGCAGCGCACTGCGCACATCCCGGGGATCATCAAAAAAAGCATAATCGCGCAGCCTGCGGCCGGCAGCATGGCCGCGGTCGATGACGATGTATGACGGAATCGCGATTGCCTGGGCGAGCTCTACGCCTTTGCGCTGATGGCCCGCCATGGCGAGCGGCTGACACACTTCGGACATCGAATGGAGGTCGAGCAGGTAATCGACGCAGTCATAGAGCGGCCGCAACTCCCGTGCGCGGCTCAGTTCCGCGCTCTGCCGAGAGCTCTCCAGCACGGCCGCGCTCCACAAGCGATTGAAGTCTTCGTCGACACAGCGTGAAGCGAACGGATCTGCGGGATCGAAGCGCCGATAGGCGGCGACGTTGGCGAACACCAGCGACAACGTGCCGCGTAACGGGCGCACCTGCTGATGAAGAAGCCAATCGAGCACGATCGCCCCGCACACCTCGTTGCCATGCGTCAACGCCTGTACCAGTACGTGCGGGCCAGGGCGTGACGCCTCGAAGGTCCACGCGAATGAAATGCCCGCGTTGCCTTCGGCATGCGGGGTCAGATCAGGAAAAGCGACCTCGATGGGCGGAATCGGCGGCGCCTCGCTCTGCCCCTGCTTGGCACCCGAAAGCCGCGCCACCGATCCGACGTCAGCGCGGTTCACCCGACGCAGACGCGCTCAGCCAGGCGGCGCATGAACCCTTCGCAACGTGCGAGCTGATCCAGGCCGATCCATTCGTTCGGTTGATGGGCCTGCTCGATATGGCCAGGCCCGCAGAGAATCGTCGCGATGTCTGCGTTGTGGAACAAAGACGCCTCTGAGCTGAACGAAACCTTACCGAAGTCGTGCGTCCCGGCACAGGATCTTCCGAGCTCCGCGATCTCGCTTGCACCATGGGTTTCGAAGCCCGGCATCGACGAAAGCTGCTCGAACTCGACGAAAGTCGAACGATCGACAGCATGCATCTCCGGCGTCAATGTTGCTGCAAAGCGCTTGACCTCCTGGAAAAGAGCATCCGGGTCGTCGAAAGGCAGATGGCGAAACTCGAAGTCGAAGACGCAATCGCGTGGCACGATATTGAGCGCAGTGCCGCCGCGTATGACGCCGGTATGCACGGTGGTGTAGGGAACCTCGTACGCTGCATCGAAGGCGCCTCGATCTCTGAAGCGTCGCGCCATGTGCGCAAGAAAACTCACGATCTCGCACGCGATGTGCACTGCGTTGACACCCAGCGGTGTCAGCGAAGAGTGCGCCTCGTGCCCGCGAACCCGGCAGCGGTAGCTCTTTTTGCCTTTGTGCGCAACAACGAGCCGCATCCCGGTAGGTTCTCCGACAATGCAACCCGAGGGCCGAATCCGTCGCTTGCCGATGTCGCTGATCAGTCGGCGCACGCCGACGCAGCCGACTTCCTCATCGTAGGAGAGCGAAAAATGCAGCGGTCGTTTGAGCCCGCGCCGCAGAAATTCCGGGACGAAAGCGAGTCCGATCGCCGAGAAACTCTTCATGTCGGCGACGCCGCGGCCATAAAGCCGGTCGTTGACGAGCGTCGCTTCGAACGGAGGCGTTTCCCAAGGCTGGCCGTCGACCGGAACAACGTCGCTGTGTCCGGACAGCACGATGCCGCCATCGGTGGCGTTTCCTTCACGCGACGGAAGCGTCGCGAAAAGGTTCGCCTTTCGGTGGTCATCGTCGAAGGTCAGCTGCGAATCGATGCCAAAGCCGGCCAGGTAGTCGCGCACCCAATCGATAAGCGCCAGGTTCGACTCGCGGCTGGTCGTATCGAAGCCCACCAACGTCCGAATGAGATCGAGCCCAACGAGATCGGAGGCGAGGGCGGTGGAGACGCTCATGATCCGGCTTCACACTGCAGGGCAATCAGAATAGGAACCGCCCCGGTGAATGTCAACTGCGCGTTGCGGTGCGCCGACCGAGCCGGAAATCGGGAGACAGTCAACATCGAAGTCGCAGCGCAAAGAAAAGGCCACCCGATCATACCGGGTGGCCCCTGCTTCTCGACCCGTAGGGGCCGGTCGTTCCAGCTCGCTTACCAGTGGCGATAGTGGTAGTAGTTATTCTGATGCCAATGGCGGTATGGACCGTAAGCCACTACCGGCGGCCGGTAATAATACGGCGCCCCATAATAGTAGCTTGGAGGCGGCGCATAATAGACCGGTGGTGGCGCATAGGGGCCTACGTAACCGCCATAATTCGAGTAACCCAGCGCCAACCCGGGTACGCCAACGGCAACTGAGTATGAGTTCGCCGCAGACGCGCTCGGAGCCAATATCAAGGTCGCGGCGATCACACCCGCGGCAGCGAGACTTGTTACAAAACGCTTCATAGAACCTCCTTATCGCATCAACTTCACTCCCTTCAACGTCATATAGGGCCCAAGAGTTGACACATTTATTGGGACCATTACAAATGCCTGTGGTTCGGCTATTCTTTCGCCGCCAGAAGGGGATTCGCGTCCGGTTGAACATCGAAAGCTATGGTTTGCCGAAGCTCCAGGAGCCTGTCGGTCGCATGGATTTTGTTTACTACGATCATCGGCCGCGTGTTTGCCGCTGACCTCATGGTCGGGATTGGAGCCGACGTCACATCGATCGATCCCCACTACCACAACCTGACCCCGAACAATAACGTTGCCGCGCACATCTTCGACTACCTGGTGTTGCGCGACGAGCGACAGAAACCGATTCCCGGGCTTGCCGAATCGTGGAAGAACATCGACCCCTTGACATGGGAATTCAAGCTACGCAAGGGGGTGAAATTCCATGACGGCGCCGACTTCACGCCACCGACGTGGTGGCCTCCATTGACCGTGTGCCGTCGGTTCCGAACAGCCCGTCCCCGTTCACTGTGTACACCAAGCAGATCAAAGAAATGATCGTCGTCGATCCGTACACCATTCGCTTCAAGACCGCAGCGCCGTATCCCCTGATGCCCACCGACATGACGCAAGTCGCGATTATCTCCAAAGGGGCAGCGAAGGCGTCGACCGACGATTTCAACAGCGGCAGAGCGGCGATCGGCACCGGTCCCTACAAGCTCGTTCGCTACGCGAATGGAGATCGCATCGAGCTCGCGCGCAACGACGCGTACTGGGGCGGCAAGACGCCGTGGGAGAAGGCGACCCTGCGGCTCTTGCCCAATGACGCTTCACGGGTCGCGGCGTTGCTTGCCGGAGATGTTCAAGCCATAGAGTATGTTCCGACGCCGGACGTATCGAGGATCCGCTCCGAGGGTCGCCTCAACGTCTACAAGGTGATCGCCGACCGGCTCATCTACCTGCACCTGGACAGCGATCGCGACGTGTCGCCCTATGTCAAAGACAAAGACGGCAGGGCGATCGCGAAAAACCCGCTTAAGGACGCACGTGTGCGCAAGGCGATTTCCAAGGCGATCAATCGCGCCGCGATTGTGGAGAAGGTGATGGAGGGCGAGGCGGTGGCGGCGGGCCAGCTACTGCCCGAGGGTATGTTCGGCACGACGCCCCGTCTTAAGGTCGAGCCCTATGATCCCGAGGGCGCGAGGAAGCTGCTGGCGGAGGCGGGGTATCCCAACGGTTTCGGGCTGACGGTCCACTCGCCCAACAACCGATATGTGAATGACGCCAAGGTCGCGCAGGCGGTTGCTCAGATGCTCACCCGAATCGGAATTGCGACCAAGGTCGAAGCGATGGCTTCGGCGACGTTCTTTCCTCAGGCAACCGAGCTCAAGTTCAGCTTCATGCTGCTCGGCTGGGGATCGGGTACCGGAGAGGCGTCGAGCACGCTCAAGGCTTTGCTCGCCACCTACAACAAGGAAAAGGGCTTCGGAACGGCCAACCGCGGAAGCTATTCGAACCCAAGAGTCGATGCCTTGCTCGAGGAGGGACTCGCCACGGTCGACGATTCCAAGCGCGAGACGCTGCTGCAGCGAGCCACCGAGATCGCGATCGGAGACACCGGCATCATCCCGTTGCACTTCCAGGTCAACCTGTGGGCGACGCGCGACGGCATCGTCTACGCCGACGAGAACGCGCTCGCGCACAAATTCCGCCCGGCGAAACAACACTAGCGCCAGCGCGGCACTTGGACCAGGACCGCTTTAGGCCTTGTCAAACAGGCGCTAATCGCGCTGCACGATGATGCGTTCGAGCTCGGTAACGATCGGCGTTGCCGCGTCGACTCCAACACGCTTCACCAGCGCCTGGGCGAAGTCGGGCAAAAGGTCGCGCAAGTCGCGCACATTACCCGCCCGCTGAAGGCGCAGCATCATGAGATAGCCACGCAAGCCGAGGTGTTCGGTGATTGCGTCGCTCATTCGCTCCTGGCCCTTGAGGAAACGCTTGACTTCGCTGTCGGTGGGCGATTCCGCGCTGGCTGGTGCCTCCACCGATGAAGGAGCGCTGAAGCGCTTGGCGATGAGGCCGTTGCGCTCCAGAAGGGAGAACGCATCGATATCGACGCGCAGCGTGCGGGAGCGCTCGAGAACCTCCGCAACGGTACGATTGCCGTCGACCATGATGAGCAGGGTGCGCAATGCAACCGGCAGGTTGCGCTTGCGTTCCTTCAGCTCGCGCATGCCCTCCTCGGTCTTGGCGTAGATCTCGCCAGGTTGCATCGTATCCCCCGCGCTGGCAAATCCGCATCGCCAGCGATGCTTCTCAAGCGGCGCATTATAAACGAGGCGCTCGAGACCACTTGAATCGAGCGGGTGCTTGGTCCTGGCACGCGCGCGTGGCCGCCAGATGGCCTTTGTGGAATAATTCGAGTCCGAAGTTGCTCCCATGCTGGACCCGACACTTTTCGCCGCGCTCGGCGAGATCCTGGCTCCCTCGGCGTTGATCACCACACCGGAGGACACGCGCCCGTATGAATGCGACGGGCTGACCCTGTTTCGGGAGCAGCCGCTTGCCGTGCTCTTGCCCGACAATGAAGAGCAAGTCGTCGCCATTCTAAGGCTCTGTCACGCGGCACGGGTGCCGGTCGTTGCGCGCGGGGCAGGCACCGGCTTGTCCGGCGGCGCCACGCCGGACAAGCATGGCATCCTCCTGTCGCTCGCCAAATTCAACCGCATTCTCGGAATCGATCCGCTTAGCCGCAGCGCAGTCGTTCAACCCGGCGTACGCAATCTTGCGATCTCCGAGGCGGCGGCCCTGCACGGCATGTTCTATGCGCCTGACCCGTCGTCGCAGATCGCCTGCACCATCGGCGGTAACGTCGCCGAGAACGCCGGGGGAGTGCATTGTCTGAAGTACGGGCTCACGTTGCATAACGTCCGGCGTGTTCGCGCTGTCACGATCAATGGCGATGTTGTGGAATTCGGCGGCGAGGCGCTCGACCACCCAGGATACGATCTGCTGGCACTGATCACCGGCTCCGAAGGGCTGCTTGCCGTGATCACCGAAGTCACCGTCAAGCTCACGCCCAAGCCCCAGTCAGCGCGATGCGTGCTTGCTGCATTCGACGACATATCCAAGGCGGGCGACGCGGTCGCGGCGATCATCGGCGAGGGGATCATCCCGGCGGGACTGGAAATGATGGACAAGCTCACCATCAGCGCCGTCGAACCGTTCGTGCATGCGGGTTATCCGCTCGACGCGGAGGCGATTCTGCTCTGCGAGTCGGATGGCACCACCGCTGAAGTGGCTGAAGAGGTCGATACGGTTCGTTCCCTTTTGGAACGATGCGGCGCAACCCTGATCGAGATCTCCCAAAGCGAGATGCAACGGCTCAAGTTCTGGTCAGGGCGCAAGGCCGCGTTCCCCGCTGCGGGGCGTGTGTCGCCCGATTATTATTGCATGGACGGCACGATTCCCCGCCGCTCGCTCGCGCCGGTATTGAAGCGCATCGGCGAATTGTCGAAGGAATACGGACTGCGCTGCATGAATGTCTTCCACGCGGGCGATGGCAATCTGCATCCGTTGATCTTGTTCGACGCCAACTGTGCCGGCGATGCCGAGAAAACCATTGCCTTCGGCGGCAAGATTCTCGAGTTATGCATCGAGGCTGGCGGGACGATCACCGGCGAGCACGGCGTCGGCATCGAAAAGATCAATGAGATGTGCGTGCAGTTCGCACCGCTGGAGCTGGAGCGCTTTCACGCGATCAAGCGCGCCTTCGATCCCGAGGGGCTGCTCAATCCCGGCAAGGCGGTGCCAACGCTTCACCGCTGCGCCGAGATGGGCAGGATGCACGTACACCGCGGGCAGCTGCCGCACCCGGAGCTACCGAGGTTCTGAAGCGAGGAAAATATGGATGCCACGAGTGTTGCGCGGCCCGATCCCGACGCCGTTGCAGATGTGGTGCGCAGACTTTGCGGCGACTATGGCACGCGCGCAGTGACGGGAAACGCGGTACGCGAGCAGCACAGTCATGGCGAAGGACTCGCCGACGCCGGCATGCCCGATGTCGTGGTGTTCCCTCACTCGAACGACGAGGTTGCGGCGGTCGTGCGGCTGTGCCGCGCCGTGCGCGTCCCGGTCATTCCGTTCGGCGTCGGCACATCGCTCGAAGGGCACGTCGCCGCCCTCTACGGTGGGGTCTGTCTCGACCTCTCGCAAATGGACCGGGTTCTGCAGGTCAACGCCGAGGACCTTGATTGCAGGGTTCAGGCCGGAGTGACGCGCGAGCAACTTAACGCCGAGCTCAAAGGTACCGGCTTGTTCTTTCCCATCGATCCCGGCGCAAACGCCACCCTCGGCGGAATGACAGCGACGCGCGCCTCGGGAACCAACGCGGTGCGCTACGGCACCATGCGTGAGAACGTATTGGGTCTCAGCGTCGTCACGGCGGCAGGGCAGCTCGTTCACACCGGCGGCCGCGCGCGTAAATCCAGTGCTGGCTACGATCTCACTCGGTTGTTCGTCGGTGCCGAAGGCACGCTTGGGGTCATCACCGAGATCCAGCTCCGCTTGTATGGGATTCCGGAAGCGATTTCTGCCGCGGTATGCCAGTTTCCCGACCTGGAGAGCGCGGTCAACACGACGATCACGGCGATGCAAACAGGAATTCCGGTCGCTCGTATCGAGCTGCTCGACGATGTACAGATGGATGCGTCGATCCGCTTTTCAAAGCTCGAGGGATTCGCCGCGGCACCGACCTTGTTCTTTGAATTCCACGGGTCGCCCGCATCGGTCAAGGAGCAGGCCGAAGCGATGCAGGCGGTGAGCAATGAGTTCGGTGGCAGCGCGTATCAGTGGGCGACATTGCCGGAGGAGCGATCGCGCCTCTGGAAGGCGCGCCACGACGCCTATTACGCGGCCCTCGCCTTCCGCCCAGGCACCACCGCATTCGCCACCGACGCCTGCGTCCCCATCTCGCGGCTTGCGCAGTGCATTCTGGAAACGAAGAAGGATATCGAGGCGAGCGGTCTGACTGCGCCGATCCTCGGTCACGTCGGCGACGGCAACTTCCATCTGGTCGTGCTGTTCGACCCGACGAGCGACGAAGCGCGGCAACGAGCCGAAACGCTGGCGCGCGGCGTTTCACTGCGCGCCATTGCAATGGGCGGCACCTGTACCGGCGAGCACGGCATCGGATGGCACAAGCTGGACGTGCTGGCGCAGGAGCATGGAGAAGATGCCGTTGAACTCATGCGAGTGATCAAGCGCGCCTTGGATCCGGACAACATCATGAATCCCGGCAAGACGGTGCCGCTTTGACGGGGACCGGCTGGCGACTAACGTCGCAACAGCCATCGCTCGCTCACTTTGCCGGCTGAGCGATAACGGCACGTCGCGCAATGTATACGCTCTACATCGGCAATAAGCGCTTTTCATCCTGGTCGTTGCGCGCGTGGGCGCTGATGCGTGGCGCGGGCATCGATTTCGAAGAACGGATGATTTCACTCTATCTTGACGACACGCCGCTACGCATCCGACCCGTGTCGCCGTCCGGACGTCTCCCGTGCCTGCATGACGGCGAAGTCGTGGTGTGGGATTCGCTGGCGATCGCCGAGTATCTTGCCGAAAGGCATCCAGGATTGTGGCCGGGCGACTCAAGCGCGCGAGCCTGGGCGCGCAGCGTCTGCGCCGAAATGCATTCCAGCTTCGCCTCTTTGCGCGAAGAATTCAGCATGGATCTCAAGCTGCGTGACGTGCGTGCGCCCTCCGCAGCCACTGCCGCCGACATCTTGCGCATCGATGCCATCTGGCGCGAAGGCCGCGCGCGGTTCGGCAAGGACGGCGATTTCCTGTGCGGTGCCTTTGGAATTGTCGACGCGTTCTGGTGCCCCGTCGCCTTTCGCTTTCGCAGCTACGGCGTGGCTTTGATCGGTACGGCGAGTGCCTATCTGAATGCACTCCTCGCCCTGCCGGCGATGCGCGAATGGGATGCCGCGGCTCACCTCGAGGCGGACCTGCATGCCGCTTGATGGCAAAGCAACAATGAGCGGATCAGGGTCGCAATGAACGATCTCATTGCCGCGTGGCCCGAGCGTATTCGCGCTGCGGCTGCTATGCAAACGCCGTTGCGCATTGTCGGCGGAGGCAGCAAGGATTTCTACGGCCAGGAGCTATGTGGCGAGCGCTTCGAAGCGGCGTCTTATCGGGGCATCGTCGACTACGATCCGACGGAGCTCGTCATCACGGCGCGTTGCGGTACGCCTCTCGCGGAGGTCGAACGGACACTCTCGGAAGGCAGGCAGATGCTCGCCTTCGAGCCGCCGCATTTCGGCCCTCACGCAACCTTCGGTGGCTGCATCGCAGCGGGCCTCTCCGGTCCACGCCGTCCGTACGCGGGTGCCGTGCGCGACGTGGTGCTCGGTGTGCTGCTGTTGGACGGACGCGGCGATGAGCTGTCTTTTGGCGGCCGCGTGATGAAGAATGTCGCGGGTTTCGACATTTCGCGGCTGGTCGCGGGCTCGCTCGGCACGCTGGGAGTGCTGCTGGAGGCTTCCATCAAGTGTCTGCCGCTTCCGAAGGCCGAGCTCACGCTCGTTCTCGAACTGAATGAAACCGAAGCGATGCGTCGATTTGAGGAATGGAGCGGGCTGCCGCTGCCCCTGTCGGCGAGCTGCTGGCACGCCAACCGGCTGATCGTGCGATTATCCGGCGCATCGAGCGCAATCGATGAGGCCAAACGGCGGATCGGCGGCGAAGAGCTGCACGACGCGAAAACGTTCTGGACCGGGGTGCGCGAGCAACAACATCCCTTTTTCAGGCAAAACGCCGCCGGGCTGTGGCGATGCTCGGTCCGTCCAACCGCGCCTTCTCCGGACGTCGACGGGGACCCTTTGATCGAGTGGAGCGGCGCGCTACGTTGGTTCAATGGCGCGTGCGCTGGGAACGGAAGCGGTCTGCGCGACTGGGCGCAACGTCACGGAGGTCACGCAACGCTGTTTCGTGGCTCCGACAAGACGCTCGGCGCTTTTCAGGCGCTTCCTCCCGCGATCGCCGCGCTCCATCAGCGCATCAAGGCCACATTCGATCCTGCCGGAATCTTCAATCGGCATCGCATGTATCCGCAATTCTGAACTAGGCCCCAATAGAAACGCGGCTCGCCGAATTCATCAGGGACACTCCCGAAGGCCGTGAGGCGGACGCGATTTTGCGCGCCTGCGTGCACTGCGGCTTCTGCACCGCGACTTGCCCCACGTACCAGATTCTCGGTGACGAGCTCGACGGCCCGCGCGGCCGCATCTATCTCATCAAGCAGGCTCTGGAAGGCGGCGAGCTAAGCGCGAGCACGCAACTGCATCTCGACCGCTGCCTGTCCTGCCGATCCTGTGAAACCACTTGTCCATCGGGGGTTCGCTATGGTCGGCTCGCCGACATCGGCCGTCATGTGGTGGATGCTCGAGTGGGCCGATCCGGCGGGGCACGATTCAAGCGCTGGCTGCTGCGCAATGCACTGTCGCGTCGAGCGCTGTTCGCCGGCGGTCTTGCCGCCGGCCGGCTGTTGCGGCCTCTGCTGCCTCGTCCGCTCGCCGCGAAGGTGCCCGCAGCTTCTCCTGCGAAGCCGTGGCCCGCGACGCGTCATGCGCGAACGATGCTCGCGCTCGAAGGCTGCGTCCAAGGCGCCATCGCGCCGTCGATCGATGCAGCGATGGCGAGGGTGCTGGATCGAGTCGATATCTCGTTCCTTCGCGTCGGTGGGGGCTGCTGCGGAGCGCTCAGCGAACACTTGGACGCACACCAGGACGCGCAACGCATGGCCAGACGCAACATCAACGCCTGGTGGCCGCATATCGAGCGGGGCGCGGAGGCCATCGTCGTCACGGCGAGCGGTTGCGGTGTGGTGGTCAAGGACTATGCGTGGCTGATGCGCGATGATCCGGCGTACGCCGACAAGGCGCGGCGCGTGGCGGAGCTCGCGCGTGATCCCGTCGAGGTCATCGCGCCCGAGTGGAAGCGCCTCGCGCCGATGGTCGCGATGGATCATGGGCCGATTCGCGTTGCGTTCCAGGCGCCGTGCACGTTGCAGCACGGCCAGAAGCTGACGGGGCGCGTCGAGGAAATTCTGGAGGCGATTGGCCTGGAGCT
>VBCY01000401.1 GCA_005882995.1 Betaproteobacteria bacterium
GCGCGCAGCGCGTCGACGGATCGTCGTTTGTCCCTATTCCTTCTTGCAGCCTTGATTGTTCTTGCCCTTGACGCAGGTCGTGCCATTGGGGCCTGTGGCGACGCCCATACCATTCTTGGTCTTGGCTTCGCCACCTCGCGCAGTAAGAAACATGAATGCCATCATCAACAATGCTTTCATTTGCATCTCCACAGTTTTGACCAACCGGACTCGTCGCCCCGCCGCAATGGGACCAAGCAATACGCCCACCTCTCACTGCACAGGCCTTGCCGTCACTCCTACCCGCAGGCGCCGCCGAGCATCCCGGCCTTTCACCCAGAAGCGCGCACGTATGAGGTAGTTAGCTCCCAAGGTACGAGGACCACAGCCGAGACACAAAGGGCCACCGACATACAGCGATGACTGCCGTCGACCCACAGCGAAATTTGCAACTACCTGAAGGCGGTCGCACCTATTGCGTCAAGCAGCCGTTCGGACCGAGGTGTCCATCTAGAGGCGAAACCAAGGCATCGTGAGGTAAACGCACGCCACCATCGCGAACATGGGAACCACCCAAAACCGGCCTAGCCAGATGCGTCGGGCCAAACCTTCGGGCAACAACGCGGCAAGAAGTCCGACGACAAGCGCTCCGCACCCTGCGCTGCCGGCCCAGCCGTACCAGTACATTGCGGGTGCCAGGAACCCCAGTGCGGGGTCCACCGCGTCGCGCGCGCGATGCGTGCCAAGAACGACGAGACCGAGCGACGGATAGACGGTGAACAGCGCGAGATCGAGCTTGAGCGCGACCACGTAAAACACCGCGAACGCTGTACCGAAGGCGGATGCGAACCGGCGGAACGCGAACAACGAAGTCATGCGCCGAAGCCCATGATGTTGTTGGTGATGTGGCCGGCGAGAAAGCCCCACCAGACGATGAAGGCGATGATCGAGGTCAGGATTGCGCGCGCTCGAATGGGCTCGTCGTCGCGTGGCCGACGCCAGCAGACCCAGTAGGCCGGCAGAAGTGCCGCCCCGATGGCGACGAAGTGCTCCTTGAGATCGAAGAAGCCAAGTACCTGCCAATGACCGGCCTGCTCCAGCGTCGGCCTCACGTCGACGCGAAAGTCGAGATAAATGATTCCGCCGAGGACCGCGGCAGCCAGATACAGAACGACGACGGCATTGGCGAACGCCGCTGGCGGCACGGTCCGAAAACGCCCGAAGAATGAGCCGGGTCGGGCCTTCACGGGCGCCCATGCGGAGAGCGTCTGGTGGGTGATCGCGCCGAGCAGCGCGACCGCCACCAACCCGTGAATGATCAGCAGGGCGGTCACCATCATCGCCCGCACCGCACCGCGATCCGGGCGCTTACTTGAACAGGTCCACCGTCGCGAATGGCTCAGCCGACCACGGCCGGAAGCGATTGAGCGTGAACTTCGTCGGCTGGCCCGGCTTTACGTCCACCAGCACGTAGTTGTACTCCTCCTTCGGCGGCGCTCCTTTCCAGTAGAGGTCCGGCGGATAGTCTGCAGGCAGCTTGATGCTCGTCCGCCCCGGAAGGATGGGGTCCTGCTCCGCACCGCCTCCGCCCAACATCAGGTATTTCACCCCGTCGACTTCGTACAGCTCGGTGGTGTGAACGTGCCCGTTGAATACGGTGATTTCCATGTCCTTGGCGAAGGATGCAATCACTTTGTGCGGGTTGTCGGAGGCGGGGATGGGGCCTAGGCCCGATCGGGCGAACACCGGGTAGTGGAAGGTGATGAAGACCTTCTTGATGCCCTTGGCCTTCGCCTCGCCCATCCACTGCTGGAGCTGCTTCATCTGCTCCGCATACTTCGGCCGATCGGCATCCCACAGCGAGGGCGAACGATAGTCGTACTTGCCGCTCCACAGATAGATGAAGCGTGCGCCCTTGAAATCGAATTTGTAGGTGAGATTCTCCGGCGTGACGCCGAGTTTCTTGAGGTACGGCACCGCGTTCAGCACGCCCTCGATCCTGGGATCACCCCACACCTCGTGATTGCCCACGCTCATGAGCCACCTCTCGCTGTCCGCAGGTGGCAGTTGCTTCAGCATGGTGTCGTTCACGCGCTTCCAGTACGGGCTGTCCTCGACCGTGAGACCCTGATTTCCCCACCAAACGACGTCGCCGCTGCTGACCACGAACCTGGCGCGCCCGGACTTGACGTCCTTGACGATCTCGCGCGCCACCCAATCGCCGCCACTGAGCCGAAACATCGTTCGGTGTACGCCGGGAAGTAACTTCACGTCCTCGACGGATGCCTCGGTGACCCAGCCCTTGTCCACCGTCAAGGTCATGACTTCGGTCTTGCTCGCGAATGGCATGACGACCTGGATGAGCTCCTTGGTGGCCGGATCGAAGATCAGCTTCACGTCCCTCTTCACCACCTCTTCCGCGACCTTGTCCGGCATGACTAGGCCGAACATTTCGACGAACAGCTTGCTGACGTCCGGTTGGCCTTCCTTCAATGGGAGGTACATCATCGGCCGCGAGTCGCCGTAAGCGGCAAAGGAGAAGCCAGACTCTGACGTCGTTGCTGCTTTGGCCGTCTCGGCCGCCACAGCGGTCTGCGTGCCAAAGGTCAATACCAGTGCGGCGATGGCACCAACGAGGACGCCGCAGGCTGACTTCGGTTTCCATGTCTTCATCTTTAGGTTCCTTGGTGACTCGTATCGCGATCAACCGGCGCAACCAATCGACCAAACTATTGGGGCCGAGGGTACTTCCCGCCTTGCTGCATCTTCTCGATACCTTCCTTCGCCTTCGGAATGAGGTCGTACATCGGCGGGTTATTTGACAGGAACCCTATCTTGAACTGCGGCGGGTACTTGAACTCATCCACCCACATCATCTGGTCAGCGACGGTCGTACGCGCCGACAGGAAATGAAACGCGGAAGAGTATGTTGTGATCATGCCTAACGTACCTCAAGGCCCCGCGGAGTTTGGTGCGGGAAATACGGCCTTCCAGTCGCGCGTCATCCCGACGACCGTGATGCCGTACTCCGCTGCGCGGTCGAGCGCCTCGGCGAGCGGGCTCAGGTTGAAATCGCGGTCGTACGCGAATTCGCGCTCGGCATCGTCGTGGTGCAGGAGCAGCGCGAGGCGAGGGCCGTCGCCGGACTTGACGTAGCGCAGCATCGCGAGATCGCCGTCGGAGTTGCCGAACGCAAGAATCGGCCGCCGGCCAATGTGAAGCTGGATATTCTGCGGCTTGACCTCCCGGTCGTCGAAGGACCCCAGCTCCGCTAGCTTGACAAGCACGCCGCGGTCTCGGCGGAGCTCGAAGCGCGTCTTCACGCTCGAGCCGACCACCTGCTCGGGCGGAATCCCGTAGACCTCTTCGGCGAAGGCGCGCATCAGGTCGATTCCGCCGCCCGAGACGATGAACGTCTTGAAGCCGTTGGCGCGAAGGTAGTCGAGCAGCTCGAGCTGCGGCTGGTAGACGCATTGCGTGAAGAGCCGACCAAGCTTGGGGTGCCGCGCGGACGCCAGCCACGCCCGCGCCGCCGGGTCGAACTCGTCTTCCGTCCCCCCGGCGTGGGTCGCGAACGCCACCTCGAACACGGCTTTCTTCCCAAGCTCGTGAATGGTCTTCAGGTCATGCTCGAGAAAAGCCTTGTAGGGCTGGCGGTCCTTCATCGTCGGGTCTTTCGCCGCAAGAGCCTGGAGGCGGTCCAAGGCGAAGAAGACTTGCACCTGCAGCGGCTGCTCGCACCACAGGGTGCCATCGTTATCGAAGGTCGCGATGCGCTCGGCGGGCGGAACGTAGTCCCGCCCGCCATTCTGCGTCACCCGCGCAACGAAATCGAGGATGGCGGTCCGGGCGGGGCCGTCGTTCCACATAGAAAGCGGATCGTTCGCCATACAGCTCCCTTGGGAATGCGAACGGGGCAGCGGGCGAGAGCCGACGAACGACTTATCGCTCGGCTGCACAAAGCGTCGAACCGCGTTCTGGCGCGGTCAGTCGCGATCATGCTTCGCGCCCCATGCGCCGCCAATAGAGACTAGCACGAGAGGACTCGCTTTGGCCTACTACGCCAAGTTCAGTAGCGACCCCTCGGCGCGATGGGGTAGCATCCACGCTCGCGACGGCCCAGGACGCAGCGTTGAATTACCGTGCCGGATCGACGAAACAAGGAGCAAGCGATGAGTATTGAAGCTGACCCGAACGCGGTCACCGCTATCGACATTCTCTTGGAGCCGGACGCCACGATGCTCCAGCACGCGCAAGTCGTGAACGACCGTCTGCTCCAAGTTTTCCCGAAGGGCTTTGCGTTGGACGCCACACACCGTCCTCACATCACCTTTGTGCAGCGTTTCGTCCTCACCGAGAATCTTGACAAGGTGTATGGCGCCGTCGGCAAAGTCTTCGCCAGCGCCAATGTGACCGGCCTGAAGCTGGAAGCTTTCAAGCTCTACTACATACCGAACAAGGACATTGGCCTCTCGGGCATTGTCATCAAACCGACGCCTGAATTGATCAAACTGGAAATGCAGGTGATTGACGCCGTGACCCCGTTCGCGGTGAAAGCCGGAACCTCGGCCGCATTCGTCACCGGCGACGTTCCCGAGGTCCTCCCGGCATTGATCACCTACGTTTCGGACTTCGTACCGAAGTCGTCCGGCGAACATTTCCATCCGC
>VBCY01000403.1 GCA_005882995.1 Betaproteobacteria bacterium
GCTTCGAAAGCGCTTCAGGCGATAAGCTCACAGTCGTCTACGCAGGAAGCAATGCGCTCGCCAAGCAAATCGAAGCGGGCGCGCCCGCCGACGTTTTCATCTCTGCCGACGTCGACTGGATGGATTATCTGGAAGCGCGCAAATTGCTTGCGCCTGCGAGCCGGATTGATCTTGTCGGCAACCGTCTGGTCCTGATTGCGCCGGCAAACAACGACTCGGCTTTGACCATCGCGCCCGGCTTTGCCCTTTCTCCAGCGCTGGGCGCGGGCAAGCTTGCCATGGCAAACCCCGACAGCGTCCCTGCCGGCAAGTACGCAAAAGCCGCTCTGGAAGCGCTTGGCGTTTGGCCCAGCGTGCAGAAACAGGTTGCGCGAACGGAGCACGTTCGTGCTTCGCTGGCGCTGGTGGCGCGAGGTGAGGCAGCGTTGGGCATCGTCTACGCAACGGACGCGCTCGCAGAACCCAAGGTTCGCGTGGTCGGCACTTTTCCAGCAGGCACTCACCCCGCGATCGTCTATCCGGCGGCAGTCATCGCGACGAGCCGCGCGCGGGCACAAGCCCGGGCGCTGGCCACGTGGCGCCACCACGGCTTCACCTTGCTGGCACGCTGAGCATCGTGGCGAGCGACGAGGCCGGCATCATCCTTCTCAGCCTCAAAGTGGCGACGGCGAGCGTCGTGTTCAGCGTCCCTGCGGCGATCTTTTTTGCCTATGCACTCGCCCGCTGGAACTTCCCTGGCAAGACGCTTCTCGACGCGCTGCTGCATCTACCGCTCGTGCTGCCGCCCGTCGTCGTTGGCTTCTCTTTGCTCTTGCTCTTCGGCAAGCAGGGCTTTCTTGGTCGATGGCTCGATGATTGGTTCGGCATCGTGTTTGCGTTTCGGTGGACGGGCGCTGCGCTTGCGTCCGCCATCATGGGATTTCCTCTGATGGTGCGGGCGATCCGTCTGTCCATCACGGCGATCGATCGGCGTCTCGAGACAGTGGCACGCACGCTGGGCGGATCGCGGCTCTGGGTTTTCACCTCGGTGACGCTGCCTCTCGCGCTGCCTGGTGTGGTGACGGGCGTGCTCCTATCGTTCGCGCGTAGCCTGGGCGAATTCGGTGCGACGATTACCTTCGTGTCGAATATTCCAGGTGAGACTGAAACGCTGCCGCTGGCGATCTATTCGCTGATTCAGACGCCGGGCGGCGACGCGCAGGCGTTACGCTTGAGTGGGATTGCCATCGTCCTCTCCATCGTTGCCCTGGCGGTGTCTGAATGGCTCACGCGGCGCTCGCAGAAGTTCGTGGCTCGGCCATGATCGACGTCGATATCGAGCAGCGGCTCGGAAGCTTCGAGCTCTCAGTTTCCTTCCGGGCGGAAGCGCCCATCCTTGGCCTGTTCGGTCGCTCCGGCTCCGGAAAGACCTCCCTGGTAAACGCATTTGCAGGAGTGAGCCGGCCACAGCGGGGACACATCGTCGTCAACGGCGAAGCCTTGTTCGACAGTGATGGCGGCGTCGATCTCCCTCCGGAGCGAAGACGCCTGGGCTATGTTTTCCAGGATGACCTGCTCTTTCCGCATTTGAGCGTGGAAGCGAACATTCTGTACGGCTTCCACCGCGCACCGCAGGCCGCGCGAGCTATCGAGCCTGGACACATCGTTGAGCTGCTTGGACTCGAGCGGCTGTTGCGCCGCTTTCCTGCAGCGTTGTCCGGCGGCGAACGCCAGCGCGTCGCGATCGGTCGCGCGCTGCTTGCCCAACCAAGGTTGCTGCTCATGGACGAGCCGCTCGCGTCGCTCGATGTGCTGCGACAGAACGAGGTACTGCGCTATATCGAGCAGCTTCGCGATGACCTTCACATTCCGATAGTCTACGTGAGCCATTCGGTGGGCGAAATCACGCGCCTCGCCGACATCGTGGTGCTGCTTGCCGACGGCAAGTCGCTCGCCGTTGGCGACGTCGACGATGTGATGGGCCGCCTTGAGCTGCGCCCGCACACCGGCCGCTACGAAGCCGGCGCGGTGATCGAGGCCACGGTCGCATCACATGACCTCACCGACGGACTTGCAACGCTCAAGTTCCAGGGAGGCGAGCTTGTGGTACCCAGTGTGGAGGCGCTCATTGGCGAGCGGGTGCGCGTACGCATCAGGGCTCGCGATGTCGCGCTGGCAACCGAGCCACCGCGCCGCGTGAGCGTTCTCAATATTTTGAAGGGATCGGTCGCCGCGAGCTTGCCCAACCAAGGTTGCTGCTCATGGACGAGCCGCTCGCGTCGCTCGACGTACTGCGACAGAACGAGGTACTGCGCTATATCGAGCAGCTTCGCGATGACCTTCACATTCCGATCGTCTACGTGAGCCATTCGGTGGGCGAAATCACGCGCCTCGCCGACACCGTGGTGCTGCTTGCCGACGGCAAGTCGCTCGCCGTTGGCGACGTCGACGATGTGATGGGCCGCCTTGAGCTGCGCCCGCACACCGGCCGCTACGAAGCCGGCGCGGTGATCGAGGCCACGGTCGCATCACATGACCTCACCGACGGACTTGCAACGCTCAAGTTCCAGGGAGGCGAGCTTGTGGTACCCAGTGTGGAGGCGCTCATTGGCGAGCGGGTGCGCGTACGCATCAGGGCTCGCGATGTCGCGCTGGCAACCGAGCCACCGCGCCGCGTGAGCGTTCTCAATATTTTGAAGGGATCGGTCGCCGCGATCGCTCGAGAGGAGGGTCCCATCGTCGACATCCGCGTCCGCGTCGGTCAGGCGTCGCTCATCGCCCGAATCACCCGTCGTTCGCGTGCCGAGCTCGGGCTTGAGCAGGGAATGGAGGTCTACGCCCTGCTGAAGGCAGGGTCGATCGACCGCCGCAGCGTGGGATACGCGTAGCTCGGGTAGAGCCCGCAGGGCGAAACCCGGGATTCCCACTCATGCGCCGTGAGCCTTGCGTGAATCGCCTGGCGCCTCGGCGCGATCGTTCATCCCGTAGTCGCGAATCACCTGCGCCACCCGCAGCCGGTAGTCGGCGAAGATCGTCTGCCGCCCCACGCTCTGAATCCGGCGATGCTCCGAGACGTTGCGCCACTGCCGGACACATTCCTCGTCGCGCCAGTAGGACAGCGACAGTATCTTGCCCGGGTGCGTCAGGCTCTCGAAGCGCTCGATCGAAATGAAGCCATCGATGCTGGCGAGCAGCGGTCTCAGACGCTCCGCTGCATCGAGATAGGCCTGTTTCCGGTCTTGACGCGGCTGCGCTTCGAAGATCACGGCGATCATACGGGGTCCCCATTTTTCGATGCGGCGACGCGAAATGTGCCTTCGACGATCTCCAGAAACGTTCGTTCTTCGCTTTGAATGAGTCGCTTCGATTGCGCAAACGCGAAGTTCGAGCAACATTCCGCGTCGCTCTTCCGTCTCGAACGGTAGGCTTCGTACGCTGCGAGCGTGTCGAATGCGATCAAACCCCAGGCCACATTGTTCGTACCCTCGTGCGGTAAGAAGTAGCCGACAAGGTCGCCGCCGCAGCGCGGGATGATGCGACCCCAGCGGGCGGCATACTCCGCGAATGCCTCGCGCTGAAAGGGATCGATCTCGTACCGGATGAAGCAGGTGATCGTCATGGTGGTTCCCGCGTCAAATACAAGCCATAACTATAGCGTCTTGATCGGCTGCAATGGTTCGATTAAGATCGAACCATGAAGGATGGACCGAATATCGTGGGCATCGCCGCACTCATCGGCGATCATGCCCGCGCGGAAATGCTGGCGGCGCTGATGGCAGGGCAGGCACTAACGGCAACCGAACTTGCTGGCGTGGCGGAAGTGACCAAGCAGACCGGCAGCACGCATCTCGCCAAATTGCTCGATGCGGGGCTACTCGCCGTGGAGCGCCAGGGGCGGCACCGCTACTATCGACTCGCCGATCGCGACGTTGCGCACGTCCTGGAAAGCCTCATGGGCGTTGCGTACCGGGTCGGCGCGGTGCGCGTCCGCTCCAGCCCCCGCGAGCCGGCACTGAGAAAAGCACGGGTCTGCTACGACCACCTTGCTGGCGAGTTGGGCGTGCTCATCTTCGAGAGTCTTGAAAAAGGGCGGTTTCTGCGGTCGAGTGGGGACGAATGGGAGCTTACCCGTCGGGGAAGGGAGTTCTGTAAGGAGATCGGGATCGACGTCGACACGCTCGCCCGCGAGCGGCGTCCGCTGTGCCGGGCGTGCCTGGACTGGAGCGCGCGCCGCTACCACCTTGCCGGCGCGGTCGGCTCGGCAATGCTGAGCCGGTGCATTGACCTGGGGTGGGCGCGACGCGCCAAGGGCTCGCGCGTAGTCGGCTTCACGCCCCTCGGCGAGAGGGCACTTCGCGAACAGTTCGATTTGCCAACGCCGAGCACGCCGAGGTCGGCCCACGTCTAGCGGCGGAGCAGGCGCGTCAGCGCCGCGATGTCAGTGCTGGCAGCCTGTGCGGCGCAGGCTTCGATCCTGCGGTAACGGCGCACGACTTCTTCGCCAAGAGCGGTCAAATGAGTCCCGCCTCCACGCGGTCCTCCCGCCTCGGCCTCGACGACCGGACGTTTGAAGCAGCGATTCATCGTATCGACCAGCAACCAGGCGCGGCGATACGACATGGCGAGAGACCGAGCCGCGGCGGTGATGGATCCCGTCTTCTGGATCTGCTCGAGCAGGTCGATCTTCCCCGGGCCGACAGCGACGTCCGGGCCGCGATGGATGCGCAGGCGAAACTGGACCTGCGGCTTCACTCCACGGTGACCGATTTCGCCAGATTCCGGGGTTTGTCAATGTCCGTTCCCCGCAGCACCGCGGTGTGATAGGCAAGTAGCTGCAGCGGGATCGTATGCACGATAGGAGAAAGCATGCCGGCGTGTTCGGGAAGACGAAGGATGTGAACGCCCTCGCTCGACTCGATGTGACTGTCGGCATCGGCGACAACGTAAAGCTCGCCACCTCGCGCGCGTACTTCCTGCAGATTCGATTTGAGCTTCTCCAGCAGCGCGTCGTTGGGAGCGATCGCAACCACCGGCATGCTCGCGTCTACCAGCGCGAGCGGCCCGTGCTTGAGCTCGCCGGCAGGATACGCCTCCCCGTGGATGTACGAGATCTCCTTGAGCTTCAACGCCCCTTCGAGCGCGATCGGGTAGTGAAGCCCCCGTCCGAGGAACAAAGCGTTCTGCTTCTTGGCGAATTTCTCGGCCCAGGCGATGATCGCGGGCTCGAGCGCGAGCACCGCCCCGATCGCTGCCGGCAGATGCCGCATTCCCTTGAGCCAGCGCACTTCATCGTCGGAGCTCAATCGGCCGCGCAGCTTGGCGAGCGTCAAGGTGAGCAGGAATAGCCCGATCAGCTGCGTCGTGAACGCCTTGGTCGACGCGACTCCAATCTCGGTGCCGGCGCGCGTCAGGTACGTGAGCGCCGCCTGGCGCACCATCGAGCTGGTGGGAACGTTGCAAATGGCGAGGGTATGACGGTGACCCCGATCGCTGGCGTGCTTCAATGCTGCCAGCGTGTCCGCGGTTTCCCCTGATTGCGATACCACCACGACGAGCGCATCGGGATTAGGCACGCTCGCGCGATAACGGTATTCGCTGGCAATTTCCGCCTGCGCCGGCAAAGCGGCGATCGCCTCAAGCCATAGCCGGCCCACCAGCGAAGAATAGTAGCTGGTGCCACAGGCGAGCAGATGGACCGCCCCGACGTGCCGCAGGACTTCCTCCGCGCCGGAACCGAAGAGCTCCGGGCCAATCGCGCCGACGCTTTCCAGCGTGTCTGCGATCGCTCGGGGTTGCTCGAAGATCTCCTTCTGCATGAAGTGGCGGTATGGGCCGAGCTCCACCGCATCGCCCGAGGTCTTCACGGTCACGACCTGCCGCGACGCGCGCGCACCTCGAGCATCGAACACGGCATAATTTTCCAGCGTGACGTCCGCAACATCGCCTTCTTCGAGATACACAACGCGCTTGGTCACGGGCGCAAGGGCTGCGGCATCGGACGCGAGGAAATGATCGTGCTCGCCGATGCCGACCAGGAGCGGACTGCCGGCGCGCGCGCCGACGATGCGTCCCGGCTCGCGCGTAGTGATCGCGGCAATCGCGTAAGCGCCCTTGAATTCAGCGACGGCCTTGCTCACCGCGGCGAGCAAGTCGCCGGCGTAGTGCGCATGGATCAGGTGGGCAATGACCTCGGTGTCGGTCTGTGTGACAAAGCGGTAACCCTGGCGCTGCAGCCGCTCGCGTAACGACTCGAAGTTCTCGATGATGCCGTTGTGAACGACGGCGATTTCGTCATTGCTGACGTGCGGATGCGCGTTGGTTGGCGTCGGCGCGCCGTGCGTCGCCCAGCGCGTATGCGAGATGCCTGTGGTGCCTTCGATGCGGCGGGCATCGGCTTGCGCCGCGAGATCCGCAACGCGCGCCGTGCTGACCAGCCGATGCAGGCCGCCGTTGAGCACTGCAAGACCCGTCGAATCGTAGCCGCGATACTCCAGCCGGCGCACGCCTTCGATGAGAATGGGGACTACGTTGTCGCGGGCTACCGCGCCGACAATGCCGCACATGAGAGATTATCCTTTCGTCGGTCGTTTCCAATTCTCTCGAGCAATCTGCGTCTTTTCGTTCAGAACAAGCGATTCTCCAGGCACGTCTTTCCATACCGTCGTGCCCGCTCCAATCGTAGCGCCTCGGCCGATGGTCACGGGTGCGACGAGTTGCGTATCTGAGCCTATATGAACATCGTCTTCAATCACTGTGCGGTGTTTGTATGCGCCATCGTAATTGCAGACAATCGTACCCGCGCCAACGTTTACGTCGTGACCCACGGTGGTATCACCGACATAGCTCAAATGGTTCACCTTGCTGCTCACACCAATGGCGCTCGCCTTGATTTCAACGAAATTGCCTAGGTGCACTTCGTCAGCAAGCGTCGTTCCCGGGCGGATGCGAGTGTAGGGTCCAACTGAGCAACGCGCGCCGATGCGAACACCCTCTAAGTGGGAGAACGGCGCAATAACCGTGCCGGGACCAACACTGACGTCGCGAAGGACGCAGTATGAAGCGATAGCGACGTTATCGCCAAGGCTGACCTCGCCAACAAAAATGCATCCGATATCGATGCTGACATCCTTACCGCAGCCAAGGTCTCCCCGAACGTCGATGCGGTCCGGATCGGCGAGTCTTACGCCGGCATCAAGCAGTTGTTCCGCTCTCGCGCGTTGGTAGAGTCGTTCGATCTGCGCGAGGTCACGCTGACTATTGACCCCGAGCGTCTCCATCACGCTCCCGGCACGCGTTGCCACGACAGCGGTCCCTTCTTTCACTGCCAGCGCGACCGAATCGGTGAGATAGTATTCACGGCTTGCGTTGCGATTACCGATTTGCGTCAGCCAGCGACTGAACGCCGCGGTGGGCGCGGCCATCACACCGGTGTTGATCTCACGAATGGCACGTTGAGTTGCGCTGGCATCCTTGTACTCGACAATCGCGGTCACTGCGCCACTTGAATCGCGAATGATGCGTCCATAGGCCGATGGATCATCGAGCTCGACGGTGAGAAGCGACAACGCGTTTTCCTGCGCGCACTTCACCACTTGACGCAAGGTCTGTTCGCGAGCCAGCGGATCGGCACCAAAGAGCACCAGCGTGACCCCATCTTCGGGAAGACGCGTGAGCGCGCACCTGAGCGCGTCTCCCGTCCCCGCGGGCGGATCCTGTCTTGACCACTGCAGGTCGCGATCGGGAAAGCGCCGCTCCAATTCCCCGTCGTCGCTGCCATAAACGATGCATATGGCGCGAGGCTCGAGCGAACGAGCCGTTTCAATGACATGCCCGAGAAGCGGGCGCCCCGCGAGCGGGTGCAGCACCTTCGGGATTGCCGAGCGCATCCGCTTGCCTTCGCCCGCGGCGAGAATCGCTATTTGCAGCGCTGCCTTCACAAGCGACGATTATCGCATTTTTCGCTCGCGACCAAGTTCGCGCCGTCGGTGTTTGCGCACCGTTCGGCGTTTGAGATGCGCGGCTCGCGGCAAGCGTTCTATGCGAAAATGCCGCGGCCAGCCGCAACCGACGGCTCAAGAGGAGGAATCCATGCTCAGACGCTTCTTTCCAGCCATCATCGCGGGGTTCTGCCTCGGGATGCTTTCCGGCGTCGTGGGCGCGGCCGACGCGTGCAAGCATCGGGGTGAGCTCGACGTGAAGTATTGCGACGACAACGGCGACATGGTCGCCGACGCTCCGGTCGATTCCAAGAAGTGGAGAAATCCCTCGACCGTTGTGTTCACCTACACGCCGGTCGAGGATCCGGCGGTGTACGAGAATATCTTCCGGCCATTCACGACGTTTCTTTCCAAGTGCCTCGATAAGAAGGTCGTCTTCTATCAGGTTCAATCGAACGCGGCTGAAATTGAAGCGATGCGCTCCGGCCGCCTTCATGTCGCCGGATTTTCGACCGGGCCGACGGCATTCGCGGTAAACCTTGCCGGTGCGGTCCCTTTCGCAGTCAAAGGAACCGAGAAGGATTTTCAAGGTTACAACTTGATCGTGATCGTCAAGGCGAGCTCCCCCTATCAGAAGCTCGCAGATCTCAAAGGCAAGAAGGTGGCGCACACCTCTCCATCGTCCAACTCCGGTCATCTTGCGCCGATGGCGCTCTTTCCGGGCGAGGGCCTGACACCGGACAAGGATTACAAGATCATTTTCTCCGGCAAGCATGATCAGTCAGTGATGGGGGTCAATTCGGGCGATTACGACGCCGGCGCGGTTGCTTCCGACGTCTTTCACCGCATGGCGGAACGCGGCCAGGTCAAAGAGTCGGATTTCCGAATCATCTACCGAAGCCAGAAGTTTCCGACTTCGTCATTCGCCTATGCGCATGATCTCGCCCCACCGCTGGTCGACAAACTGCTTGGCTGCTTTTACGACTATCGATTCCCGCCCGAGATGAAAAAGGCGTTCGACGGTGCCGACCGTTTCTTCCCGATCAATTACAAAACGACCTGGGCAGTCGTGCGTGATGTAGCGAAAGGCTCCGGCGGCGCGTTTGACAAGGCGAGTTACGAGAAGGAAACGGCGCGAGAGGCTGCCGAAGCCGCGAAGAAGAAATGAGCGCTGCCGGCACGGTGCTCTCGGTGCGGCATCTGTGCAAGTCGTACCGCGCCGGGCAGCCGGTGCTCACCGATGTCAACCTGGAAGTCATGATTCGCAGCATCACGGCAGTCATCGGCCCGTCGGGCACCGGCAAGAGCACCTTGATACGCTGCATCAACCGCCTGGTCGAACCGACCTCGGGTTCGATCATGTTCGAGGGAACCGACTTGGTCCGTCTTCGGCGGCGAGAGCTGCGCGAGGCGCGCCGGCGCGTTGGCATGGTGTTTCAGGAATACAACCTGGTCGAGCGCCTGACCGTGATGGAAAACCTGCTCTCCGGCCGGTTGGGCTACGTGTCTGCGTGGAAGGCGTGGCGGCGGAGTTTTCCGCGCGAGGATATCGAACGCGCATTTGAATTGTTGAATATTGTCGGCCTTGAAGGCTTCGCCGATGCGCGTGCGGATTCGCTCTCTGGCGGCCAGCGCCAGCGCGTCGGCATCGCCCGTGCGGTGATGCAGCAACCGTCACTGCTCCTGGCGGACGAACCGACCTCGTCGCTCGATCCCAAGACTTCGGTCGAGATCATGCAACTGCTGACTGATATCGCTCGCGATCGCGGCATTCCGGTGATCATCAATATGCACGATGTCGGGCTCGCCCGGCGCTTCGCCGACCGCATTATCGGCATGGCGGGCGGCTGCGTTGTCTTCGACGCCGTACCTGGTCTTCTCGCCGACGATGCACTGAAGAAGATCTACGGCGGCGAAGACTGGATGCACTAGGACGGCGGTCGAAAATCGCATGGCATGGTGACCAGCACAGCGCACCGTCTCGCCGTCCTGCGCCCCAATCGCTGGGCGCGACTCGGCGCACTCTTGCTCTTGGCGTACGTCGTTTACGCCACGGCGCAGATGGACGTGTCATGGGAGCGCGTCGCCGCGGGACTGCACAACGCGGCTCATTTTCTGAATCGTCTTTTTCCTCCCAATTTTTCACGCTGGGAACTGCTCAGCAAAGGTCTGCTCGAAAGCCTGGAGATCGCGGTGCTCGCCTCGACGCTCGGCATTGTCCTTTCGCTGCCCCTCGGGTTCATCGCAGCGCGTAATCTCATGCCCGGATGGGCGAGCTGGCCTGCGCGTCTCGTCATTGTGTCCGCGCGCTCGTTCCATCCAGTGATCGTTGCGATCGTATTCGTGAAGGCGGTGGGCTTTGGCGCGCTAGCCGGAATCCTGGCGTTGACAGTCGCTTCAATTGGCTTCATCGGAAAACTCTTCGCCGAAGCCATTGAGGAAATATCGCTGAAACAGGTGGAGGCTGTGCGAGCAACAGGCGCCAGTTTCATGGGTATCGTCGCGATCGCAGTGCTACCCCAGGTCTTCGCCCGATTCATCGGCTTTTGCACCTACCAGCTCGATTCCAATTTGCGCAACTCCACCATGGTCGGCATCGTGGGGGCGGGAGGCATCGGAGGAACGCTGTTTGCGGCCTTTCAGCGTTTCGACTACGACTACGTTTGCGCGATCCTGATCTCCATCATCGCTCTTATCATGATCGGCGAAATGGTTGCGACCTACGTCCGCGCCATCTTTATCGACGGGATGACTTTTGCGGAGATGTTCCATCGCCGCTTAAGCGCGCTCGGGACGCGACCGGAGCGGCGGTTCGACGATGAATGACGTGCCTGCCACGCACAGCTGGCGACGCTTTACTCCCGCCCAGCGCTTGGCGCGCTTTACCGTCTATCTGGCGATTGTCGCCGCGATCGTCACTTCGATCCAGACCGTGGAGATCATCCCGGAATTTCTGTCCGACGCGCCCGAGCAAGTGGCGGATCTGCTCCGGCGCATGTGGCCGATCGATGTCGCCTACTACCCTAAAGGCGTGCACGCCGCACTGATGGAGACGATTCACATCGCGTCGCTGGGGACGCTGCTCGCACTGATTCTCGCGTTGCCTGTTGGGATCCTTGCCGCGCACAACGTCTGCCCGTTCACGCCAGTCAACCTGGTGGCCAAGCTGATTCTCGTGTCGTCGCGCTCAGTGAATTCGCTGGTTTGGGCGCTTCTGTTCGTCGGCATTTTCGGTCCCGGCGCTCTCGCGGGGACGCTGGCGATCGCGTTCCGCTCCATCGGTTTTGTCGGCAAGCTCTTCGGCGAAGCACTCGAAGAGACGAGCCGTGGGTCGATTGAGGCGCTTGCCGCCGCAGGAGCGCCGTGGGCCTCCCGCTTGAGCTTCGGTTACTGGCCGCAGGTGAAGCCCTCCTTCTGGTCAATCGCGCTGTTCCGCTGGGATATCAACGTCCGCGAATCAGCGGTGCTGGGTCTGGTTGGCGCCGGCGGTATCGGGATGACGCTGGATTCGGCTCTCAACCTGTTTCAATGGAACCGCGTGGCGACCATCCTCGCGGCGATCTTCTTCGTCGTGATCCTCGCCGAGCTTGCAGTCACCTTCGTCCGCAAGCGAATCATTTAGGTGCCTGCGAGATGACGGTCATCGCGGTATTCAATCAGAAGGGCGGCGTTGGCAAGACGACCACGGCGCTCAATCTCCTTGCCGGGATCGCCTTGCGCAAGAAGAGGCCACTCGGTATCGACCTCGATCCTCAGGCCCACCTGTCGACCATCTTCGGGGTACATCCGCCTCTCGCCGACGATTCGGTCTATTCATTCTTCATGCGCCAGCGTCCACTCGCGGACGTTGCTCAGATCACCGCGAGTGGCGTGATTTTCTGTCCCGGGCACCTCGAGCTCACCAAGCTCGATACGCTGCTCGGGAAAGGAGTCAACGTGGTGACGCGCCTGCGGACGGCGCTCAAGTCAAAGGATGCAGTGCCGGGACCGGTCATCATCGATTGCTGTGCGTTGCTAGGAGTGCTGTCGCTTAACGCGATTTTCGCGTGCGATGTGGTGGTCGTCCCGGTATCGGCCGATTATCTTGCGTTCCAGGGAGCGCAGCAGGTGGAGCGCAGCCTTAACGCGCTGGAGCCGGTATTCAAGCACCGGGTGCCGCGGCGCTACCTGCTCACACGCTTCGATGCAAGACGCAGGATGAGCTCGGAGGTGGCGGACCTCATGGCGACGGCTTTCCGTGCCGAAGAGATCTGCGCCACGCGCGTCCAGGAGAACGTCAGCCTGGCAGAAAGCCCGGCTCGTGCCCTGGATGTATTTCGGCACGCGCCGCAGAGCCGCGGCGCGCGCGACTATCATGCGGTGGTCGAGGAGTTAGCGGCCGCCGGACTTGTAACGTAGCACCGAGCGGGCCACCGCAGGGACGGTCACGGGATCGTTGCTGATCATTTCGATGACCCCTTCGATGTCCAGCGAATCGGCGCGCCCCACTGCCTCGGTCTGACACGCGACGATCTCACAATCGCGGTACATCTGCCTCAGCCGTCGTTCGGCGTCCTCGCGGCATGACGCCATGATGCATATATGGTCGACGCGCTGCCCGGTTCGGGTGCGGATGTTAAAGCCATATCGAGTCATCGCTCTTCTCCTGGTCGCGGCGGCTCTCCCCCCGCGTCCCGGTTGCGCTCTTCGGCACTTCAGGACTAGCGGCGACCCTTTCGTTGGCAGGTCGGCTTCAGACGCAAGTCCCATACCCATCTTAAAATTGAGAAAGCGGCAAAGTCTCCGGCCGGACCGCCTTTCTCGTCACGTGGGCATGCGGCAATTGGGGCCGTAGGATAATGAGAAGTGAGCGCTAACATACGCGGCCATCGCCAACTCGATGACCTTTGCTGGCTCAATGGGCCTCTGCCGCCACTCGGCAGAAGTAAGCGTCTTGTGGCATTGGGCGGCCTCTCAACGGGCCCGCCGACCGCACCGAAATAAATCGTTTCGAAGCGGGGCATCCAATCCCGAGCGTTGATGTGGAATCCGACGCGCGGCACAATCCGCGCAGAACTTTTGCCCGAGCGAGAACCCCCTACCATGTTCTGCGCCGAGTGCGGTCAACGCCTCGTCGATGGCGCGAACTTCTGTCACCGCTGCGGCACTCCAGCGGTTTTGGCGCCCGAGAGGGCCCCGGAACTGGTGAAGATGTCGCTGGAGACTATTGCGCCCGCGGAGGCGCCGCCCAAAGAGTTCTTGACGCCCGACACGCGAGTCGTGACAGCAGCAGATCCGGGACTTCACTTCGACGCCTCGCATGAACCTGTCGTTGCGCAAGCCATTTTTGCCCGCGTGAAGGACATCTGTCTGTCGCCTTCCACCGAGTGGCCGCGCATTGCCGAGGAGGCATCGACTCCGCGCACACTCTACCTGAGCTACGTCGCACCGTTGGTCGCCATCGGCGTGATTGCGAGTTTTTTGGGCCATACGATCATCGGCGCGCGGGTCCCATTGTTCGGAACGGTACGCCTGGGGGTCGGCGCCGGTATCGCCTACGCGAGCGTTACGTTTGCGCTGTCGCTCGTTGGCGTGTATCTCATCGCGCAGATCGTTAACGTGCTCGCCCCGACTTTTGGCGGTCAGAAAAGCCCTCTGGCGGCGCTCAAAGTCACGGCTTACAGCTACACGCCGGCTTGGCTGGCCAGCGTTCTCAACGTGATTCCGGTGCTGGGCATCCTCGTGGTCCTCGCATCATTCTATGGCCTCTACTTGTTGTATCTGGGCCTGCCGGTGCTGATGCGTTCACCTAAAGAGAAGGCCGTAGGCTACACCGTCGTCACTGTTCTTTGCGCCATCCTGGCAGGGATCGTCATTGCGGCGATCGCCGAGCTTGCAGTCAGCGCCATCGCCATGGGATGACGGACGCCGCTCCAACGCGATTGAAACAGCATCTCGCTCAAGCCAGCAGAAAATCGACGAGCTCGACGAAGCCTTTTCCTGCTTCGTGAGTGGTCACGTAGTTTGGTGGGGGTGTGAGCCTCGCTGCAAACCGCGTCACATTGGCCACGCCGACAGAGTTGCTAAAAAAGGCGAACATCGGTGCGTCATTGGGCGAGTCGCCGACGAAAAGGAATTGCTCACCTGCCTCGGCGAGATCGATTCCGAATTCCTCGGCGAAAAGTCGCCGCGTCATCGATAGCTTGTCGTGACTTCCGAACCAGCCGTTGACGTGGATCGAAGATACCTTCGCTGTCATGCCTTCGGCGCGCATAAGCTCGGCGATGCGATCGACGCTCTCGATCGGAAGTGGAGCGACGTCCTCGCAATAGTCGATCGCGAGGTCGCTTTGGCGGTAAGCCTGATCAGATGCGAGGGCGAACCCTGGCACCTCGCGCAGTATCCTGGCGGTTATGGCATCGGCACGGCGGCGATTTCGGCGACGCTCTTCAGCGCCCGCCGCGTAGCAAACCCGCAACTTGCGGTTGAGGCCATCGTGAAACATGTAAAGCGCACCATTTTCTCCCACGACGGCGTCCACCGGCCACATGCGCGCGATGTGGTCACACCATCCTGCCGGTCGTCCGGTGACCGGAACCAGCAGCCGCCCCGCGGCATGCAGCCGCTGCATCGCCAGGTAGGCTTCTCCGGTAATTTTTCCGTCGGTGGAGAGCGTATCGTCGATGTCGGTCAGCACTCCGCGGATTTTGAGGCGTGCGTCTTCGGGCAACGCCGCAAGCGGCTGCATCACGCGTGGCTCACTGGTGGGCGAATCGTTCAGCCATATGCTGGGCGAGAGCGCCGCGCTGCTCTTCAGAAAGATGCAGGCCGCACTTGGTGCGCCTCCACAAGATATCCTCGGCGTCGCACGCCCACTCCTGCGCGACAAGATACTCGACTTCCGAGGCGTAAAGCGTATCCCCGAAATGGCGACCCAGGTCGGCCAGCGACTTGGCGTCACCAAGGATTTGTTTTACGCGCGTGCCGTGCCGACGCAGAAGGACCTCACGGTATTCGGGCGGCAGGAAGGGGTAAAGATTCGCAATTTCTGCGCGATACGCTGCAAAATCGCCGCCCGGCAGGTCTCCCCCAGGCAGTGTCGCGCGGTGCGTCCATGCGGGGCCCATGCGCGGAAAGAACTTCCGGAGCTCGGTCAGCGCATGCTCAGCAAGGCGGCGATAGGTCGTAATCTTGCCGCCGTAGATCGACAGCAGCGGCGTTGTTCCCTCGGGATCCGAATCGAGCTTGAGGACATAGTCCCGCGTTACCGTGGAGGGGTCGACGCTGCCGTCGTCGTACAGCGGCCGCACGCCACTGTAGGACCAGACGACGTCCGCCGGTGAAGGCGGATGCGATAGATAGGCGCTTGCGATGTCGCACAAGTAAGCCACTTCTTCCGGCGAAATCGTGGGCTTTTCGTAGTGTTTCACCGGAATGTCGGTCGTTCCAATGAGCGAAAACTTGTCCTGGTACGGAATCACAAATACGACCCTCTTATCCGCATTCTGCAAGATATATGCGTGCCGCCCCGGGTGCACGCGCGGCACGACGATGTGACTTCCCTTGATGTGGCGTACGGCTTCGCGACCCGGCATTCCAGAAACCTCGTCCTGCACCTGCTTCACCCATGGACCGGTTGCATTGACGAGGGCTCGCGCGCGCAGTTCGTTCATATCGCCGGCAGCGCTCCGGGTGCGAATGTGCCACAGTCCGTTTTCGCGTCTCGCACCGGCCAGAGCGGTGCGTGGAAGGATATCGGCGCCACGCTCGCGAGCATCCATCGCGTTGATGATCACCAGCCTCGAGTCGTCGACGCGAGCGTCGGAGTAGACGAAGCCCTGGCGGAATTTTCTCTTGAGACCGGCGCCCCATTCGCTTGTCGCGAGATTCACTGCGAATGAGGAAGGCAGGGTTCTGCGTCCTCCGATGTGATCGTAGAGAAACAGGCCGGCACGGATCATCCACGCAGGGCGGAGATGCGGCTCGTGCGGAAGAACGAATTGCAGCGCTTCGATGATGTGCGGCGCGGCGCGCAGGAGTACTTCCCGCTCGGCCAAGGACTCGGCGACCAGACGGAATTCGAAATGTTCCAGATAACGCAGCCCGCCATGAATGAGCTTGGTGCTCCATGACGAGGTGTGTGCCGCAAGATCATCCTTCTCCAGCAAAACAACCTTGAGGCCTCGTCCTGCGGCGTCGCGCGCGATGCCGGTGCCGTTGATCCCGCCGCCGACCACGGCAAGATCGTAGACCGTCTGGGTCGCGTTACTCATGTGGATTCGGCAGGCAGCGCGCATTCTACCGTAGCGCGGCGCGCCGGCAGCTTTGCTACCATCATGCTTTGCCTCCCGTGGGACGCACTATGAACCTCGCCGCCGAAGTTATCGAATTGGTTCCAGAGATGAAAGCCTGGCGGCGCCATCTGCACGCGCATCCGGAGACGGCATTCGAGGAAA
>VBCY01000404.1 GCA_005882995.1 Betaproteobacteria bacterium
ATCGTCTGTTCCGTGGAGGTTATCTCACTGAAGCCAAATGGCGCCACTTGACTGCCCAGTTCCAAGTTGAGTGGCTCAAAACTCGCGAAGCGCAGCGAGTGCACCATGGCAACCATGGAACCATAAAGATGCCACTTGAAACATTCGAAGAGGTAAAGGACGGTAGTAAAGACGATGCACAAGACCCCCCGTTCGGATGGATTCAGTCCAACAAAGGCGCGCTCGTGCTCGATGAAGAGGTAGATCCGGACCTTGTGCAGCAAGTCCTAGTTAATCGGTATGCAATGGATCTGACGGATGAGGAGCTCGAGCAGATTGGCAGAGATCCCTTCCTAATTGCCTACGTCTTGGCCTCGCCGGCTGACCGCTGCGTTGTAACGACGGAGGTCTCTAGTCCGAAGAAACAAAGGCAAAATCGCCGCATACCTGATGTAAGTGCAACCCTCGGCGTGACCTGTTGCAACACCTTCGAAATGCTTAGCGAACTTAATTTCTCAACGAGTTGGAAAGCCGAAAAATAGCACACGAAAACCGCTCACGCACGGTGTGAATCGGAGTAGGACACCCTTTAGTACCAGTCGCGATAGTCCGCCAGCGGCACGGATGGTTCGACACTCGGCGGGGGCAGCTGCAGCAGTTGGCGGCAGCGGGCGAGTTTGGTCTCGCGGTAACTGTTGGCCAGAACAGAGAAATTGCAGAACGGACCGAGGGGTCTATCGCCAAGTCACGACAGCGACGATCGCGAGGCGGACAAGTCAACGCGCTAGAATCGCGCCATTGCACCGCCACAATGCCGCTGGGCAGAAATTGGGATCATGACAAAATCGATTGAGTCTGGGTCGAATCTCCAAGGCGGGCGATCCCGATGTCCGGTGCGCCCTTTACGTCGCAGCCCACGCCCTCCTCACGCGAACCGCGACGTGGTGGCCTTCAACGCGGTGCGAGACGATTCGTGATGGACCGTTGAACCTACAAAAATGTCGCGACCCGCTGTACAAACCATAATCCGGCCAGCGATCCGATGATATACGGCGCAACATAGATAATACGCGCTTCCAACGCCCTGGTCGACGCGTAGCGTCGCAGTGCCGAGAAGGCGCCCGAGACGACGCCGATGAACACTAGCTGACCGAGCTCCACGCCCACGTTGAACGCAAACAGCGCCAGTGGGATGTCGCCGCGCGGCAAGCCTATTTCCGAGAGCGCGCTGGCAAAACCGAAGCCGTGCAGCAACCCGAAGCAGAACGCCACTACCCACGGCCAACGCGCTGTAAGGCTTTGCTCGCCACGGCGCAGGCGCAGAATTTCGCTTGCAAGGAGGAGGATGGAAAATGCGATCGATGCTTCGACCGGCGGTCCTGGCACGCGCACGACACCCAGCGTCGCGAGCGCCAGGGTGATCGAATGCGCCATCGTGAACGCGGTGATGGTCCAGATCAGTGCGCGTGTGCTGCGGACGATGAGTATCAGCGCGAACACAAACAGCAGATGGTCGTAGCCGAGTAGGATGTGCTCGATGCCATGCGTCAGGTAGGCGCCTGCCACGTTCAGAGGGCCGCGCGAGGGGGCAATTTCGATCCACGACTGCGACGGATGAACCAGTGTCGTCGAGTAGTTGCCGTCGCTCGGTTGCACGCGGACGAGCACATCGGTGATCGTTCCCTGCAACCCGACAAATTCGATGCGTTTGCCAGCGAGTCCTCCCGGCACTTCGATCACCCGCCTTTCGACCAGCGAGTCTGGGAACTCCTGCGTGTGGGGCGCCGTGACATTGCGCACGTCGGACGGGAACTGCAGGACTACCGGCAATGGCGCGCCGGACAAGAGAGGCGTGCGCCATACCACATCGTAGCGATTCTGCGCAGTTTCGCTAATCTGCAGGAACGCCGGACGCGATTCGTGCGCAAAGGTCGCGGGCGCGTGCCAAAGGAACGCGAGCGCGACGCCAATCAGAATCGAGCGTGTCAGGCGCAACATGGGAAAACTAGTAGGACTGCTCGGCGGCGAGCATCGTCGCCGCGTTCTTTGCGTCAGCGCGCGGACACTCGCTTAGGTAGTTCAACATCGCGTAACGCGGTGCGGGATTCGGCAGCTTCGTCTTGAGCAAGGCGAGTACTCCGGCACCGCGTCCCAGTAGCCCCGCTCGGCGAACTCGCGCACGACGTATCCCGCGAGGTCCTTGTGCTCCTTCATCAGCATGGGTATGACTGGATCACGCGTGCGCGCGGGATCCACAATGTACACCCACGATTGCCAGCGACGGTCGCGAAGCAGCAGCAATGGACGGCCACTCGCGAGGCACCCTCGGCAAGCCGCGAGATGTCGTTAAAGATCGATGCAACTCCGCGGCTTGACATCGCCTTTGACGACCTCCACCACGCGTAGACGCGCTAGGTTGGGCCAGGGCAACACGAGCATGCCGCGCTCGGAATACACGAGGCCTGCGGGCTCAGGATGACCTGGAACGCGCGAGGCACAATGGACATGCCGCCGCGGCCGTGCGTGTGAGGAACAGCAGTCCGGCGAAGCATCCGCAAGCCATCGCTGCGTCTTCATGGCGGCGCTACGGACTTTTCTTCGACGCGGGCGTTGCATCCGGTACCGCCTTCGAATCCGGCAACACCACCTTGTAGCGCGCGCGCATCGCATCGTACATCTTGCGCTTGGTCTCCTCGCGTTGCTCCGCGATCCACTGGGCCTTGACGTCGGGCTCGATTTCCTCGAAGGGCCGAACGCGTTCGGGCGTGATTGAGTCGATGAAGACGAGATGCCAGCCGTAGCGTGACTCGATCGGCCCCCGCCACGCTCCGGGCTTCTGATCGAACAGCACTC
>VBCY01000405.1:0-2676 GCA_005882995.1 Betaproteobacteria bacterium
GAGTTCGCTACGCTGGCCGATGGCGCCGTGCTCAATGGAGTGCTGATGCTCGCCGCCATCCTGGCGCTGCTATGGGCGGCGCTTCGCACCTGGCGTCTGATCCTTGCGGTGATGTTGAGCCTCACTGCCGGATTGATCGTCACCGCCGCGTTCGGCCTGTGGCTGTTCGGAGCGTTCAACCTGATTTCGGTCGCATTTGCCGTGCTCTTCGTGGGGCTCGGCGTCGATTTCAGCATCCAGTTCTGCGTCGCTTACCGCGCCGAGCGTCATCTTTCCGACGATCTGCGCGGCGCGCTCGTCAACGCGGGCCGGCAGATGGGCGCGCCCCTCGCGCTCGCCGCGATATCGACGGCAGTCGGGTTCTATGCCTTTCTGCCGACGGAATATCGCGGCGTTTCCGAGCTTGGGGTAATCGCCGGAAGCGGCATGATCGTCGCATTCATCGCCACCGTGACGCTTCTGCCGGCGCTCGTTGTGCTATTGCGTCCTGGCGGTGAACCGGCCACGGTCGGATACGCTGCACTCGCCCCGCTCGATCGATTCCTGCTGAAGCATCGCCGGCGGATCATGGTCTTGGCAGTCGGTGTCGCCGCGGGAAGCGTGGCGCTGCTGCCGTGGCTGCAATTCGACTTCAATCCGCTGAACTTGCGGAGTCCCAAAGTCGAATCGGCTGCGACGCTTCTCGAGTTGATGCGCGACCCTGACACGACTCCGAATACCGTGCAGGTCCTTGTCCCCTCAATCGACGAAGCCACCGCCCTCGCCCAACGCCTGGTAAGAAACTCGCGCTCATCGCTGACGCGGCGCTCTTGCTCGCTCCTGCCCTCAACCCGGGTCGGACGCGCGCCCCGCCGAGTGACGAAGAGTCGGCGCGAGCCTTGTCGCGTGCAGTCAATTCGCTCAAAGAGGCGGCCAGCAGCCAACCGGAAACTGCGTTCGGTGTCGCCGCTTCGCGTCTCGCGACCGCGCTCCGGTTACTCGCCGACGGCTCGGCGTCGCAGCGCGAACGCGTGCGGCTCATGTTGATCCCGGGGCTTGAGACGACGCTTGGACAGTTGCGCGCCGCCATGCAGGCCTATCCGGTGACGCTCGCTGCTTTGCCTGATGAGCTCAGGCACGACTGGGTCGCCGCCGATGGGCATGCACGCATCGAAGTCTTTCCGAAGGGAGACAGCAATGACAATGCCACCTTGCGGCGCTTCGTCGCTGCGGTGCGCGAACTTGCTCCCGACGCGACCGGAGCCCCGGTGTCGATTCAGGATTCGAGTCGCACCATTGTCCGCGCTTTTTTGCAGGCCGGATGCTGGGCGCTGCTCTCCATAGTCTTGATCGTCGCCCTTGCGCTGCGCAGCGTCCGCGACGTGCTGTTGACGCTGGCCCCACTCGCGCTGTCATCGCTCGTCACGCTGGCGCTCTGTTCCGCGATCGGCTTGCCTCTCAACTTCGAAAACATCATCGCCCTGCCGCTCATGTTCGGCATTGGTGTCGCGTTCAACATCTATTTTGTGATGGCCCACCGATCAGGCAAGCGCGATCTGCTTCAGTCCAGTCTGGCGCGCGCGGTGATCTTCAGTGCGCTCACTACCGCGACGGCGTTCGGCAGCTTGTGGCTTTCGCATCACCCGGGGACCTCGAGCATGGGTCAATTGCTCGCGCTATCGCTAGCCTGCACACTGGCTTCAGCGTTGCTCTTCCTGCCGGCGCTGCTGGGAGAGGTTGGAGTACGCCACTGATCGCTCGTTGACTGCCGGTTCTCTGGCGCCCGGCGATGGATTCGCCGACTTCGCATGGCGCATCGAAGCCTCAGCCCACTGCCAGGCGATCAGGCCGGGAAAGAAAATGACGACGTCTCGCAATCGTCGAGCTGTCGCCAGCGCCAGCGCCGTTGCAGCGTCGATGCCGAGTGCAGCGCCGATCAGGATGAACGCTCCTTCCTGCACGCCGATCGCCGCCGGCACCAGAAAGACTGCACTGCTCAACGCCTGGATAAGCGCCTCGATGGCAAGGCCAGCGACCAGGCTGCCTGGATGGCCCAGAAAATAAAGGGCGAGCCAGATTTCGCCCGCGCCCAGGGCCCAACCCGCAAGCTGCCACAGGAAGCACGCCCGCACGTCGCGTCGACGCTCATGTACGGCGCGCAGTGCGCGATCGACTCGCAGCGAATGTGTTTGCACACCACTGAGCCGACCCGCGAACAGCCGATGGAGAAAGCGTGTGAGCGCAGCGAGCGCGCCGTAGCGCTGCGCCAACGCAAAGCCCACGCCCAGCGGGATCATGGCGACGACACCCACCGCCAGTTGCGCCGTGACAGCCGTCGTCCCGCCCAGGACGAACAGCAGGGCCAGACCGAACAGTCCAAAGCTCGCCTGGCTCAGGATGGACAGACCCATGTCCGCAATCAGGCTCGCAGCCGCGTCGCTGCGCCGCTCGACATGCCGTCGAATAACGCGATAAGCGACGACCTCGCCACCGATGCGCGCGACCGGGAGCAACCCATTGACGGATTCTCGCATCCACGTCGCCCACGTCACGAGGCGAAGGCCGGGGCGAGGCTCGGGCATGAGGCGTTGCCAGGCGCGCGCGTTGGCCGTCATGGGCACGATGTGGAAAAAAGCCGCGAGCAACAATCCCGGGCCTGCTGCGACGACGATGCCGAAAATGCTGCGCACATCATGA
>VBCY01000405.1:2700-4660 GCA_005882995.1 Betaproteobacteria bacterium
CAAGGTATCCGCCCGTCCGGATAGGGTTGTCCCGCACGCGGCTCATTACTTCCTGCGCAGTCAGCGCATCCAACTCATCGGCGTAGCGGTAGCCTTGGACAGCGTCTACAAAGACGTTCGAGGTGGCGGGATGGCAGTAGATTTCAGTGATTCCGTCCGGCAGCGCCTTTAACAGTCTTAGCATGCGCTCGCGGGTCATCGCGCCGGACCACGCGAGCCCGAATACCTGAGCGGGCGCGGTCATTCCATAGTCGCGGACGCGTCTGTCGAGGCGCGCAACCCACGGCGCCAAAGCCCAAGCGCCCGCGCGCGAACCTGGCAGGCGCGGGCCGTCGAGTGCTTCGGGTTCGCGCGGCACGCGCACCGCCTTAGCCTCATAGCGCTTTCCGATCTCGAGCATCAGAGCGCAAACCGTCGGATGCAGGTGGAAGTGGTGATGAGCGTTGACGTGGTCGAGCGGCAAACCGGTGGCGCGAAACGCCGCGAATTGCGCGTCGATCTCCGCGGCGAGCTGGCGACGCACCCCAGGGCGAGCGAATATGTCGATGCCGATCTTCATCAAGTCTCTGCGCAGCCGCCCATCCCCATCCACGAGATCAGGGATGCGCTCGGCCGGCAGCGTCGGAAGCCCGTCGACCAATACCAGGTGCAGACCGACCCGCAAGGCAGGCAGGCGGCGCGCCATGGCGACCGCCTCGGTCGCGGCGCGTCCGCTCACCATCAGGCTGGCGGCCGTGAGAATGCCGCCCTTATGCGCGATCTCGACGGCCTTATTGACCTCCGGCGCAAGGCCGAAGTCGTCGGCCGTGATGATCAACGATATCAGTGCGGGGCCTCTCGCCGCTCGCGCAGGAATTGGAAAAACTCGATGCCTTCACGCAGCCGGCGTTTCATCATCTCCGGACTCCTTGCCATCTCGCCGACGATCGACGCGATCTTGCTACTGCGAAAATAAAAGCGCCTGTAAAACGTTTCGACCGCGTCAAAGATCTCCGTGTGGGAGAGGTGGGGATAATGCAGCGGCGCGAGCTGCACGCCGTGCGCGTCGACGAGCTCCGCGTTGGCGCGATCCAGCCAGCCGTTCTCCAGCGCCTGGCGGTAGAGCGAAGTGCCGGGATAAGGCGCCGCCAGCGACACCTGGATGGTGTGGGGATTGATCTCGGTGGCGAAGCGGATGGTCTCCTCGATGGTCTCCTTGGTCTCGCCCGGCAGGCCGAGGATGAATGTCCCGTGAATGGTGATTCCCAGCTCGTGACAGTCCCTGGTGAAGCCGCGCGCGAACTCGATGCGCATCCCTTTCTTGATGTTGTAGAGGATCTGCTGGTTGCCTGTTTCGTAGCCGACAAGCAGCAGGCGCAAGCCGTTGTCGCGAAGGACCTTGAGCGTGTCTCGCGGAACATTGGCCTTGGCGTTGCACGACCACGTGACGCCCAGCTTCCCCAGCTCTCTTGCGATCGCCTCTGCACGCGGCAGATCGTCGGTGAAAGTATCGTCGTCGAAGAAAAACTCCTTCGCCTGCGGAAAGGCCTTCTGCGCCCAGCGGATTTCGTCGATGAGATGGCCGACACTGCGCGTTCGGTAGCGATGCCCGCCGACGGTCTGCGGCCACAGGCAGAAGGTGCAGCGCGACTTGCAGCCGCGGCCCGTGTAGAGGGAAATGTAGGGGTGCTTGAGATATCCGATGAAGTATTTCTCGATGCTCAAATCCCTCTTGTAGACCGGCGTCACGAACGGCAGAGCATCCATGTTCTCGAGCATCGGACGCGCAGCGTTGTGCACGACACGGCCGTCGGCGTCTCGATAGGAAAGGACCGCGATGCGATTCCAGTCTCGTCCCTCGGCGACTTCCTTGACGGTGAAATCGAATTCGTTGCCCGTGACGAAGTCGATGGCCCGTGAAGCGGAGAGACTCCCCGAAGGGTCCACAGCGACCTTGGCGCCGATCATTCCTGCCTTGATT
>VBCY01000066.1 GCA_005882995.1 Betaproteobacteria bacterium
CACGGCTCTATCAGGTCGCGCCGATCTCGACCAATCTGATCCTGTCGTACGTGGGCGAACACGTGCTCGGCATGCCGAGATCGTTCTGATCGCGCTCTGTGGCAGGCCGCAGGCTGACCGAGGGTTTCGCGCCGTAGGCTTAGCCCGAGCGACTCGGCTGCGCCAGATCACCGCTGTCCGCAGGAAAGCGCCAGTAGACCTCGTCAATCGTCTTGTCTGCGCGTTCGCGCGCGTGACGCTTGAGCGCGTCGCCTAGCGCGCCCGAATCGGGGCTGCCGGAAACGATGTCGGCAGCGGGCCTGACCCGGATGAATACGACGCTGTGGTTGTGGTCGAGCACGATGGAGGTAACGTCCGCAGGCACGCCGTGCTCGCCCAGAAATGCGGCAACGAGGCGATCGAGGGGCTCATCTGCAGTGTCGATCAGGAGCCGCCGGTTGATCGCCGCAAGAAATACTGCCATGAGTCCGAGCACCACACCCACGATAATGGCGACCGCGGCGTCGAACTCCGGACGCGGACCTAGAAAAAAAGAGACACCTGCAACGAGCAATGTGAGCAGGATGCCGAACAGCGCAACGGCGTCCTCGAGCAGGACTGCGAGCACCGTGGTGTTGGTGCGGTTCTCGACGACGCCTCGCCATCCACCGAGCTCGCGAAATGCGATCACAAAGGTGTAGGACTCCAGCACAAGCGCGAAAAGCAACAGGCCCAGGACCAGTGCTGTGAACGGCTCGATCGCATCCGGCTGCAGCAGGGCATGCACGCCGTGATAGACGTTGACCGCACACCCGATGAAAAAAACGCTGACCGCGGAGACGAGCGCCCAGAAGAATCTCTCCTGGCCGCGTCCAAAGGGGTGCGTTGCATCGGGGCCGCCGCGACCGCGCACCTCGCCAATCTTCAGCAGGACCTGATTGGCGATGTCGGCGATCGAGTGGACGGTCTCGGCGAAAAGCGTCGGCGAAGCGGTGACGAACCAGCCGAAGCCCTTGGCCGCGGCGATGGCAGTATTGGTGGCAATGGAAACGGAAACGGAGGACGACATCGGACCCCGACGATATCGATAGCTGCCGATGTGCCCGCGGTCGACATCACGGCGCGGCTTCGGCGTTATTTAACTAGCTGCGTATCTGACCGCTGCCGAGCACGACCCACTTCTGGCTGGTGAGTCCCTCGAGGCCAACCGGTCCGCGTGCATGCAGCTTGTTGGTGGAGATGCCGATCTCGGCGCCCAATCCATATTCGAAGCCGTCGGCGAAGCGCGTGGACGCGTTGACCATCACCGAGCTCGAATCGACTTCTCGCAGGAAGCGCATGGCGTTCGCGTAGTTTTCGCTGACGATCGCCTCCGTGTGCTGAGAGCCGTAGCGGGCGATGTGGTCAATCGCCGCATCGAGGCTCTCCACGATGCGTATGGCGAGAATCGGGGCAAGATACTCCGTCGTCCAGTCCTCGTCGGTGGCGGCTACCATCTGCGGAATCAGCTCGCACGCCGCCGCGTCACCGCGCAGTTCGACGCCTTTTTCGAGATAGATTCGACAAAGCGGCGGCAGCAGCTGTGGCGCGATCTTGGCATGGACGAGCAGAGTTTCCATGGTGTTGCAGGGGCTGTAGCGTTGCGTCTTGGCGTTGTCGGCAATGCGAATGGCCATGTCGACGTCGGCGTGCTCGTCGATGAAAACATGGCACACGCCGTCCAGATGCTTGATCACCGGCACGGTTGCTTCGTCGGCGATGCGCCGGATCAGACTCTTGCCGCCGCGAGGGACAAGTACGTCGACGTAGCGATCCATGGTGGCAAGCAGCCCGACCGCGGCGCGATCGGTCGTCGCGATGAGCTGCACCGCCTCTTGCGGGAGCTCTGCGGCGAGAAGTCCCGCACGCACGGACTCGGCGATCGCGTGATTCGAATGCCATGCTTCCGATCCGCCACGCAGGATGCAGGCGTTGCCGGATTTGAGGCACAGCGCGGCGGCGTCGGCCGTTACGTTGGGGCGAGATTCGTAGACGATGCCGACCACACCGAGCGGCACGCGCATTCGTCCCACCTGGATACCCGAGGGTCGGTATTTGAGATCGCTGATCTCCCCCACCGGGTCCGCCAGCGAGGCAATCTGCTCCAGGCCTTCGGCCATCGCTGAGACGCTCGAAGCCTTGAGCATAAGACGATCGACGAATGCGTTGTCCTGGCCGGCTGCGCGCGCTGCGCTAACATCTTCGCCGTTGGAGCTCAGGAGTTTGTCTGCGTTGCGACGTATTGCCGCCGCAGTCTCGAGCAGCGCCGTATTTTTGGCCTGTGTCGATGCGCCCGCCAACACCCGCGCAGCAACGCGCGCGCGCGCGCCGATCTCGCGGATGTATGCGGGCAGATCGAGGTGCGGGACGCTCAAGTTGGTCACTGGTTGATTCTAACCGATCTCAAAGGTCGAAGCCGCAGGAAGCGTTCACATCACTCGCTCACGGCACACCTCACAGCCGGTGTGTGTCGATCGTTCTCACGCCCTGGTCGGTGCCCACGAGAATCACATCAGCCGCGCGGCGTGCGAAGAGTCCATTGGTGACCACGCCGACGATATTGTTGATTCTTGTCTCGAGATCTGTCGGATCGACGATGCGCATGCCCTCGACGTCGAGGATCACATTGCCGTTGTCGGTGGTGCAATCCGGGCGCAGGCGTGGGCGCCCTCCAAGCTTGACGAGCTCCTGCGCCACGTGACTTCTCGCCATCGGAATCACCTCGACCGGCAACGGGAAATTGCCGAGCACGCCGACCACCTTCGAGACATCGACGATGCAGACGAATTTACGAGCCACGGCAGCGACGATTTTCTCGCGCGTGAGCGCCCCTCCGCCGCCTTTGATCAATGCCCCGCGCTCGGTTGTCTCGTCGGCGCCGTCGATGTAAACCGGCAGTTCGTCCACGCTGGCGAGCTCAGCGATCGGAATAGCGTGGCTCTTCAGCCGCTCCTCGGTTCGCAGTGAACTTGCCACTGCACCCCTGATGCGATTCCGGATATTCGCCAGCTCGTCGATGAAATAGTTCGCCGTCGACCCGCTGCCGACTCCGACGTAGGCACGGTCCACGACGTACTTGATCGCTTCGCGCGCGACCCGCTTCTTCTGCTCGTCCTGGGTCATGAGCGCTTTCGCGCAGGAGGCAGATCGGTGCACACGCCTTCGAAGGCCTCAGCGGCGAACCCTACCGATTCGGAGAGCGTTGGATGAGGATGGATGGTCTTGCCAATATCGGCGGCGTCGGCTCCCATTTCGACGGCGAGCGCGATTTCACTGATCAAGTCACCGGCGCGCGTTCCGACGATCCCGCCGCCGACGACGCGGTGCGTGGCGTCGTCGAAGAGCAGCTTGGTGAAGCCCTCGTCGCGCCCGTTGGCGATGGCGCGGCCGGAAGCGGCCCAGGGGAACATGCTTTTCTGTATCTTGACGCCCTTTGTCTTCGCTTCATCCTCGGTCAAGCCGGCCCAGGCGATTTCCGGATCGGTGTAGGCGACCGACGGGATGACTCGAGCATCGAAAAAAGATTTCTGACCGGCCGCTGCCTCGGCCGCGACGTGCCCTTCGTGCACGGCTTTGTGGGCGAGCATCGGCCCCTCGACGATGTCACCGATGGCGTAGATGTGGTCAACGTTGGTGCGCATCTGGTTGTTCGCCGGAATGAAGCCGCGCTCGGTGACCGAGACGCCGGCTTTTTCCGCGTCGATTTTTCTGCCGTTGGGGCTCCTGCCTACTGAGAGCAGCAACATGTCGTAAGGTTGCGGCCCGGACGGAGCTTGCTTGCCCTCGAAGCTCACATGGAGCGCATCTTTCCTGGCCTCCACGGCGACCGTTTTGGTATTGAGCATCACGCGATCGAAGCGTGGCTTGTTCATCTTTTCCCAAACCTTGACGAGGTCGCGATCGGCACCGAGCATCAAGCCGTCGAGCATTTCCACGACGTCAAGGCGAGCGCCAAGCGTGGAGTACACTGTTCCCATTTCGAGGCCGATGATTCCGCCTCCGACGACCAGCATGCGCTTGGGCACGCCGGTGAGCTCCAATGCGCCGGTCGAATCAACGATGCGCGGGTCTTCGGGTACGAACGGCAGCCGCACCGATTGCGAACCGGCGGCGATGATGGCCTTGCCAAAGCGAACGATTTTCCGGGCGCCGGTTTTGCTCTGGCCAGGCCCTTCCGTCAGTTCGACGGCGAGGTGACGGGCATCGAGGAAGGTGCCATAGCCGCGCACCCATTCCACCTTGCGCATCTTGGCCATGCCGGCGAGCCCGCCGGTGAGTTTGCCGACGACCTTGTTCTTCCATGCGAGAAGCTTGCCGAGATCCACCTTCGGTGCATTGAATCCGATCCCGTGCTCCGAGAGCAATGCAGCCTCGTCCATTACCGCCGCGACGTGCAGCAACGCCTTCGACGGGATGCAACCGACATTGAGACAGACTCCGCCCAGTGCGGGGTAGCGCTCGACCAGGACCGTCTTCATCCCGAGGTCGGCGCTGCGAAATGCCGCGCTGTAACCGCCAGGACCTGCGCCGAGCACGAGCATTTCGCATTCGATATCGACATTGCCGGCATAGCTCGCGGTAGTTGTCGGCGCCGTCGCAGCCGGTGCCGCAGCGGTGCTCCCTCTCGCGCTTGCAGGAGAGGGTTGAGGTGAGGGTGACGCAGCTACTTTGGACGGCGCGGCCGGTTTCGCGGGCTCGCCTGCGCCCGCCGCTTCCATAGTCAGGATCGGGCTGCCTTCGCTCACCTTGTCGCCGACCTTGACCTTGAGCTCCCTGATCGTGCCGGCAGCAGGCGCGGGCACGTCCATGGTTGCCTTGTCGGATTCAAGCGTGATCAGCGCATCCTCGGCCTTTACTTGATCGCCTGCTTTGACCAGGACTTCGATCACCGGCACGTCCTTGAAGTCGCCGATGTCAGGGACCTTGACTTCGATTGTGCTCATGGTGGTCACTCGATGTTGTGCGAGAAATCGCGCCCAAGCATGTAGTTGCGCATTGCCTGCGTCACCGCATCCTCGCGACCGAAGTAGCCGTGCGGTGACAGCGGGTCGCATGGACCCGATTGCGGCGGGTTACCGCCACTTACGCTTACGAACGCGCGGCCTTGCGCGGCCCGCTGCGCGCCGGAGTATGGGCTCAGTCGGCATCCGTCGTCGCGATGATGGACCCACAAGAGCGGGATCTTGATTGATGCGAAATCGAATGCCGATAATCCCGGCCCGGTTTGATTGGCGACGGTTACCGTCGACGATAGGACCGCGCCCTGAACCACGTCGGCCAGCGAGACGGCGAGATGCGCAACCGATACCGTGCCGCGACTCGTTCCGACCAGGAAGATCCGCGCAGACGGAAAGCGCGCGTGGAGGTCGGCGACGATCTTGCGCACGTCCGCTGCGTGCACGTCGCTGCCACGGAAGTCGTCGCTCATTCCGTTCGGGAGCCGATCGGACGGTGCATCGATGATCGCATCGGCGATATCGCTGCTGGCGAGATCTCCTCGAATGCGGATGAGGACGTTCGCGGCGGGGCCGAAACGCACGGCGCCGTCCCGCGCGCGTTTCGCGAGATCGATCGCACCGACACCCCCGATGAAGGATAAGGCCACGGCCTTCGGCGCTGCGGACTGGTCGTAAACCAGGAGATAGGATTGGATGACGTCATCACGCACCGCCAGCGTTACGACCTCCTCGGCCGCGCGTGCGGTCGCGCAGATCGCGATCAGCCCAACTGCGGCGATCGCCGTCGCGACCTTCACAGCACGACCCGCCGCAGATCGCTCAGGAGTGTGGCCAGGAAACCGTTGAAGCGCGCCGCGGCAGCGCCGTCGATCACGCGATGGTCGTACGACAGAGACAAAGGCAGAATCAGGCGCGGCGCGAATTCCTTGCCGGTCCAGACCGACCGAATAACGGATCGGCAGACGCCGAGGATCGCCACTTCGGGTGCATTGATGATCGGAGTGAAATACGTCCCGCCGATGCCGCCCAGGCTGGAGATGGAAAAGCAACCGCCTTGCATGTCGGTCGGGCCGAGCTTGCCGTCCCGCGCCTTGGCAGAGAGTTCGCCCATTTCCTTGGCGATAACCAGCACGCCTTTCTGATCGGCGTTCTTGAGAACCGGGACGACCAGTCCGTTTGGCGTATCAGCGGCGAAGCCGATGTGGTAATAGCGCTTGTAGACGAGGCTCTCTCCATCGAGCGAGGCATTGAACTCTGGAAACTTCTTGAGCGCCGCGACGCAAGCCTTGATGAGAAACGCCAGCATCGTGACCTTGATGCCCGTCTTCTCATTCTCTTTGTTGAGCTGAACGCGAAACGCCTCCAGCTCCGTGATGTCGGCGTCTTCGCAATTGGTGACGTGAGGAAGACCGGGCCGAATTTCGCGAAGTCCACTTGCGGCCAGGGCAACACGCCCAGTGCCGCGCCGCCGGCAGCCGACGCTGCAGACACCGAAGCAGCGCCGCTCATCGCTTCTTTCACGTACTTCTGAACGTCTTCCCGCAGGATTCGCTCCTTCGGTCCGCTGCCCCTGATCTTGCTCAGATCGACGCCAAGCTCGCGGGCAAACGCGCGTACCGACGGTGAGGCGTGCGCCTTTTTGAAGCTCTCGCTGTCGATCGACGCCGCGGGTCCAGGCGCTGTCGGTTTTGGGGCAGCGGATGGCGGAGCTTCCGCCGGAGAAGGCGCGGCGACGCGCGCGGCTTCAGCCGGCGGTTTCCCCGGCGCCTGCGCGCGTCCCGCCGCTTCAAGCATCAGAATCACGCTGCCTTCGCTTAACTTGTCTCCGACCTTGACCTTGAGTTCCTTGACCGTGCCTGCAGCAGGGGCGGGCACGTCCATGGTCGCCTTATCGGACTCCAGTGTGATCAGCGGATCATCGGCTTTGATCGCATCGCCCGGTTTGACGAAGACCTCGATCACCGGCACATCCTTGAAATCACCAATGTCCGGCACCTTGACCGGCATCAGACCCGCAGCACCGGCGGGAGCAGGCGGCTCGGCGGGAGCGGGCGGCGCGCCGGATGCGGGCGTCGATGGGGCGCTCCTGGCCGGCGCCGCCGCGGCCTTCGGCGCCTCGGCGCTCGAGCTTTCAAGCGTGAGGATCACATTGCCTTCGCTTAACTTGTCTCCGACCTTGACCTTCATTTCCTTGACCGTGCCCGCTGCGGGCGCCGGCACGTCCATGGTCGCCTTGTCGGATTCGAGCGTGATCAGCGCATCCTCGACCTTTACTTGATCGCCGGCTTTGACGAGCACTTCGATCACCGGCACGTCCTTGAAATCACCGATGTCCGGAACCTTGACTTCGATGGCGCTCATCGCAGCCTCAATAGCGGAGGACGAAAATGGACAAGGCTCTTCTCCAGTGTCGTTGATCGCGGATTGGAAGTCCGTGTCGGCAACCTGGCAGTCATACCGTCCAGGGTGCCGGCTTGCCGGAATCGAGGTTGTACTTCTTGATCGCTTCGCCCACTTTCGCGGCCGGAATCGTTCCCTCCTCGGAGAGCGCCTTGAGCGAAGCGACAACGATGTAGTAACGATCGACCTCGAAAAATCGGCGCAGCTTTTCGCGCGTATCCGAGCGTCCAAACCCGTCGGTGCCGAGAACACGATAGCGTCGCGGTACGAAAGCTCGGATCTGCTCGGCAAACGCGCGGACATAGTCGGTCGCCGCAATGACAGGACCCTGCGTGTCCTTGAGGCAGGTTTCCACGTGCGAAAGCCTGGGCTTCGCCGTCGGATTGAGCATGTTCCAGCGTGAAGTCGCATAGCCGTCGCGCGAGAGCTCGGTGAAGCTCGGGCAGCCCCAGAGATCTGCCTCTACGTTCCAATCGCTGCGCAACAGTTCTGCCGCCGCAATCGCCTCGCGCAGGATCACGCCCGAGCCCAGGAGCTGAACGCGTGGCGCCTTCGATTTGTCATCGCCTCTCCTGAACGAATACATGCCCTTGATGATGTTCGGCTGTGCCCCCTCCGGCATGGCCGGATGCGCGTAATTCTCGTTCATGAGCGTGAGGTAGTAGTAGACGTCCTCCTGCTCCGCGCACATCCGCCTGAGTCCCTCCTGGATGATCACTGCGACCTCGTAGCCGAAACTGGGGTCGTAGGAAATGCAGTTGGGAACGGTGGCCGAAATGAGATGCGAGTGGCCGTCTTCGTGCTGCAGCCCTTCGCCGTTTAGCGTCGTGCGCCCGGCGGTGCCGCCGAGCAAAAAACCGCGCGAGCGCATGTCACCGGCAGCCCAGGCTAGGTCCCCGATGCGCTGGAAGCCGAACATGGAATAGAAGATGTAGAACGGGATCATCTGCACGCCGTGTGTCGAGTAGGCGGTCGCCGCGGCGATCCAGTCGCACATGGCGCCTGCCTCGTTGATCCCTTCCTGCAGGATCTGCCCGTCCTTCATCTCCTTGTAGAACATCAGCTGGTCGGCATCTTGCGGCGTGTAAAGTTGTCCCAACTGATTCCAGATGCCGAGCTGCCGGAACATGCCTTCCATCCCGAAAGTGCGCGATTCGTCGGGAACGATCGGGACGATGCGGCGCCCAATGTTCTTATCGCGCAGCAGTGTCTGCAGGACCTGGACAAAAGCCATGGTTGTCGAGATTTCACGGTCCTCGGTGCTCTTGAGGAATCGCTCCAGCACGCTGAGCGCGGGCACTGCCAAGCCCTCCGCCTTGCGTCGGCGCGACGGCAAGAATCCGCCGAGATCCATGCGCCGCGCCTTCATGTATTCAGCCTCGGCCGAGTCCGCCGGGAAAGTGAGGTAGGGAATCTCCTCGATCTTGTCGTCGGCCACCGGAAGCTCGAAACGATCACGCATGGCGCGGATCGAATCAACCGACATCTTTTTCTGTTGATGGGTGATGTTCTGCGCTTCGCCCGATTCACCCATGCCAAAGCCTTTGATTGTCTTGGCCAGGATTACCGTCGGTTGGCCCTTGTGATTTACCGCAGCGTGATAGCCGGCGTAGACCTTGAACGGATCGAGTCCGCCGCGGTTCAGATGCCAGATGTCCTCATCGGTCCAGTCCGCGACCAGCTCTTTCAATTCCGGTGTATTGAAAAAGTATTCGCGGACGTAGGCGCCGTCCTTGGATTTGAAGGTCTGGTATTCGCCATCGACGCACTCCATCATGCGCCGCATGAGAATGCCTTTTTTGTCGCGTGCGAAAAGGGCGTCCCAGTGCGTGCCCCAGATCACCTTGATGACGTTCCATCCCGAACCGCGGAAGTCACTCTCCAGTTCCTGGATGATCTTGCCGTTGCCACGAACCGGACCGTCGAGACGCTGAAGGTTGCAGTTGACGACAAAGATGAGATTGTCGAGGCTCTCGCGTCCGGCCATGCCGATCGCGCCCATCGATTCAGGCTCGTCCATTTCGCCGTCACCGCAGAAGCACCACACCTTGCGTTGCTCCGTCTGCGCAAGCCCGCGATCCTGCAGGTACTTCATGAAGCGCGCCTGATAGATGGCCATCAATGGACCCAGCCCCATGGACACCGTGGGGAATTGCCAGAACTCCGGCATCAGCCAGGGATGGGGATACGATGAGATCCCCTTGCCGTCGACCTCCTGCCGGAAGTTGTCCATTTGCTCGACGCTCAGCCGGCCGAGCATGAACGCGCGCGCATAAATTCCAGGGGAGGAGTGCCCCTGGACAAACACCAAGTCCCCTCCGTGATCCGTGGATGGGGCATGCCAGAAGTGGTTGTAACCGACGTCGTAGAGCGTCGCGGCCGAAGCATAGCTCGCGATATGTCCTCCGACGTTGGTGTGCTTGTTCGCGCGCAGGACCATGGCCATCGCGTTCCAGCGCGCATAGTTGCGAATCTTTTCCTCGATGGACGGGTCGCCAGGCATCTTGGGCTGCTTGCCGACCGGGATGGTATTGATGTATGCCGTGTTGGCCGAAAATGGGACATGCGCGCCACGCCGGCGCGACTGATCGATAATCTGCTCGATCAGAAAGTGTGCGCGATCAGGACCCTCGTATTCGAGCACGCCGTCGATCGCGTCCAGCCATTCGCGAGTTTCCTTTGGATCGACATCGGGATTCATGTCCATGGAGCGCTCCTGGCAGAATGGGAGGGCACGGGGCCTGATCGGAACTGGATTTAAGCGCCGCGGGGGCGCAGCATCGCGGCGCCGCGATGCTGTAGGATCAGTCGGGTGCCATTGCCTGCATGTTACCAGTTCATGAATAGCACTTCCATTTCACCGCAGGCTCATGCGGGGATAAGGGTACGCGAGGGGGTGACTACCGCATCGACCGTCAGATCGTGCGGCGCAGCAGGCACATGATCTACGATCTGCAGATCGAAGGCTCCGGCGATTCTGCGGGCGTCCGTGCGAAGCGTTGGCAACAGCCGATCGTAGTAGCCACCACCGTAGCCAAGACGCCGACCCGCGACGTCGAAGGCGACGCCGGGCACCAGAGCCCAGTCGATCCTTGCGGGTTCGACGATCTGGCAATGAGCACCGGGTTCCAGGATGGTGCGATAGCCTGCGGTGACATCCAGGCGTAGATCGACCACTCGGCAAATTGCGAGCATACGGCGCTCCTGATCGACACGGGGAAGCGCCACCGCCTTGCCCTGCGACAGAGCCTGCACGAGAAGCGGTCGCATATCCCACTCGCTGCCAAAAGGAAGCGTGAGCAGAAGTGTTCGTGCTCGGCGAAAATCGTCACGTGCCGCAATGGCCGCCACGATTGCGCTGCTTGCGGCGGAGCGCGTCTCCGGGGACAGGCGGTCGCGCTCCGAGAGCAACCGCAGCCGCAGCGCGAGCTTGGCATCGCGAACGTTGGCGGTGGGCGCGTGGACCGGATCGATCGATGATGCAGGCACGGTGCACATGTTACCGCAAGGCGCTTATCTGGCTCCGCTTATAATGCTCCAGGCTTCATCGCCGTTTCCAACTCCAGCTCATGAACTATAACCATCAGCATTATCGAGCGCGCCGCGCGCAATTGATTTCCGAAATGCGCCGGCAGACCGGTGGCGGAATCGCCGCGATTCCTACTTCACCGGAGGCGGTGCGTAATGCGGATACGCATTATCCGTACCGTCCCGACAGCCATTTCTATTACCTCTCGGGTTTTCCCGAGCCGGAGGCCGTCGCGGTACTCCTAGCGGGACACGACGAAGGCGATTCAAAACAGATCCTGTTCTGCCGCGACAAGAACGCCGAGCGTGAAATCTGGGATGGCTTTCGCTACGGGCCCGATGCGGCGCGCGAGATCTTCGGTTTCGACGAAGCGTATCCCATTGCCGAGCTTTCGGCGAAGCTCGCCGACTGGACCTGCGACCGCCCCGCGCTCTATACGCCACTCGGTCTCTATCCGGCCTGGGACGATACGATCACCAAGACACTCAACGAAGTTCGCAATCGAGTGCGCACGGGCGTGGCTGCGCCGGAAGCCGTGGTTGACGCGCGCACGCAGCTCTCGGCGATGCGCCTCGTCAAGGACCCGCACGAGCTCAAGCTCATCCGCCGCGCAGCGGAAATCTCGAGCGGTGCTCACCGGCGCGCCATGGCTCGTGCGCGCCCCGGATGGCACGAATACCAGGTCGAGGCGGAGCTCACGCACGAGTTTCTGCGGCTGGGCGCGCAGGCGGTTGCCTATCCATCCATCGTGGCGTCCGGGCCGAATGCCTGCGTGCTTCACTATCGCGAAAACAACCGCCAGATGCAAGGCAACGATCTTTTGTTGATCGACGCGGGGTGCGAATTCCACGGTTACGCCTCCGACATCACGCGTACCTTTCCGGTCGGTGGGAAATTCAGCGGTCCACAAAAGGCGGTCTACGAGCTCGTTCTCGCGGCGCAACTCGCGTGCATCGATGTCGTGAAGCCGGGACGAGCGTTCCACGACTATCACCATGTCGCGGAGCGCGTGCTGGCGCAGGGGCTGATCGATCTGAGTTTATGCCAGGGTTCACTCGACGCCGTGCTCGAATCAGGAGCTTACAAGCAGTTCTATATGCATCGTGCCGGCCACTGGCTCGGCCTCGACGTGCACGATGTGGGCTTGTACCGGGTCCACGGCGAATCGCATCGGCTTGAGCCGGGCATGGTGCTCACCGTTGAGCCAGGCTGCTACATACGGCCAGGCGAAAAGGTGCCCGAAGAATTCTGGGATCTCGGGGTGCGCATCGAAGATGACGTGCTGGTGACCGCTGAGGGCAATGAGAATCTGACCGCCGGTACACCGAAGACGGTGGCCGAGGTCGAGGCGGCGTGCGAACGTTGATCGCGTCCTCTCGAAAAATGAAGCGGCGGCGCTAATGCCGGCCCTCCACGAGGTCGTAGTCATTGGTGCCGGACCGGTCGGCGCGACGCACGCGCTGGCGCTCGGCAGCGGCGAGATCGATGTCGTCGCTGTCGATTCGCGACCGGCCCAGACAAGCCTGCGCGGGGATCGTTCGCTGGCGCTCTCCCACGCGGCGCGACTCATCTTCGAGCGCCTCGGCGTGTGGAGTGATCTGGCGGCGACGCCGCAGGCGGTCACGCCGATTGTCGCGATCGACATTTCGCAGCGCGGCGGCTTCGGTACAACGCGGCTGGACGCAACAGAGCAGCACCTGCCGGCTCTCGGTTATGTGGTGAGTTACAGGGCGCTGCAAACGTCGCTCGATGCCGCGCTCGCGCGGGCCGGGATCCGCGTCGAGCATGGTTTCACCGTCGAGCGTGTGAGCGCGACACCGCCGTGCGCGTGCGTGACAGGAGCACGCGATGGCGTCGAGGAGAGCCTAACTTGCAAGCTCGCAGTCGTTGCCGACGGCGGCGGCGATATGGTCTCCGGTATCGTGCGTCATCACCACGATTACGGTCGCGTTGCGCTGGTCGCCCATGTGTGGACGCGCGAGGCTCAGCGTGGTGTGGCCTTCGAGCGATTTACTCCGGTAGGGCCGATGGCGTTGTTGCCCGAAGGCGATCACTTCGGATTGGTCTGGACCACGTCCGTCCACGAAGCCGATTCGCTGGTCGCACTCCCGGAAGCGCAGTTTCTTGAAAAATTAAAAGCTGCTTTCGGCCGGCACGCAGGTTGCTTTGACCGGGTCTCGAATCGACGTAGCTTTCCGCTCTTTCTCGAATTCACGGATCGTGTCGTCGGCGAGCGAACCGTGTTGCTTGGCAACGCGGCGCAGGCGTTGCATCCCGTCGCCGGGCAGGGGCTCAACCTCGGCCTGCGCGACGCCTGGGAACTGGCGCAAGAGTTGCTTGGCAATCCGCGCGAACAAATGGGTGCACGCGCTCAATTGGACGCATATGCCAAACGCCGCCGTACTGATCGCTGGGCCGGGGTCGCATTTACGCATGGTCTACTCAGCATTTTCGGCAACGACTACGCGCTGCTCCGCTGGCCGCGAGGGTTGGCGCTCACTCTGCTTGATGCATTACCGCCGTTGAAGCGCGGCTTCACGCGAGCGATACTGTTCGGCGTACACTAAAAGCAACAAACGCACTGCGATCCGACGAACGCGATGGCACCGGTTCTCGCAAAATCGGTATAATCCGCTCCCTTCCTGCTTCATCTCCAATCGTGCGCATCGGCTTACATCACATCGAGAACAATCTGGTCGTTGCCCCGATGGCAGGCGTCACCGACCGACCCTTCCGCCAGCTGTGCAAACGATTCGGCGCAGGTCTCGCTGTATCAGAGATGGTTTCTTCCGACCCGAGGCTGCGATCGACACCGAAATCGCAGCGTCGAACCGATCACCAGGGAGAGGACGAGCCCATCGTGGTGCAAATCGCCGGCGCCGATCCGCATCAGCTTGCGGAGGCGGCTCGCTACAACGTGCAGCGTGGCGCACAGATCATCGACATCAATATGGGCTGCCCGGCCAAGAAGGTCTGCAATGTCGCCGCGGGCTCGGCGTTGCTGCAGAACGAGGCACTCGTGCGCGAGATCCTCAAAGCGGTGGTCGGCGCGGTCGAAGTTCCGGTCACCTTGAAGCTACGCACTGGCTGGAACCGTGAGCATCGCAATGCAGTGAACATTGCCAGGATCGCCGAAGACGCAGGCGTGGCGGCGTTATCCGTGCACGGCAGGACGCGTGAATGCGCCTTCATGGGAGAAGCCGAATACGACACCATCCGTGAAGTGAAGCGCGTCGTGGCTTTACCGGTCACGGCCAATGGCGACATCGACTCTCCGGAGAAAGCGCGCACGGTGCTGGAACGCACGGGTGCAGACGCGGTGATGATCGGGCGGGCCGCGCAGGGGCGGCCATGGATATTCAGAGAAATCTTCCACTATCTCAAATGGGGTTCGCGCTTGGCTCCGCCACGGGTAGACGAGATTCGAGAACTCATTCTCGAGCATCTCGACGACCATTACGCGCTCTATGGGGAAGAAACCGGCGTCAAGACCGCGCGCAAGCATCTCGGCTGGTACGCGAGAGGGCTCGCCGCAGGAGACGCTTTTCGCAACGAAGTGAATCGGCTCGACTCAGCAGCGGCGCAGATCGCGGCGGTCGGCTGTTTTTTTGATCGACTCGCCGAAGGCGGCGAACGCCTCGAGTACGCCTCGAAGGCGACGGCAGCAGCTCCGTGGGTAGAGGAGGCCCTCGCAGCGTGAAAAGAACTGTTCGTCTGAACGGCGGCAATGAAATTTGCCGCAGCGTCGAGAAATCACTCGACGATTACTTCCATAGGCTGGATGGAGAGCAGCCTCATGGCATCTACGACATGGTGATCTGCAATGTTGAACGCTCGCTGCTTTCGCTCGTCATGCATCGCGCGGCAGGCAATCAGACTCACGCCGCCGACATGCTGGGACTGAACCGCAATACCCTGCGGTCGAAGCTTTCCAAGTACGGAATCCGGTAGTCCATCGGTGCGGCGGTCCGTCCATTGCGCGGCATGACCGCGCCGATCTCGCAGGCGCTGCTCTCGGTCTCGGATAAGACCGGGCTCGTTGACTTTGCGTGTGGCCTCGTCGCCTTGGGGGTGCGGCTTCTTTCCACCGGCGGAACGGCAAAAGCCCTCATGGACGCTACGTTGCCGGTCACGGAAATTGGCTCTTACACCGGCTTCCCGGAAATGCTCGATGGACGGGTGAAGACGCTGCACCCCAAGGTGCACGGCGGAATCCTCGCGCGGCGCGACGTACCCGAGCACATGGCTGCGCTCGAAGTGCATGGCATCCCGGCCATCGACCTCGTTGTCGTCAATCTCTACCCGTTCCGGCAAGCGGTGGCGAAGCCGGGCTGCACACTCGCCGATGCGATCGAGAACATCGACATCGGAGGCCCTGCACTGCTACGCGCCGCCGCCAAGAACTATGCGCACGTGGCTGTCGTGGTCGATCCTGCCGACTATGCCGAGCTGCTCGACGAATTGCGCGCCAACAGCGGCAAACTTAGCCCAGCGCGACATTTTGCGCTCGCACAGAAAGCATTCGCGCACACTGCAGCCTACGATGGGGCGATCAGCAATTTTCTGACGGCGCGCGATGCCGATGGCTCGTCGCGACGGTTTGCCGACTGCTTCAACTGGCAAGGCGTCAAGCTGCAGGAACTTCGCTACGGCGAGAACCCGCATCAGCACGCCGCCTTCTATCGCGACGAGACGCTTGTGCCCGGCACCATTGCCGCGGCGTCGCAGCTGCAGGGCAAGGAGCTTTCCTACAACAACATTGCCGACAGCGACGCGGCGTGGGAATGCGTGCGAAGTTTCAGCGATCCGGCGTGCGTGATCGTCAAACATGCCAACCCCTGCGGTGCGGCGGTAGCGTCGACTCCGCTCGAAGCCTACCGCAAGGCGTTCGCAACCGATCCCACGTCCGCCTTCGGCGGGATCATCGCCTTCAACCGGGAGGTCGGCGGCGAGGTGATCGAAGCGGCGTCGGAGCAGTTCGTCGAAGTGCTCGTCGCTCCCGCCTATCGCGCTGACGCTCTCGAGGCGATTGCACGCAAGTCGAACGTTCGAGTGCTCGCCATAGCGAATGCCAGCCACAAGGCTTCGGGAGCATGGGACATGAAGCGGGTCGGCGGAGGCATGCTCGTGCAGACGCTGGACAGCGATGATCTGGACACGGCAGCGCTCAAGGTCGTCACGCGCAAGGCGCCGACACCGGAGCAGCTTGCCGACCTGCGATTCGCGTGGCGCGTTGCGAAATTCGTCAAGTCCAACGCCATCGTGTACTGTGCCAGCGGACGGACACTCGGCATCGGCGCCGGACAGATGAGCCGCGTCGATTCCACCAAGGTCGCCGCCATCAAGGCAGCCGCGGCGGGTCTGTCGCTTGCCGGATCTGTCGCCGCCTCGGACGCATTCTTTCCATTCCGCGACGGCTTGGATGTGGTCGCGGACAACGGCGCCGTCGCAGTGATCCAGCCTGGCGGCAGCGTGCGCGACGCCGAGGTAGTCGCGGCGGCCGATGAGCGAGACATCGCCATGGTCTTCACGGGCGTGCGCCACTTTCGTCATTGATAGAAGCGTCGCGGAGACTCTTGAAACGACTGGCCCTTTTGACGGTGCTTCTTGTCGCCGCGCCGGGTCGTGCATCCGCGATGCAATGTTCCGACTTCTGGATGTGGCTGGAGCAGAGTTGCCGACACGTCGTAGATACCTACGAGCAGGGTGGCAACGCGCTGCTGGTATCCGGCTACGAATGGCACATCCCGGCTAGCTGGACGCCGGAGACTCGCGCCCAGGAAAACCAGAACGCGTGGGGCGGCGGCTGGGCGCGTTCGCGCGAGCAACCTAACGGCGATACGGAAAACGTGTTTTTCCTGGTATTCGAGGATTCGCACCGCCAGCCCGAGTTCAATCTTGGATACACTTGGACGACTTACTGGCTCAGCCGGGAGGGCCTGCAGCCCGGGCTGGGCTTCACGGCAGCGATCATCCAGCGCCCGGACATCGCCAATGGCTGGCCGGTCCCGGTCGTGCTACCGCTATTCACGCTGCGCTACCAGACGGTCGAAGTGCTATCGACCTACATTCCCAAGCTGAACGGCGGCGTCAATCACGGCAGCGTTCTCTACATCTTCGGCAAGATCGATCTCAAGTAGCCTCCATTGAAAGTTCTGGTCATCGGCAGCGGCGGCCGCGAGCATGCGCTGGCCTGGAAGATCGCGCAGTCGCCGCGAATGAGCAGGGTCTTCGTCGCGCCCGGCAACGCCGGCACGGCGCTTGAGCCGGGTGTGGTCAACGTCGACCTCAGCTCGATTCCCGAGCTCGTAGCCTTCGCGCGCGAAGAGAACATCGCCCTCACCGTCGTCGGGCCCGAGGCGCCGCTCGCCGCAGGGGTGGTCGATGCATTCCGGCAAGCAGGCATGAACATTTTCGGCCCGACACAAAACGCTGCGCGCCTGGAGAGCTCCAAGGATTTTGCCAAGGCTTTCATGGTGAGGCATGGCATTCCAACCGCCGCGTACCAGACGTTCGCGGATGCGCCGAGCGCCCATGCATACATCGATGCTCGCGGCGCGCCTATCGTCGTCAAGGCCGACGGCCTCGCCGCCGGCAAAGGGGTCGTCGTCGCCGCGAATGCTGCCGAAGCGCATGCCGCGGTGGACGCCATGCTTCGGCACCACCGCGTCGGCAGCGCCGGCGCACGTGTGGTGATCGAAGATTGCCTGGTGGGTGAAGAAGCGAGCTTCATTGTCATGACCGACGGTACCCATGTGCTGCCGCTCGCCTCATCGCAGGACCACAAGCGGCTGCTTGACCAGGACCGTGGTCCGAACACCGGCGGTATGGGAGCGTATTCGCCGGCGCCGGTGGTGACGCCTGGTATCCATGCCAGAATCATGCGCGAGATCATCATGCCAGCGGTTCACGGCATGGCGGCGGAGGGCGAGCCTTACGTCGGGTTCCTGTATGCGGGGGTGATGATTGACGATGCCGGCAAGGTTTATGCGCTCGAGTTCAATTGCCGCCTCGGCGACCCGGAAACTCAGCCGATATTGCTGCGGCTCAAGTCCGATCTGCTCGAGCTCATTCTTCATGCGATCGACCGCTCGCTCGATCGCGCCGAAGCCGGTTGGGATCGCCGAGTTGCGCTGGGTATCGTGCTCGCCGCCTCGGGCTATCCGGACAATCCGCGGCCGGGCGACCCGATTTCAGGGTTGGACGGAGGCGACGAAATCAAGATCTTTCACGCCGGCACCGCCCTTGCCGGCGACGCCGTCGTTACCAGCGGAGGTCGCGTGCTCTGCGTCACCGCTCTCGGCGAAACCGTCCGCCAAGCGCAACGTTGCGCGTATGCCGCGGCAGGCAAGATTCATTTCGAAGGCATGCAATACCGAAGCGACATCGGCCATCGCGCCATCGCGGCGGCCCCGGCCTCGAGCAACAGCTGACGTGGATATCCCTCAAGTTCGAGATTACTTCGCCGACTTGCAGTCGCGGATTGTCGAGCGGCTGGAAGCGATCGACGGCAAGGCCTTCGTGCGCGACGTCTGGCAACGGCCCGAAGGCGGCGGCGGAATCACCCGTGCGGTCGAGCAGGGCAATGTATTCGAACGCGGCGGCGTCAATTTCTCTCACGTCCACGGTGACAAGCTGCCGCCGTCTGCGAGCGCGGGACGGCCGCAGCTTGCAGGGCGCTCCTTCGAAGTGCTGGGGGTGTCGCTGGTGCTCCATCCAATCAATCCGTTCGTGCCGACCGTGCACATGAACGTTCGCTTTTTTGTCGCGCAAAAGGAGCGCGCCGATCCCGCGTGGTGGTTCGGTGGCGGAATGGACCTTACGCCCTATTACGGTTTCAATGAGGACGCGATCCATTTTCATCGCACCTGTCGCGACGCATTAGCGACGTTCGGTGCCGAATACCATCCTCGTTTCAAGCGATGGTGCGACGAGTATTTTTATTTGAAGCACCGCAGTGAGCCGCGCGGCATCGGAGGCATCTTTTTCGACGACTTCAACGAAGGTGGTTTCGACCACTCCTTTGCGCTGACGCGAAGCGTCGGCGATCATTTTTTGGCTGGGTACGAGCCTATCGTTCAACGGCGCAGCAAGCTCCCCTACGGCGAGCGCGAGCGCGATTTTCAGGCGTATCGTCGCGGCCGCTACGTGGAATTCAACCTGGTCTACGACCGCGGAACCCTGTTTGGCCTCCAGTCGAACGGACGCACGGAGGCCATCCTCATGTCGCTACCGCCGGTTGTGAAGTGGCGTTACGACTGGAGCCCTGAACCCGGCAGCGCAGAATCCCGGCTCACCACCGATTTTCTGGTTGCGCGCGATTGGCTTGCATGAAAAAGGCGCCCGACGATGCACACTTGGTCGAGACGAGGATCGCGTCCAGCGACGTCTATGACGGTCAACTTCTTCATGTCCGGCGAGACACCGTGCGCCTTCCGGATGGCGGTGAAGCGGTTCGTGAATACATCGTGCATCCCGGCGCAGTGATGATCATTCCGCGCCTGCCCGATGGAAAGCTCCTGCTCGAGCGACAGTTTCGCTATCCTCACGCCCGCGTGTTCATCGAGTTTCCGGCGGGCAAGATCGATCCGGGCGAGGAGCCTTTGGCGACCGCGAAGCGAGAGCTCATCGAGGAGACCGGCTACACCGCCGCGCACTGGACCTATTTAACGCTGCTGCACCCGATCATCAGCTATTGCACCGAGCGCATCGAGATTTATGTTGCCGACGGGCTCGAAGAAGTCGGCGCGAGCCTCGACCACGGCGAATTCGTCGAGACCTTCACTGCGAGCCTCGACGAGGCGCTTGCCTGGCTGGACTGCGGCCAGATCACCGACTCCAAGACCATGATCGGGCTGCTGCTCCTCGCACGACGGCCTCTGCCAGTTCCCTAAGCATGATCCAGGCCGCGAGCGTCGCGCGCCGGCTGCTCATCACCGGACGCGTGCAGGGGGTCGGATTTCGCTTCGCGTTTGCCGACGAAGCGCGCGAGCGGGGGCTGCGGGGATGGGTGCGTAATCGCCGCGACGGGCGCGTTGAAGCGATCATCGCCGGCACTCCCGAGGATGTCGAGGCGATGGTTGCATGGGCGCGCCACGGCCCACCCGCAGCCAGAGTCACCGCGATCGATGTCGAGCCGGCAGCCGGAGAATTCGATCGCTTCGATGTCGCGCCAACGCTATAGCGGTCAGCAACAAGTTGGGATCGATCTACGCGCGAGGCGATGCCACGGCATAGACGTCTTTCCACGCTGCGTAACTGGCGGCGGAGAGCAACGGCAGAATCGCAACGAGTGCGACGCCGAAGCTCAGCAAGCCGACGACGATCAGCAGCAACGCCACACCGCCGAACACAAGCAGCGGCAGCACGTTCAGGGCGAATCCGTGCGCGCTCGTCGCGAACGCCTGTCCCAATGACGCATCGTCGAAGAGTACGGCAAAAGGCACAAAAAGCACGGGCAGCGATACCAGCGTTCCGATCGTGAACATTGCGCCCATGGTGCCGGTCGTGAGTTTGCCTTCTTCGCCGGCGGGCACCAGGAGATTGACGCCGGCGATCGCATAACCGGTCAGCGCCTCGGCGCCGAAGACGAGCAACGCGGAACCTACGATGGCTGCCAGCGCAGTCGTCCTCGCTGCGAACGCGGCAACGGCATAGCGAAGCTCGAGTGGTGCTCCACGATCCAGCGCGGCCGCTCCGAGCAGCATGCCGCACTCGATGACGGGAACGATCACTTTCGAAGCGGCGACTCCGAGACCCGGAATGAGCTGCAGCAGAAGTTCCGACGCAAGCGTTATGAGCCCCAACAGGCACCAGTTCAGCGGCGCGCGTTTGAACAGGCGCATCGCTTCTTCGTACCAGACGAAAACGCGCGAGGTAGGCACGGCGCGAGCAGAACGAGTCACGCCGATCGCTCGCTCCGATATTCAACGGCCGACGTCAAATCCCAGTCGTGGCTGGATAAAGGGCTGGTAGCCGTGATCAAATGCGAAGGGGGCTCGGCATGTGCCGCGTCAGTGAGAGCGCATTTTACAACGCGCGATTGTCGTCACGCATCGAACAAGCCAAGCATGAGCGCTCTCGACTGGCTGCCCGAAACGGTGCGCAAGCGATCGAGCGTGCGCGCACTCGAGACGGGAGAAGCGCTTTTTCGACTGGGGGACCAAGCCCTGTCGATCTTCGAGGTCGAAGAAGGACGTTTGCGGCTTGTGCGCTACACCATCGACAGCCACGCGGTGACGCTGGATACGGCTCGGCGCGGTGAACTCTTCGCCGAGGCGGCGCTCTTCGCTAGCCGCTATCGCTGCGACGCCATCGCTTCTACGTCTTCCCGAGTCCGGGTCTATCCCAAGCGCGAATTGCTCTCAGCATTTCGCCGCGATCCCCAACATCCGTTCGGCGCGCGCGCGCGTGCTGCATCATCTGGTACTGAGCGCCGGCATTGATGGCAGGACGACCCAGCTCGACGGAACGTTGATCGACCTGGCGGCCGAGATTGGACTCAGCCAGGAGGCGCTATACCGTACTCTCGCAGCACTTGAAAAATCCGGCGCGATCAAGCGGAAGGGTTCAACGATAGTGCTTGCAAAGGCTTCCGCGGCATGATCCCGATCATAGGCACGACTCTCCGATCGGTTTAGCCTTTCTCAAGCTCACCCATCCAGCGGAGATTCCATGAAACGATCTGCTCAGCGCCTTATGGTGGCAACGGTTGTTGGGACGCTAACCTTGGTTTCTGCAGCCATCGGCCAGACGATGCACGCTGCATCTCCCCCGGAGGCACAGCCAACGGGTCATCCGATGATGAACCCTGACCCGGCTCAGGGTTCGGGCATGATGGACAAGCACGGGCCGATGATGCAGATGCATGCCGCGCAGGCCAGCAACCTGGGCCTGACCATGCCGGGACAGGACGCTTTTGGCGCCATTCAGGAGATTGTTCTAAAGCTCGAAGCCGATCCCAAGACGGACTGGTCGAAGGTCGATCTCGAAGCGCTGCGGCAGCATTTGATCGACATGGACGAGGTCACGCTGCGCGCCGTCGCCGATTCGAGGCAGATCGATGGCGGGCTCTCCATCACGGTGACGGGAAGCGGCCGCACTCTGAGCGCCATTCATCACATGATTGCCGCGCACGCGCGCGAGATCAATGGCCTCTACGGCTGGAACGCCCGCAGTGAATCCCTTGCCGACGGCGAACGGCTGATTGTTACGGCAAGCGATCCCCGGCAGGTTGAGCGCATCCGTGGCTTGGGCTTCATCGGCCTCATGGTGAGCGGCATACATCATCAGCCGCATCACCTGGCCATCGCGAAAGGGCAGATGGTGCACTGAGGAACCTCTGAACAAGTCCCACATGAGCCGCGTTTCGGGCGCAATGGCTTCAGATGCGAGGCGTCGCGGCGCAGCGAATAGTTCATCCTATGCGCAAGCCGCGCAACAAAGCAGATGAAGCCATTGCGCCGAAACCCGGACGGGACGGGGCTTTCCGGGCGATCTGCTTTGTCGCTCGGCTCGCCAATAGCGCCTGCTATTGGCTTCGCCTTGCTTCGCGCATCATATGCTGCGCGCACTTTTTCGTCCGACAACAGCTCTCTGGCGATTCCGGAAAGCGTGATTTCGCCGCTTTCCATGACGTAACCACGACGGCTCACCTCCAGCGCGAGCTTGGCGTTCTGCTCGATCAGCAGAATGGTCACGCCTTCTCGAGCGATAGTAAGTACGGTCTCGAACACCTTTTGCACCATCAGGGGAGCCAGTCCCATCGACGGTTCGTCGAGCAGCAGAAGTTTCGGACGCGACATCATTGCGCGACCCATGGCGAGCATTTGCTGCTCGCCGCCGGAGAGCGTGCCCGCGGTCTGCCGGCGTCGCTCTTTCAAGCGTGGGAAAAGAGCAAATACACGCTCGGTATCCTCGCGGATCGCTGCGACATCGTCGCGGGTGTACGCGCCCATCGCCAGGTTTTCGTCGATAGTGAGCGCGCCGAAGACACCGCGTCCCTCCGGGACCATCGACA
>VBCY01000409.1 GCA_005882995.1 Betaproteobacteria bacterium
ATAGTGAGCCTCTGTACGTGTTTCGACCAGGATCCCGGTAATCAAGAAACCTGAGAGCACGAAGAAAAGATCGACACCCAGCCACCCCGTTTGCGCGAGCTGGAGCAGCCAGCCCGCGTCGTGCCCATGCATGCGCGGGTGCGGCAAACTGAAGTGGTACAACATCACGAGCAGGATGGCGAGACCTCTCAGTCCATCCAGTCTGGGGTTATGGGTCCGCGTTATATCGGTGATGATTCCCGCGCTTGGGCCTACGCTCATGCCGGGGGGCGAGCGCCGCCGCGCCATGGCATTGCCGACACCGCTGATCAGGTCCCGCACGGATTACACCCTTTTGCCTATTCGGGCGGATCCGACCGCACCGTCGCACGCCGCTCGAATGTCTCGCCAAAAACACTCAACGAAGTATAGTACTGCGCCGTGCAGGCTCCCTGCGCGGGGCGATAAACTGCGGCGGTGGAGCCGTGCCCAACCGCCGCTCGCTGGAACCGTTACTGCATGCAACGCTATTGGATTTTGAGCCTCCAGTAGACGCCGGGATTTCTTCCGGTATCCCAATCGATCGTCCCGATACTCACGATGTCGTGCGTATCCGGATCAAAAAAGATGGTGCTCGTCGGCACATAGGTGCCCACGCCATTGACGAAACCATCGGGACGTGCGACCGAGGAAATCGCTCCTGAGTCTACCTCGTAGATATTGATTTTAGTCGCTGCGACTATGACGGCACGCAGATCGGGATGCCAGGTGAGCTTGATCGCCGCTTGTGTGCCTTGCACAGGCTCCGGCAAGGTCGCGACCTTGGTTGGACCACCCGGATTGTCCATGCTGACCTGATAGATCGACGAATCGTTCAAGTCGTAAACGTAGAACACGCGGTTAACAAAATCAGGTGCAACCCCAGTAATGCTGAAGATGTGGTCGCCATACTGGTAGGCAACGCCCGAGCCATCGTACTGGGTCAGGTCCGCGCCAGTGGCTACATCAATCATGGCCCACACCGCCCCGTTCCTGTTGGTCGGCATGACAATCCGATTCTTTACCGGGTCATAGAAGCCACGCCATGCGCGATCCCCATTGATGACCCATGGCGGCGGTCCAATGACGCGCCAGTGGCCAAGTGGCCACTGCGCCGACGGCGGAGAATACGCGCAGATCTTCTGCAATAAATCGACCTGCTGCGCTGCTCCGGCGGGCTGCGCGAGCGCTCCGCGATTCGTTGCCGTGTTCATTACCCATGCTTCGTTGCCGACGACAATCGCCATGGCGTCATCCGGATTCGCTCCCTGCACACCGTAACTGGATGGTAAGTAGTACGGCGTATCTTCGCGCCAATCGTTCGCAGGTACGTTGAAGGACAGGACCACCTGCTGTCCGTCTTGTAACCCCGGAGGAGGAATCGGCACATCGAGCGGCGAACCGGTATCGCCGTGATCTCCTGCGAGTTTGTACCAGCGATTTCCAAGACGCGCGAAGTCCAGATGTTTGGCGGCACCAAGCACTCGTGCAGGACCGGTGTATGGTACGGCAGTAGCCGTAACGGTGCGGTTGCCGGGGTTTGGTGGCGGCGGTGGGGGTGGCGGCGGCGCCACCGATTGCCAGTTCACACTGATTGAGGCAGGTGCACTCGTGTTGCTCCCGTTGCTCGCCACCAGAGAGTAAGTCTGAGTACCCGGCGTCGGTGAAGTGGTGGCGCACGTGTTGGACGTGCTACTGCATCCCGTCCACGCGTAAGACGTCGGATTGCCCGTACATGTGCCGGTAAGCGTGTATTGCTCGATGCGAGCGTGCACGAGACCGACGATGGCGGAGGGGGAGCACCGTAGTTCAACCGCAGGCCATAGATGTGGCTATGGCCTCCGAGAATGATGAACTGGCCGGCTTCGGGAGAGTAAAAACCCTGACGCCCGGCACCGTCGGTGGAAGGAGTTTGTCGATCGGGGTCGGCGGCCGTATTGACCGGCACGTTGAACCACGCTCCCAGCGCATACGAGTACACGTTCACATTCTTCCCATCGGAGATTACGGCAAGATCCCGGGCAGGGTCGCGATAACCAAATACCGCCGGCCCTTCGACACGCGCGCCATCCGGCAAGGAGTTAATGCTGATAGGTGTCATGCTCGGCGCTTGGACATCGATCTCGTAAAGCGTCTTGCCGGGAGTGCGAAGCCAGCTGCCGTTAGCGTCGGTCGCCGTCCAGTCCTCGTGCATGCCACCGTACACGTGCAACTTGGTTCCGCGATCCCAATGCGACTGGTTCACGTAAGCGAGCTTTTGCGAGCCCGTGAACGACGGGTTGCCCCAGATATCTCTGTACTCAGTCGCCTTGTACGGGGCTCCCGAGGCGTTGCGCTCCAGGCGGATGAGCCCATCGTTCGGATTGCCGGCTTTCTCGCCTCCGAACATGTACCAGGCATCAAGCGATTCGATGCGGCCGTACGCGGCGTTTTCGTAGTCCGTGATACCACCACCAACCACCTGAGGCCACGAAAAGTTGTCGTCGATGTAAGTCCAATGCCAGCTCGAAGTATCCAGAATCCCGCGGTAGTTGCCCGTGAAACTGACGCCTCTCTCACCGGACATCACCCAGAACTTGCCGTCGACCACCAAGGTCGAGTGATTGTCTCGATTACCAAGGAAGGTCCTTCCCGAAACGTTGGGGCTTGCAGCCCAGGGGGTGTTGGCAACAACGATCGACGCCACGTTGGCGACTGGATCGTAATCGAGCACGGCATTGTTGCCTGCCTGATCATGACTGAAGCCGCCAAAGCTAACTCCGTGGCCGTTTGGCAAGCGCTTGAACGTGTTGTATCCGTTGTCGCCGCCACGAGGATCGGATGTCCGAGTGACGAAATCGGCGCTCGTCGGTAGCCCGGCGGGAGGGGTAGCGAGCCACACAACACTGATCGAAGTCGGGCTGCTCGAGATGTTGCCGTTGCTCGCCGTGACCGAATAGGTCTGCGCGCCCGCTGTCGCCGATGTGGCTGTGCAGCTACTGGTCGAGCTCGTGCAGCCTTGCCAGGTGTAAGCCGTAGGACCGCCAGAACATGCAGCAGTCAGCGTAATGCTGGAGCCGACGACCGGCGCGCTGTTGCTCGCGGAGAGCGCACACGACACGCCGGGCGGTGCGACACCCTGCCAGTTGACGTTGACCGAACTTGGCGTGCTCGTGCCTACGCCATTGCTCGCTGTCACGGAATATGTTCGCGCTCCGGCGACAGCTGCGGTCGTGACGCACGTATTGGTGGAGCTCGTGCAGCCAACCCATGCAAAGCTCGTCGGACTGCCGGTACACGTCGCGGTCAACGTAATGTTGGTGCCGATGATCGGCGACATGCTGCTCGAGCCGAGCGAACAAGAAACACTCGAGGGGGGCGTCGCCTGCCAGTTGACACTGATCGAGGTCGGCGAACTCGTGTTGCCTCCATTGCTCGCCGTGACGGTGTAGGTCTGCATTCCGGCCGCCGAAGAGGTCGCGACGCAGGTATTCGTAGAGCTTGTGCAGCCGACCCAGGAGTAAGTGGTCGGACTGCCGATGCATGTGGCGGTCAGCGTTATGCTGGTGCCAACGATCGGCACGATGTTGCTTGCCGCGAGCGAGCACGAAACCCCACCCGGCGGGGGAAGCCCGGGAAGCCAGGCGACGCCGATCGCTGAGGGCGAACTGATGCTGCTTCCGTTGCTTGCGGTGACCGAGTAGAGTTTGGTGCCGGTGGTCAATGACGTTGCCACACAGGTATTGGTCGTGCTGGTGCATCCGGCCCACGAGTAGCTCGTCGGATTGCCGTTGCAGGTAGCAGTCAGCGTGATACTCGACCCCACTATCGGGCTTACGCTGCTGGTACTCAACGAGCAAGCCACGCCAGCCTGCGGGCCTGGAGATTGCCAGACTACGTTGACAACAGTGGGCGCGCTGCTGGCCGAGGGACTGCTCGCGGTAACTACGTAGCTCTTGCCGCCGACGGTAGATGAAGTCGTTGTGCAAGTATTGGTCGAACTGGTACAGCCGACCCACGCATATTTGTTGGGGTTGCCGCTGCACGTCGCGGTCAATGTGATGTTCGATCCTACCGAAGGAGTCAAGCTTGTAGCGCCGACAATGCATGACATGTCGGATCCGGCCGACGATGGTGCGCAGAAAGCAGTGGGAACGACGCTATGACCGTAGCCTTCGGCAATATAGCCTTGGCCTACCATTGCAAGCGCGATGTCGAGCTGGTCCGTGTATCGGTGATTAACATCAGACCGGTCGTTCCAAAGGCGGTAAATCGAGGTAGTCCCGGCTGGGCAAATCCCTGTCATGAGGTCGGGCAGGTACGCGCGAAAGACGTCCAATGACTCGAGCTGCCACACGCCCGGGAATTTTTGAAGGACCTGCTGGCATTCCGTTGGGTCCGCGGAGTAGAAGTGCGAATCCAGACCGTCGTCCGGATTCCCATAGAAGCGACAAACTGGGGAGCTTCCCTGAGCGGTCGAATCGGGAGCAAGAACCGGGAAGCTCAGTCCAGTAGGAGTCCAGCCAAAGAAACGTCCGCTGTTAAGGGCGATAATCTCGTCGATGTTTGCCGTGATGAAGTAATGATCAAGGCCAGGATCGTAGTATTCGAAGGCGGCCGTATTTATCGTAGTGGCCCCGAGCGGAAGGCAGAAGAAGAAAGCTGTAAACCCGGACAGGGCAATTGCGATGGACCACTTGCGCATAGCACTCCCTCAAGTTGAAGCCCGGGCTGGCGCGACGGGCAGTAACTCGAGTCCGGCGTTGCCGGGCTCGCGATGTTTACGCCAATGTCATTGTGTGCTGCGAATGCACGCGAGATGATATGACGATAGCATAGCGATTGCAATACTTTCACTCCTGTTTTCTCTGATTTATCGAATGGTTCAGTACAACTTTGGAGGCTAGAAGACGATAGTTTGGCTCATTTCCATTGCAGCAGAGCTGCTCAGTTCCCCTGAAGACTTTTTATCAGTCCAAAACTGACTATTTGTTCTGAACAAGTTAGGATTTTCGGGCATCAAATCGCGGGAGTCTAATCGATTAGTTTAAATCGCTTGCAACCGATCCTAGTCGTGGCAAGTAGACAATTTCGGCCTGTGCCCTGCGGGATCGAAGGCTGTGGCCAAACTGCAATCACACTTGCAAGCGGATGGCGCCGGGAGGCCGGCGCTACGCCGAGAGAGAAAGTGCGGGCGATGCGTCTCGAAAACAGCCTGAAAGCGCCATCGTGGCCATTCCCCAAACAAGACTGCTCCCTAACTAAATACCGCATTGCAACATGGTCTAGCAACCGCTGGTGACTCGCCGTTCAATGCTATCCATGCTCACATCCAGATATTCATAGGGCCACTCGTGTCTGAGCGACCGCTGATCGTCCATGTGATCCATCACCTACATATCGGTGGCATGGAGAACGGACTGGTCAACCTGATCAATCGCATTCCGCGCGATCGTTATCGTCACTGTGTGGTGTGCGCGGAAGACTTCTCCGATTTTCGAGACCGCATCCAACCGCGAGACGTTTCGGTCATTGCAATGCATAAATCGAAATTGACGAGAGTGCAGCTCTACCGGCGACTCCTTTCTTTGTTCCGGCAGTTAGCGCCCAGCATCGTGCACACCCGGAACCTGTCTGGACTCGACGCGCTGTTGCCGGCGTGGAGGGCTGGCGTGCCGGTGAGGATCCACGGGGAGCATGGTTGGGACGTAGATGATCTGGAAGGCAGGCAATTGAGACCCTGGATCCTCCGCCGACTTCACAGTCCTCTGGTGGATCGGTACGTTGCGGTCTCGAAGCACATCGAGAACTACATGACCCGCAGCTTGCACATTTCCCCATCGCGCATCACGCAGATCTACAACGGCGCGGACATCGAGCGGTTTGCGCCTTCCCGAGGAAAGCCGTGGGGGATCATGCCGGAAACTTTCTACGGTGAGGACAAGGTCGTTATCGGGACGGTCGGCCGCCTTCAGCCCGTCAAGGATCAGCATAACTTGCTCCAATCGTTCGCGTTGCTGTTGCGCGAGAATGCAAACTTTCGCGACATACTCAGGCTTACCGTCGTCGGCAATGGTCCGCAGCGCGACGCGCTTGTGGCGCAGAGCGCCCAGGAAGGAATCTCCGATGTCACATGGTTCGCCGGCGCTCGCGCCGATGTGGCCCGTTTTTATCACTGCTTCGACGTATTCGCCCTTCCTTCATTGAACGAAGGAATCTCAAACACATTGCTCGAAGCGATGGCATCGGGATTGCCGATCGTCGCGACGGCAGTCGGTGGTAATGTCGAATTGGTGGATGAGAACGTGAACGGCCGCCTCGTTCGTGCTTCTGATCCGCACGCGCTTAAGTCAGCGCTGAGATCTTATGCTTCCGATGCAGCCCTTCGTCGGGCGCATGGCGACGCAAGCCGGCTGCGCGTGGTCACCCACTTCAGCGTTGATTCCATGGTGAGCGCCTACGTCGATCTCTACGACACCATGCGGAGGGCTCGAGTGACGAACCTTGCTCGCACGAAAGGAGGCAGCGCTGGGTGACTCAATCGCGACGCATCGGCCCGATATAGCGGCGCGCGATCACGACGTTGTCGATATAGAGATGCATGTCGGACGCCGCAGGCGAAGTACCGCCGTGATAGACATTCATCCAAACCCTCTCGATTCGAATGTCTGGAATGTCCCGCACGCGAACGCCCGTGCGATGTAGCGCCAACTCTCCGTCGATCCACCCTTTTATTTCGCCATCATTGGCACCCACCGAATTCACGCGAAAGTATTGCTCCACGCAATACCATCGATTCCTGCGAAGCAACCCACGCAATCCCAGGTCCCA
>VBCY01000402.1 GCA_005882995.1 Betaproteobacteria bacterium
TGCGCTGGTGAGCTACCAGTTGATGCGGGCGACGGCGAAGCACGGTATCAAGGTGATATTGAACGGGCAGGGCGGCGACGAAACGCTGGCGGGGTACCCGAATTACTTTCGCCACTACTGGAACGACGTCGAGCATGCCAAGGGCTTGAGGCAGGCATGGAGAGAAATGGGGGCGTTATAGAACGTCCATGCCGGCGCAAGGCCTGCGCGGTTGATGGCCCAGCTTTTCATGCGACGCTCGTTCTATCAGTTGTGGAAGAGTTCGCTGTATAGGGGATTCGTGGGGGGGCGACGGCAGAAACGCGCTCGCAACGGCTGGTTCGCTTCCGACCTGTTGCGGGAATTGCCCAAATCATCTCCGCGCACCCCGGCCGACCTGAGCGGCGCTCTCGCGTACACGCAAATGGTTGAGCCGCTGCCCCTGTACCTCAGGCTCGAGGACCGCAACTCGATGGCGCACTCGATCGAGGCGCGGCTACCTTTTCTCGACTATCGCCTTGCCGAGTTTGCGTATTGCTTGCCCGACGACTGGAAGCTGCGCGGACCCTGGAACAAGTTTGTCCTGCGCGAGGCGATGAAGGGACGAATCCCCGAAAGCGCTCGCGTGCGGCCCGACAAGATGGGCTTTCCGGTGCCTGCTCGCGAGTGGTTTGCTGGAAAGCTTTTCGAACCGGTGATGGATGTCCTGTCGAGCCGTCAGACGATTGAGAGCGGGCGCTACCGGATGGACATCGTGCGGCGCGATGTCGATCGACATCGCAAAGGCGAAGCTGATTTTTCCGACAAGCTGTTCGGTGTGGCGCAGTTCGAGCTGTGGGCAAAAGACCTGGCCAACTCGGGTTCCGATCGCGGGGCCGACTCCGACGGGATCATGATCCGCCCGCCACGAGCGGGTTACGATGCCGCTGGGTTTCCTGGAACGCGCTTAAGCATTACGATGTCGGATTCGACTGCGAACGCCGTAGAAGATAATGGGGACTTCAATGAAATCTGAGTTGGACTGCTTCCTGAAGTTGAGCTTCCGGAGCTGGCGCTCCGCCGTTCCAGCTGTAAGGAGCGCAATATCCACTTGCTTGTTGCTTTTCGCGGCCTCAGCGATAGGCCAGGTGGCAAACAGGGACTACTATCACCTCGGGGCGAATGCCGATGACGGTCAGGCCCTGCGAAACGTAGAGCAGTACCACCTCGGTCCCGGCGCCGAACGGATGAACACCCGTAACTACGCAGGCGCGTACGAGGACTTCGTGTTTATATTGCAGTACTTTCCAAATCATCCGAAAGTGCTGGCGCTGATGTCCGACCTGTGCGACCTGAAATGGAAAGATCCGCGATGCGAAGTCGATGAATGGTTTGCAAGGGGGGTGCAGAGGAACCCGGGCGCGGCGCCGACTTACATCGTGCTTGGCTTGCATCAGCAGCGATTGAATCGGTTACCGGAAGCAGTCGAGAGCTACAAAAAGGCGATCAGTCTCAATCCCGAATCGGGCAACGCCCACTACAACCTTGGACTCGCGTATTTCGCCCAGAAAAAATACGACCTCGCCACTCGGGAGGCACAGCTTAGCAAGCAGCTCGGGATCGAGCTGCCCGGGTTGCACGACATGCTCGCGCGCGCCGGGCAGTGGAAACCGGTGGATCCCGAGGAGCTGAAGCAGGACCTCCAACGCAAGCCCGCGCCCACGAGCGAAGTCAAAACGAACTAGGTTTGGCGGCGCCGCGCACGCAATATGAAAGCGTGGCTCAGGAGAGGCCCTAGACCCGGAATGAACTTCATGGCGTAGCGGGCGCCGTTGGTCTCCAGCATCGGCTGCAAACTCCGCAAGCGCGAAGGCGCGATCGGCAGCCAATGCGGCACGATATCGACAAAGCCGGCATTGCAAAGTACGCGTCCTAGCCGGACGCGAGATTCGTAGCGTAGATGCATGTCCTTGCCCCTCAAGCGAAGCCTCGCTCGCTCGACGCGCGCAGCGACGCCGGACCCGTTCAGTGCGTCGATCCATAAGTCTCCACCGGGCTTCAGAACGCGTGCAAGCTCGCCTACCACTGAAGCAGAATCCGACACCGCCTGCAGAACGCCGAAGCACAAAACCCCATCGACGCTTTCAGTCGCGAAGGGAAGCTTAGTGGCGTCTCCGGCGCACAGGGGGAACTCAGGAGGCGTCCGCGCCCGTGCCTTCAGCAGTGTGGGGTGCGAATAATCCACCCCAATGATGTAAACGCCTTGCGCGGATATCCATCGCGTGTAGGTCGCAGCTCCGCAACCGACGTCGATATAAGTTGCTCCGCAGGGCACAGGTGCCCAGAGCCGGCGAAAGAAGCGGAAGCGTGTGTCGAGGCCGTTTGGAGACCACCCGGCGATGCCAGCGTCGTCGTCAGCCGAGCTGGCAAACTCGACGAATCTCTCATGCCATTGCTGCTCGAAGAGAGTTCGCGCGGCGGGCTGCTTATGATCGGAGTCCCGTTCCGGCGTACGGTCTTCCACGGGGGCATCCGACCAAGTCAAGGGCGATGCTCGAGTACGCCACCCGGCGCGATGGCGTCGAGATACTTCAGCGCAAAGAAAGAATGTCCGATCTCCCGTCCGGTGTACATCGTTCGGAATTGTTCACGATCGATCAGGGCAAGCCATCCCATTCCGTCAACCCCATCGTATTGCCCGCGCCATTGGAGTCGTCGTAGCACGCGCTGCAATCGTTTCGCGTGCGGCCACAATGAAGAACGCTTGATGACTGCCAGCGCTCGCGCTACCGCGATCGGTCGATCCGCGTTCGCGGGAGTCACGGGAAGTGCCTGATATCTACGGGCGAAGTCGAAATACAGGCTTCGGCCGACGCGTTTCTCCAGCGGAACGTGGGACCAGAAATCCATCAGTTCGGAATCAAAAAGCGGCAGCCTCCACTCATAGCCAAAGAACTCGTAGACCCTTACCGAATTAACGATGAACTTGGCTTGGCGTTCCTGACAATCCCAGCATTCGAACTGGTCTGCCGCTTCCTCGGGTGAAGCGTCTACCACCGGCCCACATACCTTGTCGATACGCTGGATGAGCGCGTTCCGCAATCGCTCGCGTCCGTCACGTGGCCAATCCCATAGAGTGTAGTGGGCATTGAATATCGACTCCAAAAGCTCCGTGCGAGTAATTCGCGCTTTGTGTTCAAACCACAGCGGAATGTGGCTACCGGCCAGAAAATCTCCGCTATGCCCCGGAACAAATACGGCATCCTTGGCAAGGTCGCCGCTGCGCTGCAGCTCGTACACCGCTGGCCAGTCCTGAAAATGCGGAACGGCCGCAAAATGCCCCGCCGCTCGGAAGTAGCGTTGGAACTCTGGCAGGGCCGACCACGTGCGCCACCGGGCGCTGGAATAGGGCACCAGTTTCCAGCGAAAACCGAGATAGTCTGCGACTTGACGCGATATTCTTGCTTCCCAATTGCCCTCGACGCCGTAACTGTAGCAAAGGATGTTGCGACAACCGAGATCGCGAAGCATCACGCCGATGAGCCGCGAATCGTGCCCGCCGCTCAAGGGGATCACAATCTGACGATCTCCGACGCTACGCAGAAGACGCTGGAATACGCGGGCATGAGTCTCGACTAACGATAGAATCAGATGCTGGCTGTCATCATCGAAAAAATCCCGGTGTCGAAACTCGTAGAACTCGCGCTGGCTGGGTGCGACATCCTGGCGCGGAGCGTAGAAAAAGCAGTGACCGGCGCGTACCTGGTCCAGTCCCTGCACCAAAGTACTTGCGCCCGT
>VBCY01000063.1:0-963 GCA_005882995.1 Betaproteobacteria bacterium
CTTATTCACGAGCAAGCTGACGCCTGCGCCGATCAGAACCGCGCCGACGAAATAGCTCAAGGCAATGTGCCCGGGGATCCACTCGGGCGTGAGTTTCTTCAGCGGAATCCCCGGCACGTATTCCGGGTGCAGCAGATGCTCCACTCCATAGAACAGCAGGGGAATGCCCACGAAGAGTCGCGGAACGGCGACCCATGCCGTCAGCGGCTGTACGGGCGACTGCTTGCGCGGAGTGCTCTACCGCGACATCGCGAAGGCGAAGGCGCCGCCGCTGAAGGCAAGTTGTCTCAGAGCCAGGGCCCAAAAGAATCTGTTGCCTGGGTTCGCAACGACGGCTGGCATGTCCATGACCAATACGAAGATCAGAAACGTCATTCCGACCAGGGCCGCCGCCAGCCGTGCCTGAACGAGGACCGCAATACCGAGCGCCGCGCAAAGAAAACCGAGGCCCACCAGGTAGACCCAGAACGTATGGGCGGGAATCCAGAGTGGGACGAGGGCCACAATACCTGCCGTGGCCGTAAAGTGCTCGGAGCCAAACACGGCCAGGGGAATCGCAAAGAACAGCCGGCCAAACGGCATGATCTTGTCGACGCCATGTTCCTGCGGCAGCTCCTTGAGGATCTTGATGAAGCCGACGATGAAGAGCAGCGACGCAGAGACATAAATCCAGAATGCCGTCGCCGGAATGCCGAATGGAGCGGCAGCCGGCGCAAGTGCGCCGACAGCGAGCTGTTGGACACCGCTCAGGAGAATTGGCAACGCTGGCGTTCCCCCCGCGTGACTTCGAGCGGGCGGATTCTAAAGAAGCCTGCCAGGTCAACACGGTTGACCCCATCCTCACCTCGGGGCTCCTCGCCTCGTCCCGCAACGGCGGCGGGACGCGGCCGGTCACTTCGGCTCAGGGCCGCTCTTCACGGTAGCGATGGCCTGTCAGTAGTTTACGTCCGTCAGATAAGAAAC
>VBCY01000063.1:1065-2453 GCA_005882995.1 Betaproteobacteria bacterium
CTCAAGGAAGGCGATCCGTTGCCGTCCGTGCGCAACGTCGCGGCCGAATACCGGATCAATCCGATCACGGTTCTGAAGGGCTATCAACAGCTGGTCGAGGAGCAGCTCGTCGAGACGAAGCGAGGTCTCGGCATGTTCATCAAACCCGGCGCGCGCAATCGGCTGCTCGAGGGCGAGCGCCAGAAGTTCTTGGCGGACCAATGGCCCAGGGTCTACGCAACCATTCAGCGGCTCGGCCTGACACCGCAAGACCTGCTGGAAAGGCGCTGACGCGATGGCCTGCATAGAAGCACACGGCCTCCGCAAGGTCTTCGACACGACCGTCGCGCTGGACGGGGTCGATTTGCGTGTCGAAGAGGGCCGCATCCTGGGCCTCATCGGCCCCAACGGCGCAGGCAAGACCACCGCGCTCAACGCGATTCTCGGCCTCACCACGTATCAGGGAGAGCTCAAAGTGCTCGGGCGCGACCCGTGGGCCGAGCGCGATCAGCTCATGCTCGATGTCTCCTTCATCGCGGACGTCGCCGTCCTGCCGCGCTGGATGCGGGTTTCGCAGGCGCTCGACTACGTCGCCGGCGTGCATCCGCGATTCGACCGCGCGAAATCTGAGGGGTTTCTGGCGAAGACGGGCATCAAGCGCGCAAGCCGGATCAGGGAATTGTCGAAGGGAATGGTGGCCCAGCTGCACCTCGCCCTCGTCATGGCCATCGACGCGCGTTTGCTCGTCATGGATGAGCCCACGTTGGGCCTCGACATCCTGTACCGCAAACAGTTCTACGACTCCCTGCTGAACGACTACTTCGATCGCAGCCGCACCATCCTCGTCACGACTCACCAGGTGGAAGAGGTCCAGGACATCCTCACCGATCTGATGTTCATCGACCGCGGCCGCATCGTGCTCGATTGCAGCATGGAGGAGTTCGACTCGCGCTACCTGGAAGTGAAGGTGCGCCCCGAGAATGTCGAGGCGGCCCGGGCGCTCAAGCCCATTCACGAGCGCCAGATATTCGGCCGGAGCATCCTGCTCTTCGATCGTGCCGATAAAGAGCAGCTCGCGGCGCTGGGCGACGTGCGGCCGCCCTCGATCGCCGAGTTGTTCGTCGCCCTGATGGGGAATCCGTCATGAATACTCCATCGAACGCCGTGCCCGAGCCCGTCGCCCAGGCGATCGCGCCCCGGGCCGTGCCGGCGACTCGGCCCATGTACTGGTCGGTGCGGCGGGAGCTCTGGGAGAACCGCTCGATCTTTATCGCGCCGCTCTGCGCGGCGGGCGTCGTGATCTTCAGCGCCTTGATCCGCAGTTTTGGCCAGGCGGAGCGCAGGCGTGCCGCGTTGCTGCCCGACCCGGTGCGGCAGCGTGCGGCCATCGAGCAGCCGTACGACATGGT
>VBCY01000063.1:2643-2906 GCA_005882995.1 Betaproteobacteria bacterium
CGGCCCTCGTGATGAACGGCATGAGCGCCACGACCTCGGCACAGTTGCCGTTCCTCCAGCGGTCGGCGATGCTCCTCTACGGCCTGATCGTGATGGCGCTCTGGCATGCGCCGATCTACGGCTGGCTGCTGCTCGTCTCGGGCTGGGCGAGGCGCGCGGCGTTTCTCTGGGCGTTCCTGCCGCTGATCGCGATCCAGATCTTCGAGAAGATCGCATTCGGGACTTCGTATTGCAGCGCCCTCCTGAACTATCGCTTCATCGGC
>VBCY01000064.1:0-2148 GCA_005882995.1 Betaproteobacteria bacterium
GCCGTTTCCCGACGTGTAGCCGCCGTAGGCATGAAACAGCGAGTCGCCCCCGCGCCAGCGTACCATCCCGCACTTCCATGACGCCCTGATTGCCGCCCTGGACGCCGTCAAGCATCTCCACGGTGATATGGCAGAGGCCGTTCCTGATCATGACACGTGCCGCATCCGTGATCCGGGCACAGGATAGCCGCTCCCGCGCAGCCTGATCAAATCCCGTGATCCGGGTTAAACTAAGGGCGTTGAGTCGCGCATGCGCAACGGAGCCCCCTTGGAAACCGCGCTTTACCCGCCCGTCAAACGCTTCCTGGAAAACCTCGGCTTCACGGTCAAGGGCGAAGTCGGTGGCTGCGACCTCGTGGCGCTCAGCGGCGACGAGCCGCCAATCGTGGTGATTGGCGAACTCAAGCTCTCCTTCAATCTTGAGTTGCTTCTGCAGGCGGTTGACCGCGCCGGCGCCTGCGACGAGGTCTGGCTTGCCGCCAAAATGTCCGTGCGCGGCAAGGGACGCGAGAGCGACGCGCGCTATCGCAATCTCTGCCGGCGGCTCGGCTTCGGCATGCTAGCGGTCACCTCAACCGGCGACGTCGAGGTGATGGTCAAGCCGCCGACGACGGGCCCGCGCCGCAATCCCAAAAAGCGCTCGCGCCTGGTCGCCGAGCACCGGCGCCGCATGGGCGATCCGGTATTGGGCGGAAGCACGCGCGCACCGATCATGACCGCCTATCGCCAGCAGGCGCTGGCCTGCGCGTCGGCGCTGTCGCGAGGGCCGCGGCGTGTGCGGGATCTCAAGCCCGAGATTCCCGATGCTCCGAAAATTCTGCTGCACAACGTTTATGGCTGGTTCGATCGCGCCGAGCGCGGCATTTATGTCCTGACCGATGCCGGGCGCGCAGCGCTAAAGCGCTGGCCGCAGCAGCCGATGGTGATAGACGTTGCAACCGCCGGCGATTCAATTCCATCACAGTGACGGACAATGAAGGCAGTGGGAGGACAGGATGATCGTGGTGACCGGCAGCGTGACGGCGCGGGAAGATTCTTTCGATGAAGTTCGCAGCTTGAGTCTCGAACATGTCCATCGCTCGCGCAAAGAGCCTGGATGCATCTCTCACGCCGTGCATGTGGATTGCGAGAACCCAGTGCGGCTGGTGTTCATCGAACAGTGGGCAGATCGCGCCGCGCTATCAGCGCATTTCGCGGTCCCCGCCTCCCGCAATTTCGTCCGCGCGCTGCAGCCGCTCGCTGCCGCAGCCACGACGATCGAGATTTACGACGCCACCAGGCTAGAAAATCCTTAGTCAATCGATGCATAGCTGGATTGCCATACCAATTTCATATTGCAATGCAACATGGGGCCTCCTAGGTATTTCGGATCAGACAAGAGGCCCCGATGAGCGAAGACTGGAATACGAAATATGGAAGGCGGCGCGTCCGTCGCGATCCGCCGACGCTGGATGAAGCTATCTTCGCTGCGATCGGCATCACCGACGATCAGGAAGCGCAGGCTGAAATCGCCGCTTCGCTGATGGGACTGCCGATCGAATCGGTGCAGGCCGAAGTGAAGAAGGCCGGGCGCCTCTCCGTGCGCTCTTCGACCCGGGTGATCGCGGGCGAGCAAGGCGCGCAGCGCTCGGTTGTGGTCGAGCGCCGCGTGGTCAGGAGATTCGGCAACGACAAGCGCACCGGCACTTAGGCGCGCCTCGCCGCGCCCTCCGCGTGGCGCTGTGCTGTCCGGCCCAATCCATACATTTTCAAATACAGTCGCCAGTACGCGCGGTTGAGATTGATCATCGCGCGTGCCGCATCGATCGGTGTCGCGATCGCGAGCCCTGCAAACGGCGACAGCGGTTGCTGCGTCAGATCGATGTTGCCGGTGGATTCGCCGTGGCGGAAGGTCAGATGCGCGCCGAACTTGCTGGCGAGCGCCCGCATCGCCTGATTCTGCGCGCCGGTCGTGATCCGCAAGGAGCGGTAGCCTTTCGATCGGGCTTCCGCGGTCAGCTTTTTGAACAGGATGCTGCCGACGCCCTGCCGTCGCACGCCCGCCTCAACGCTGAAAGCGATCTCCGGCAGCGCGTCCGGGGATTGATCCGGCGGATGCAGTTCCGCCGCGCCGCGCACGACGCCGTCCTCGATATAGGCGATGATCAC
>VBCY01000064.1:2215-4158 GCA_005882995.1 Betaproteobacteria bacterium
CGCAGGATCCGAACGTTGCCCTTGGCACGCGTCGAATGGGGGAAATCTTGGTAGGTCACGTCATGACTCCTCTCAGATGGCCCTCGAGGAGGCGTCGAATCCCTAGACTCCAAATATTGTGCATCGCACCATGAAATTCAAGGCCGCGTATCGCCTCAAATAGCGGCAGTATCGCGAACGCAATCGTTAACAGACATTCATAATCAAACACCCCGCGCCTATATCGTTATCAGACGCCTATTAGAGCACCATCTGGGTCTGAGTCACCACCGCGACGAGTTTCCCGTCCTCGGTCTCCAGCCGCGTCTGCCAGACCTGGGTGCGCCGTCCCCGATGCACCGGCGTCGCTGTTGCGATGATGGTCATGCCCTCTTTCGCGCCGCCGATGAAATTGGTTTTGCTTTCGATCGTGGTGGTGCCCTTCGCATCCTCAGGCAAATTGATCACCGTCGCCGCCGCGCCGACCGAATCCGCAAGCGCCATGATCGCGCCGCCATGAAGCGTATGGCCGAGGGTGCAGAGATCCGGCCGAACCAGCATCCGCGCCACCACGCGATCCCTTTCCGCTTCGGTGAAAGTCACGCCCTTCAGCTCCGCAAAAGGCATTTTCATCGAATGGACTTTTTCAAGCGGCGTCATGATCAGCATTCCTCCCGTTTCTCTCGACGTCATAGGCAGATTATGGTCCGCGTATCCATCAAACTGCCAGAGAGCATTTTTCTGAAATGATGGATTGCCGGATCAAGCCAGGCAATGACGTCGCTGGTAATGGCCAGGTGACAACAGGATCATTATTCGCCATATCATCCGCCATGCGCCAATTTCCGCCCCGCCGCATCGTATGTCTCACCGCGTCGGCGTCTCCGGCTATGCGGTGCGGCCGCCGCAGGTTCGGCGCGAGAAGCCGCGGATATCGGCATTCATCTCCGCCGACATTCCGAAGATCATGAAGCTCGAGCCGGACCTCGTTCTCGCTTTTTCGGATTTGCAGGCTGACATCGTCGCCGACCTGGTCCGCGCCGGCGTTGACATCCACGTCTTCAACCAGCGCGACATCGCGGGCATTTTGGCGATGATCCGCACGCTAGGCGCGCTGGTCGACGCGGCCGAGCGCGCCAACCAACTCGCAGCCAGCTACGAGCAGCGCCTCGCCACGATCGCGTCGGCTACCCGACCCGCGGCAAAGCCAAGAGTCTATTTCGAGGAATGGGACGATCCCCTGATCAGCGGCATCGGCTGGGTCTCTGAGCTGATCGAGGTCGCCGGCGGCGAAGACGTGCTGGCAAAACTGCGCTTTCAAAAGGCCGCGAAAGACCGGATCATCTCGCCTGATGCCGTACGCGCCGCGGCGCCGGATGTGATCCTGGCGTCGTGGTGCGGCAAGAAAGTCGTTCCGGACAAAATCAGAAAGCGTCCGGGTTGGAACGAGATTCCGGCAGTCCGCAACGATCGCATTGTCGAGATCAAGTCCGCCTTGATTTTGCAGCCCGGCCCCGCTGCGCTTACCGACGGGCTGGATGCGATTGTCGCGGCGCTGTGGCCTGAGCCGCTGCCGTCATCCTAAGGTGCGAGCCCTTGCGAGCCTCGAAGGATGATTTGTTATTGCGGCCCATCCTTCGAGACGCCGCGCATTTGCGCGGCTCCTCAGAATGACGTCAGTGCTCATAGCCGCGCTGCCGCAGCAGATCGCCGATCATGTACTGGCACGGCCCTTCCGTGCCGCGGGTAGAGGGAATCGCGACAAAATCCCTCGTGGTCGCAAGCTGCGCGTCGAAATTGGCATCGACGGCGTCGAGGATTTCTTGTTTGGTATCGATGGCGTTCATTGCGTTGGTTTTCCCATTGCCGCTTTCAGAATCGCAAGCGCGCCAATACACTCCGCGCCCAAACTTTGCGTGCCATGGAGACACGGATGCCCGGCAACCGCAACATTCTGTATCTCA
>VBCY01000410.1:0-1922 GCA_005882995.1 Betaproteobacteria bacterium
GAGAAAGGCGTCCACTGCTGTTATGCGAAGTCGGACAAGTACTGGGTTACCGATCCCCAGGGTGTCGCTTGGGAGAGTTTTCGTTCGCTCGGTTCAGTTCCGCTCTATGGGGAAGAGCACGATGTTGCTCCCGCTGCTTGCAGCAGCACAGAGAAAACCGGTTGTTGCGTTCCGAGCGCCGACGCAAGACCAACGGCGGCAAGGACGGAGAGTTGCTGCTCGGGCACCGATTGACGCGCCTAACGGCTGCGACGTCTGAATCTTACGGTTCCCGCGCGCGGCGAGCCGTCGGGACAGCGTCATCGCTTGCCGATGTCCTTGACCCGTCGCTGGAGACTCAAGCGATCGAGCTTCTCGAGTGGCAAGCTGACAAACAACTCAATGCGGCGTTTGAGAATATTGGCGACGCGAAGGAACTCGTGGCTTTTCTCCTCATCGGTTCCCTGAAATTGCCCGGGATCTGTTATCGCAGACGGTGATCACGAAATCCATCACCGGCGCATCAGCCTTGGCGAACTCGTCCCAGTTCTTGCTGTAGAGCCCGTCAGTGGGGAAATGTAGGCGCTGCAGCGTCGCGAGTGCAAAGGGATTCGGTGCGGTTGCCGGATGACTGCCAGCGGAAAACCCTTTGAATTTGCCGCGGCCAAGATCGTTGATGATTACTTCGGCCATGATGCTGCGCACCGAGTTGTGCGTACATAGAAAGAGCACGTTGAAAACCTTGTCGCTACCCATCGGGCGATCCCTCGAGTTGGCATGTGCGGATTGCTGCCGCATGCGGCACATGCTCAAAAGCAGTGAAAAGACAGTGGCAGTGCTAGGCGCGCCTGCGCTTGACTTGCTGCGTCGGTACGCGCTCCGTCGTGCAGCCCGCGCCCTGGCAACAGTTCTCGGTCAGATAGCCGAGCAAGCCATTCATCTGCTCGTAATTGGCAGAGTAGAAAACGAACCGCCCATCCTGGCGGGCCTCCACCATCCCTGCATTGGCGAGCTCCTTCAGATGGAAGGAAAGAGTCGCGGCCGGCAAGTCCAGTCGCTCTGCGATCGTGCCCGCGGACAGGCCCTGGGGCCCCTGCTGCACCAGCATTCGATAGATCGCAAGCCGCGTGCCCTGCGCCAGGGCAGCCAACGCTTTGACTGCTTGTGGCGTTTTCATCGCTCGATGAGGATGTGCCGCTGGCCCGAACTTCCGCAATTCGCAGCCAGCCGACGGAACCAGTTAATTTTCAATCCGGATTCCACTCGACAACTATAATTCTAGCATACTGGAAATACGGAATAGTATCTGCGCCCCGCCGCGCCGGCGCTCGCGCCTTGACCCGTCACACTTCATCTTTGAGGTAGCGGCTGCAGGTGCCCATCTGGAATGGCCTCGCGATGGTTGCCCGATAGCTGACACTGAAGTCCACATCGCATCGAATGAGCTACGCTACAATCCACAATAGCTTCGCCACGGTTCGACGTTGCTTGCAGGGGCCAAACTTGGTAATGCACCTTCGTGTATCGTTCGGTGGGAGCCCGGCGATTCGAGACCGTAGGCTTGTTTAAGGGAGACAAGAAAATGAAGAGCAGAATCGTAGCAATTCTGAGGGCATTGTTCGCCAGTCGCCTAACGGCAGCCCCTGCAGCTCCAGACTCGCCAAAGGACACTTCGACCAAGCGCTCATTCGCTCACCTCTTCACGCAAAGAATGAACGCGCTCCGGCCGTCGGGCTTCTCTCTCGCCTTCGTTCTCCTGCCCGTCCTGGGACTCGCTGAAGCTGGACCGTCGCACCTGCTTCCAGAGACGTCGCAAATTGCGCTTCCCCAGCTGGGTGACGGACTGGGGTGGAAGCAGCCGATGTACTTCTCGGCGATTCAGACCGCCGACATCGATGGCGACGGGCAGAGCGAAGTGGTCGCACGCTGTATCGACGGTCTGA
>VBCY01000410.1:1951-3321 GCA_005882995.1 Betaproteobacteria bacterium
TTTACAAGCCGTCGTGGTACTCGACGATCCGTACCGCGGTGCTCGACCGCAAGCTCGGACAGGCGGATGTAATTGCGCGCGAGCATGACGGCATTCATGTGTTCCGGTATGACCCCAACAAGAACGAATGGCGGGAGCTCGGCTCCCATGCTTCAGTGCGGCCGTTCGCCGACACGGATGCGGGCGGCACAGACTGGACGCAGCCGAAGCACTATTCGACGATTCAACTCGCAGACTTGACCGGGGATGGCGTGGCGGAGCTGGTAGGACGCGGCCGCGATGGCATGCAGGTCTGGCAATGGGATCCTGCGAACGAAAGCTGGACTCAACTAAGTGCCGGTGGCGAACTAGCCGACGACCAAGGATTTGGCGAGGAGCCTTACTACTCCACGATCCGGCTAGTCGACCTGGATCGCGATGGTGTCGCCGAACTCGTTGTGCGTGCCGCGGCAGGTATGCAGACCTATAAATGGCGCAGCAATGTATGGACGATGATCGCCGCCAACGGCCCATTCGGGGACGCCGCGGGCTTTCTCACGGGTAAGCGCTACAACTCGGTGCGAACTTTCGTCGATGCCACTGGCCGGGCCTGGCTGTACGGCCTTCCGGTCGGAGCCGGCGATGCTGGCTCCGGCGCAATTCAGATTCATCGCTGGAGGAAGGACCATTGGGAACATATTCAAACGCTTCCTCTGCCGGGTTCCGGCTGGGATCGGGAAAGCCAGTTTGCGACACTAACGGCGGCCGACATTCAGGGCGACGCTGAGCCCGAGTTTCTGGTACGCGGTCCGCGCGGCTTGCATTCCTACACGTTGCGAGGGCGTCCCCTCTCAATGCACTCGCAATCGTTCACCGATGCGCAAGGTTGGAATCTAGCTGAACAGTACCGCACGTTGAAAACGGCAACAGCGATCCTCGGGTCGAGTAGCGAAAGCACGGCTCGCACGCTGATCATCGGTCGTGGCAGCAAAGGACTGGAGGCTTACAAATTCACCGGCCAGTGGGAGGTGGCTGCGGAAACCAATTTCCCGCAGTACTGCGCGAACATCAGGGACTCAAGCGCGAAGTGTGTGGCCTATCAGGCGATCAGTAAAACCCTTGACCCCAACCAGCTGGATATCCGATCACAGTACACGCAGGCGAAGTACACCTACAACACCTTCATAAATTTCCAGAACACCGTCCTGCACATGGCCAATCCGATCGGGCCGGACAACGCTGCGGCCTTTGCGGCCGTGCAGAGCGAGATGGCGCAGGAACTAGGCTATGCCGCCACCGTCAAGGCCTGGTTTGGAAACAATTCGTTGCTCATGAATCAACAATACAAGGATGTTTCGGGCCTCCTAAATCAAGCGGTAGACGATGTCAAT
>VBCY01000407.1 GCA_005882995.1 Betaproteobacteria bacterium
GACTGCTATCAAGGAAGATTGGCTACGACAGGTCCTGGCTGCCTCCCGCCACTCGGTCTCGCATCACTCCACGCTGCTCCACAAGCCGACAACAATGATATTCCTGCGGCTCGACGTCTTGATCGCACCGACGAGGTTCTCGTCGTCCCAGGCATTCATGGTCGAGCGCTCAATGAGCACACGTCCTGCGAACACCGTCTGGATTTGCGGCCGCATATATCCGCTGAGTCCCTTGATCTCGACCATCGAGAGCATGACCGGGACGTCAAATACTCTTGCGGCCTTGCTGTTCTGCGCTACGGGGCCTATTACCAATCCCGCAACGCCAGAAAGGAAGCAACGAGATGTTGAAACTTTTTGAGAGTCGGAGCGTGATAAATTCAGTCGGCAGGTTTGCCGCACGTGCCTAGGCGCTGGGAGGTGGGAAGTGACGGAACGATACTTGGAAGACTTTGAAGTGACACAAACCTTCGGCGGGTCAGGCCGCATCCGTATCGATAAGGAGCGCATCAAGAGCTTCGCCACCGAATTCGATCCGCAGCCCTTCCATCTCGACGAAAAAGCCGCAGATGGCTCAATACTTCGAGGGCTTGCGGCGAGCGGTCGGCACACTGCTGCGATTACCATGCGGCTACTGGTTGAAAGCGAACTCAAACCCGCTGGCGGCATCGTCGGCGCCGGCTTCGACGACTTCCGCTGGCCACGACCGGTTCGCCCAGGCGATGAGTTGCGCGTCGAGAGCGAAGTACTTGAAATACGGCCTTCGAAGTCGCGGCCGGACCAAGGATTGATCAAGGTCAAGACGACCACCTTGAATCAGAACGGCGAGGCAGTTCAGATTTCCATCGGTAATCTCATTGTGCTGCGTCGGCCGAAATGAGTGTGAAGCGTCACGGTTCTCTACGATGACGCACGTTGGCATAGGGGGCGCATCTCTCCAGCACCATTAGCCTGCAAGACTGGCCGGCCCTGGGGTCACCTCGCCACAGGATCTCAAGGCCTCCAGCGGGATCGAATTTCTGCAGCGTATCTTCAATGGAGAGCTGCCCTAGCCCCCTATCGGCGAAACGCTCACCTTTGTTCCCATCTCCGCCGAGCCCCGACGAGTCGTATTTCAAGGCACCCCAGACAAGCGCCATTACAATCCGCTCGGCGCAGTGCACGGCGGCTACTTCTGCACGCTGCTCGATTCCGCGCTCGCAAGCGCGATCCCTCAGCGAGCGACCGAGGACTGGCGGCGCATGCCCGCGAGCGGCGCGCGGTGCAGGAATGCCGAATCGCGGCCAAGGATCAACCGCACGAGATCTTCGAGAATGGGCTCTTCGATCGCGCTGCTTTGGAATTCGAGCGTGACGCGATCGAGACGATCGACATTGACGAGCTCCACCGTCACGATTCCGATCTGATAATCGACTCGAAACGTGATCCGCGCCGGGATGGCCGGCGGGACGGAAAAGGAGCACCTGCGCACGTTTCCATCCGACGACTCCACTCGTCGGCTCGTGTACTGGAGTCCGGCGTCATCGAGCGCCTTCTCGGCGATTGCCACCATGCCGGCAGCAACTTCGAGCGAAACCGGATTGGAGGCGGAGATTTCGTAGTAGATGTTGATCTCGTCGAGGACCGGGAAACCGACGATGCGATGCTGATGCTGTCCCACCGAGCCGTGCCCAAATCGGGGCGACTCGAACACAACACCGTGCCCCAGATCGAAGCGGTGGTCGATGGGAGGCTTGAGACCGCCTAAGTACGTGACTGCCTTTTCCAGCCAGCGAAACGCCTTCCGAAGGCGAGCATCGATCGCCTGGAAGCTCTCGACGTCGGCGTGTTCCTGGGTCGATTCGCGCGCCGACTCATACTGGGTGCGCAGCTCATCGAGCAGGGAGCCCGCTTTATTCATCCGCGGGCCTCGCAGTCGTTGTAAACATCCCTATTTGTCCTCTCCGTTTGCGGCAGGGCCGTTGCCAACGAGTTGTCCCGCTTCTTCGACCCAACCGCCACCCATCGCCTTGTACAGATTCGCGTACGATTGGAAGAGCTGGGACTGCGTCGTGACGTACAAGAGCTGAGCGTTGAACAGCGATTGCTCGGCGTTGGCCACTTCCAGATAGATGGTCGCTCCCTCGCTGTAGCGCAGTTCGGCCAGATCGCGGAAGCGCCGCAGCGCAGCTAAGTTCTTCGCTTGCTCCTCGCGTATCTGTCCGAACTTCGTTCGATCGATCAGTGCATTCTCCACGTCCTGGAAAGCGCTGATGATCGATTTTTCGTAGGTATAGAGGGCCTCTCGCTGGATAGCTTCGGCCCGCGCGACCTGACTGCTGATTCGACCGGCGTTGAAAATCGGTTGGAGCACGCTCGCCCCGACAGACCAGGCTTTGGAGGAGCCTTTGAACAGATCCGAGAGTTGAGCGCTTTCCAGGCCAAGCAGTCCGGTCAAACTGATGTCGGGAAAGTATGCTGCCTTTGCCACGCCGATGTCGGCATTGGCGGCAATCAAGTTCTCCTCGGCCTGACGAATGTCGGGGCGCCGCTCCAGCAGCGAGGCCGGTAATCCGTCGGGCACCGCGGGAAAGAGCAGTGCGTCGATGTCACGTCCCCGCGGAATCGGTCCGGGATTGTGACCGAGCAGCACGCTGATGAAGTTCTCCTGCTGCGCGATCTCCCGCTCGAGCTCGGGCACCCGCGCCACGGCCTCTCGGTACTGCGATTCAGCTTGCTGGTAGTCGCTCTCGGGAACGGCGCCTTCTTCGAAGCGCACCCGCTGTAGCCGTGCGGCCTCACCTAAGCTCTGCGATGTGCGCTGTGCTATTTCGAGTTGCCGATCCAGCGCCCGCAGCTGGATGTAGCCGCCGGCAACCGTCGTGACGACCGTCAGCACGACGGTTCCCCTGCCCTGCTGACTTGCAAGAAGGCTGGCGCGAGCCGACTCCGACGCGCGGCGCAACCGACCCCAGACATCCAGCTCGAAGCTCGCCGAGAGATTCACTCCGAAGTCGTTGAATTGTCCTCGGCCGGCGGCGCTACCGAGGGCCGTCGTCTTGCTCGAGCGCTGCCGCTCCGCCGTCGCATCGGCGCTCAGCTGCGGAAACTGTGCAGAGCGCACGATGCCGTATTGCGCGAAGGCCTGATCCACGTTGGCGGTCGCGATCTCGAGATCCTTGTTGTTCGCGAGTCCCGTTCGTACAAGGCTCGACAGGACCGGGTCCTGGAACTGGTCCCACCAGGCGATGTTGGAGATCTCGCTCGCCTCCGTGCCACCGAGGCGCCATGCCGCGGGCACATCGATTTCTGGGCGGCGGTAGTCCGGACCGACCATGCAGGCGGACAACGACAAGGCGAGCACGAGTGCACTCGCACCATTGCGCGCCGTCGGGCGATTCAGCGTTGCGTTGCGCATAGTCGGCCTTTAGTCGCTAGTCTCCGGGCGCTGGCGACGGCGGCGCGCCTGATCCAACGCCACCGGCACCTGGCGGGGCAGCATCAGCGCGTCGGAAGGGCCATTGACGCTCGCTCACCCGTTGAAGCAGCACATAGAACACCGGAATGAAGAACACGCCGATCAGCGTCGCCACGAGCATGCCGAACACCACCGCCGTGCCCAGTGCTTCGCGCGCGCCCGCTCCTGCGCCCAGTGCGATCGCCAGCGGAACGGTGCCCAGGATGAACGCAAAGGAGGTCATCAGGATCGGCCGCAGCCTGAGCTTGGCGCCGTCCAGTGCGGCTTGTTCGATACTCTCACCCTGCTCGCGCTTGAGCTTGGCGAACTCGACGATCAGGATCGCATTCTTGGCTGCCAGCCCGACCAGCATGATCAGCCCGATCTGGGTGTAAACGTTGTTATCGAATGAGCGGAGAAACAGACCCAGGAACGCGCCGAACACGCCAAACGGAACCACCAGCAGGATTGCAACCGGCATCGCCCAACTCTCGTAGAGTGCCGCAAGCACCAGAATGACGAACAGCAGCGATACCGCGAAGATATATCCGGTTTGTCCCCCCGTCTTCTTCTCCTGGTAGGTGGCCTCGCTCCATTCGTAGGCGAAGCCCGCAGGTAATGCACGCGCGAGCTCCTCCATCGCCGCGATGGCCTGGCCCGAGCTATAGCCGGGCGCATTCGTCCCGTTGATGGTGACCGCGCTATAGACGTTGTAGCGCTCGAAATACTGCGGCCCGTTGAGTGGTCGGCTGCTCACCAGCGTGGAGAGGGGCACCATGGTCCCGCCGTCGGTGCGCACGTAGAAACGGTTGACATCGTCGGGCCGGCCGCGCTGTGCTCCTTCCGCCTGGGCCTGCACTCGGTAGGTGCGCCCGAAGAGATTGAAGTCGTTGATGTAGTAACTGCCGAGGAAGGTTTGCAGTGCGAAGAATACGTCGCTTAGTTGGATGCCAAGCGATTTCACTTTATCGCGGTCGACCCGAAACTCGATCTGAGGAATGCGCGGATCGAAGCCGCTGTACACGAAGCCGATCTCGGGACGCTTGCGCGCGTCGGCAAGAAGGCTCTGCAGGACCCGCGACAACTCCGCGGTGTCCGCCCCGCCGCGGTTCTGCAGCACGAAAGTGAAGCCGCCGGCCGTGCTCAATCCGCGGATCGGCGGTGGGTTGAGGACCAGCACACTGGCGTCCTTGATTTGCGCATTGAGTCGTCCCATTAACGTGCGCACCAGGTTGTCGACGGACTCGGCACGCGCCTTGCGTTGATCCCAGGGCTTGAGCCGGATGAACGCGGTTCCGTTGTACGAGACCGCCTGACCGGTCAGGAGATTGAAACCGCTGATGTAGACGACGCCGTCGACGCCCGGGACCTCGCGCGCGATACGGGTGACCGCCGACATGGCGGCGTTGGTCCGTTCCAGCGCGGCCGCCGGCGGGAGGCTCACCACCGCGATCAGGTAGCCTTGGTCCTCCGGTGGCACCAGCCCCGTCGGACGGGTCGCGATCAGGCCCCAGACGGCTATCAGCAAAGCGCCGAAAGTCAGCATGACAATGACGGCATGGCGCTCCATGACCGACACGCTTCTGACATAACCGTTGCGTGAGCGCTCGAACAGGCCGTTGAACTTGGCGAAGAACCAGCCAAGCGGGCCGTGTCTCGGATGGGCCTCTTCCACCGGTATCAGCAGCAGCGCGCACATCGCGGGTGTAAACGTCAATGCGCAGATCGCCGACAGGACCACCGACACCGCGAGCGTCAATGCGAACTGCTTGTAGAGCTGCCCGGTAAGCCCACCGAGAAACGCCACCGGCACGAATACCGCCGCGAGCACCAGCGCGATCGCGATCACCGGCCCGCCGACATCGGCGATCGCCGACTTCGTCGCCTCCATCGGCGTCATCCCCCCTGCGTCCAGGCGCTGCTGCACGGCTTCCACGACGACGATCGCGTCGTCAACGACGATCCCGATGGCGAGCACCAGCCCGAACAACGTGAGCGTGTTGATGGAGAAGCCCAGCGCGGCGAAGGCGCCGAAAGTGCCGATGAGCGAAATGGGCACGACCAGGATAGGGATCAAGGTCGCGCGCCAGCTCTGCAGGAACAAGTAGACGACGAATACGACCAGCACAAAGGCCACGAACAGCGTCTTCATGACCTCTTTCAATGACTCCGTGACGAACGGCGTAGTGCTGTAAGGGACGGAATAGACCATGCCCGGCGGAAACCGCGGTGCCTGGTCTTCCATCACCTGCTTGATCTTCTTGGCAACGTCGAGCGCATTGGCATCGGGCTGCAGGAAGATGCCGATCAGCGCAGCGGGAATGTCATCGTTCGCGCCGTAGATCGAGTAGTCGGCGGCGGCGAGCTCGACGCGAGCGACGTCCTTGAGGCGCACCACCTGGCCGTTTCCGGCTTCGCGGATAACGATGTTCTCGAATTCAGCCGCATCGGCCAGACGCCCTTTGACGAACACCGAATACTGCATCTGCTGCCCTTGAGGAATGGGAGGCAGGCCGAGACCACCGGCGGGCGCGACGACGTTTTGCTCGCGGATCACATTCGCGATGTCAGAGGCGGTGACGCCAACGCGGGCCATGCGCTCCGGGTTGAGCCAGATGCGCATGCTGTAGTCGCGGGCGCCGAAGATGCGAACCTGGCCGACACCGGGCACTCGGCCCAGTGCGTCATACAGGTTGAGCAGCGCGTAGTTGCTTAAGAAAACGCCGTCGTAGCGCCGCTCCGGAGAAGTGAGCGCGATCACTTCGAGGAAGTCGGTCGTCGACTTGCGCACGGTAATGCCATTGCGGATCACGTCCGAGGGAAGCTGGCTCTGCGCGATGGCAACCCGGTTCTGGACTTCGACGGCATCGATGTTCTTGTCGGTGCCGATGTCGAAGGTCACCGTCAGGCTGTAGGAGCCGTCGTTGCCGCTCTTGGAGCTCATGTAGAGCATGTCCTGCGAGCCGTTGACTTGCTGCTCGATGGTCGCTGCCACCGACTGAGCGACGACCTCCGCATTGGCGCCGGGGAAGCTCGTCGTAACCGTGACTTGCGGCGGAACGACCTGTGGGTACTGGGCAATCGGAAGGCCCAGCGCGGCGAGCACGCCCACCAGGATCATGATCAGCGCGATGACGGTCGAGAAGACCGGGCGCTCGA
>VBCY01000408.1:0-12650 GCA_005882995.1 Betaproteobacteria bacterium
CGGCTTCGCCTTGATGGTTCCGACGCGCGCCATGAAGTCCGCGTACTTCATGATTCCGTCCGGAACCGTCGAGAATCTGGAGTTCGGGTCGCTCAGGATCTTGATGATCTCTTCGGACGAAGATTTCTGCTTGGAGACGGCTAAATATATTTCGGCTGCTCTCTTCCGATCGTTGGCGATCAGCGCATTGGCCTCGTTCATGGCCGCGATAAACGCTGCGCACAGCTTCGGATTCGCCTCGTAGAACCTGCGCGACGTATAGGTCATGTCGAGCGTGATGTTGCCGAGCACGTCGACCGAATTGAACACGCGATGCAGGCCCGGCGCTGAGTCCTCGATATACGAAAACGGTGGCGACGCCATGTGGCTGTTGATCTCCCCTCTGCCGGAGATAAGCACCGTCAACGCCTCGGGATGCGGCAGCCCCACGGTGATCGGATCGAGCTTGGAATAATTGGCGTCGCCGAATTCCTTGGCTACGGCCATGTGCAGGATGACCGCCGGCAGCGAAGTCTTGATCCCCGGAACAGCGATGCGGTCCTTGTGGCTAAAGTCCTTGAGCGATTTCACGTTGGGATTGCGCGTCATCAGGTACAGCGACGAAGAGCTCATACCTGCGAGGCCGCGAATTTCGACCGCCGGATTGTCTTTGGCTTTGGCCCATAGCGTGAGAAAACCCGCGACCCCGATCGATGCGATGTCGAGCGCGCCGGAAAGCATCGCATCGTTGATGACATTGCCGCCGTCGAGCACGACGTACGTCGCCTTGATCTCTCCCAGCCCGGCGCTTTTCGCCTGCTTCTCGAGGAGCTTCTCGCTCTCCATAACCATGAGCGGAAGATAGAGAACACCGAAACCGTGAGAGATGCGCACTTCGGAAACTTCTGCGCGCGCAGGCCCTGTCGCAAATGCGAGCAACGCCACTGCCGCGATCATGCGAACGCGATTTGGCCGCATCCCGCCTCCTTGAACCGCTAGAGAGTCGCTTCGAGTACGTCGTGCGCTTGTCGATCGGCGTGATAGGAAGAGCGCACCAGCGCCCCGACCGCGGCGTGCTTGAAGCCCAGCGAATACGCTTCGCGCTCGAACATCGCGAAGATATCCGGATGAACATAGCGCATCACCGGCAGATGACCCGCGGTCGGCTGCAGGTACTGGCCGAGGGTCAGCATATCGATGCCGTGCTCACGCATGTCGCGCATGACCGCCATGATCTCGTCGTCGGTCTCGCCCAGGCCGACCATCAGCCCGGACTTGGTTGGAATCGCAGGAAAGCGCGCCTTGAACGCCTAAAGCAATCGAAGCGAATGCAGATAATCCGATCCCGGACGGACCTGCTTGTACAAACGCGGCACGGTTTCAAGATTGTGGTTCATCACGTCCGGAGGCGCTGCTGCAAGGATTTCGAGCGCGCGCTCGAGCCGGCCGCGGAAGTCGGGAACTAGAACTTCAATCTGAGTCGCACGCGAGACTTGGCGAACGGCGCGAATGCAATCAACGAAGTGCTGAGCGCCGCCGTCGCGCAAGTCATCGCGATCGACACTCGTGATCACCACGTACGATAGCTTTAGCGCCGCGATAGTGGCGGCAAGATTCCCGGGTTCTTCCGAATCGAGCGGCAAGGGTCGTCCGTGGCCGACATCGCAAAAAGGGCAGCGACGCGTGCAGATGTCGCCCATGATCATAAAGGTCGCGGTTCCCTTGCCGAAGCACTCTCCGATGTTCGGGCACGAAGCTTCTTCGCACACCGTGTGCAGGCGACGCTCGCGCAGGATCTTCTTGATCTCGTAGAATCGCGGCGACGAAGGAGCACGCACCCGGATCCAATCAGGCTTCTTCAGCCGATCGCCCGCGACGACCTTGATCGCATAGGGACCCGACAGGCGGACCGTCTTGGATTGGCCGCGTTGCTTGGCGCCAGGTTCCACAGGTGCGTCGCTCAACACAACCTCGCCGGCAGCCTCGCTTCGACCCATGGCGCGAGCGCCGATCCAATCTCCTCGACGGTGCGGCGCACACCCAAATCGGCGAGCTGGGTCACCGCAAGACCCCGATAACCACAGGGGTCGATATCCGCGAAAGGAGCGAGGTCCATGTCGACATTGAGCGCCAGGCCGTGATAGGTGCAACCTTTTTTGACCTTCAGTCCCAGCGCGGCGATCTTCGCTTCGCGTTGCGCGCAGGCAACGTAGACTCCGGGAGCGTCGGGCCTGGCGTAAGCGGATACTCCAAGGATCTCGAGAAATTCTATCACGCAGTCCTCCAGTCCTCGCACCAGTTGCCGTATGCCCAGCTTGCGTCGAGTGAGATCGATGAGCAGATAAACGACCAGTTGCCCCGGACCGTGATACGTGATCTGGCCGCCACGATCAACTTTGAGCACCGGGATTGCATTGTCACGGAGGAGATGTTCGCGTCGTCCGGCGAGGCCAAGGGTGTATATGGGCTCATGCTCAGTGAGCCAGATCTCGTCGGCGCTCGATGGGTTTCTTGCCGAAGTGATCGCTTGCATGGCCCGCCATGTCGAATCGTACGCGGTCGGACCCAGTCGCCGTACGATGACGCCCGGCGCAGGCTGCTCGGCCTCCCTGGACGCACTCAAAGAATCCCCATCTGGCGCGTTGGCCGCTGCCTCCATCACAACACCATGACAACCTGCGGATGAGCGGAGAGCTCGCGGTAAAGCGCGTCGAGCTGCTCGCGCGAGGTGGCGTTGACGACGCAGGTCAGCGAAAGATAATTTCCCTGGCGAGAAGCACGCATTTCCATCGAAGCGCTGTCGAAATCCGGAGCATGGCGCAAAACGACTTCGAGCACGGCCTGTGCAAAACCATCTTGCGTGCGGCCCATGATCTTGAGCGGGAACGCGCAGGGAAATTCGAGCAGAGTTTCGGCCATGGGCTTCTCCACGATGCAATATGGGGCCTGGCCTCCGAGCCGCAACCCTGCCCTCAGCGCGGATACATGTACTCGCGAGTCAGGGGATGCGGCAGACGGCCGTCGGCAAAGGGTTTGCCGGCGAGCAACTGAAACAGCGAAAGCCATCCACGATCAAAGGCGTGCGCCGACCCTGCAAGATAGATGCGCCAGATGCGGAACTTCTCCTCGCCGATTTCCTGGCGCGCCGCGTCGGCGTTCTTCTCCAGTCGCTCGACCCAATGCCACAGCGTACGCGCGTAATGCTCGCGCAGCGCTTCGGCATCGATCAATTCGAGTCCCTCGGAAGCCATTGCGCCGACAACGCGCGACACGTGCGCGAGCTGCCCGCCCGGAAAGACATATTCCTCGACGAAATCTCCGATGCCGCTGCCCAGGCTCTCCGCGCCGGTCCAGTTGTGCGTGATGCCGTGGTTCAACGCGAGACCACCCGGCTTCAACAGCCGCTGCATCTTCGCAAAGTAGCGCGGGTAATTCTTCGGGCCGACGTGCTCGAACATGCCGACGCTGGCGATCTTGTCGTATTGGGCTTCCGGAGGCAAATCGAGAAAGTCGCGGAGCTCGACCCGCACGCGACCATTCAGACCCAGCGCTCCGATCTGCAGACTGACCTGGTCGTACTGCTTGCGTGACAGCGTGATGCCGGTCGCGCTGACGCCGTACTTTTGTGCGGCCCAGAAGATAAGCCCGCCCCACCCGCAGCCGATGTCGAGGAACGCCTCGCCGGGCTTGAGCATTAGTTTGCGGCAGATATGATCGAGCTTCTGAGCCTGCGCCGAATCCAGCGAATCGGCGTCGTTCCTGAAGTAAGCGCAGGAATAAACCATGCGCTCGTCCAGCCAGAGTCGATAGAAAGCGTTGGAGACGTCGTAATGGTGCTGGATGTTCCTGGCGTTGCTACGCCGCTGGTACCACCAATGGCGCAGTCGGGCATGGACGCGATCGCGGCCGTGCGTGACGCTGCCGACCAGCGCCTCGGCGAGGGCAAGAACCCGTCGCGCTCCGCCGGAGAAGTCGATGTCCCCGTGGACGTAGGCGCGCGCGAGACGGCCCAGCTCAGGGAAGGCGAGCACCCTCAAGCCATTCCAGGTGCGGGCATAGACGTCGATCTCCGGCGTCTCTGAGAGGGGCAGGCGGCCGCCATCCGGGAGCACCAGCGCAATCGGAAGGTTGCGGCCGCCGTAGCGGTTCACGACCATCTTGGAGAGTGAGTTGGTCATTTAAGGACGAGCGTAGAACGGCATTGCGGGAGCCATTAGTCTAGCAGTCCGGGAGCGCCTTTTGACACCCCCACAAGGGGCCGCTTAAGATGCTTTAGGGAGTGACAATTTCCGGCGCCCTCGATTCCTTACGATGTCCACCGAACGAGCGCCGCAGCACTCGCTTCAGGAGCAGGAGTTTCGCGACACGCTCGCCCGGTTCGCCACCGGAATCACGATTATCACGGCGCGCTGGCGCGACGATGCTTTTGTAGGATTTACCGCGAACTCGTTCAACTCGGTGTCGCTCGACCCGCCGCTGGTCACCTGGAGTCTCGCACGACGTTCGCGCAGTCTGGCTGCCTTCGAAGCGGTCGAGCGATACGCCGTCAACGTTCTGGCTCACGACCAGATCGAGCTCGCGCGCAGATTTTCGCGCCCGCACGCCGATCGCTTCGCCGGTGTGAGTTTCCGCACCGGACACGCCGCAGCGCCGCTCATCGACGGCTGCGTCGCCTGGCTGGAATGCCGGCATCACGCGCTTCATCCGGCAGGCGACCACATGCTATTCATCGGCCATGTTGAAACCTGCACCCACCGTGAGATCGAACCGCTGGTCTGGCACGCCGGCCGCTTTCATCTGTGCCAGCCGCACCCGCATGAAAGCGAAGACTAGGGCCTGTTAACGCTAGGGGCGACGCTTGCTCGCCTGGAACAGCGCATGCATTTTGCGAAACAGAGGTCCGGGCCGCCCCCCTGCGAAGGCCTTGCCGTCGATCATCGTTACGGCGAGCACTTCCTTGGTTGATGACGAAAGCCACATTTCGTCGGCGCTAAGCGCCTCATTCTTGGGCACCGGCCGAACTTCAACGGCCAAGTCGGCTTCTCGCGCCAGGTCAAAGGCCGCGTCGTAGGTAATGCCCGGCAAGATCAGATGATCCTTGGGGGGTGCGACGACGACGCCATTTTTTACAACCAAGACGTTCGATGCCGACGCCTCGGTCAAGTACCCATTGCGAAAAAATACCGACTCGGCCGCGCCGGCATCGACCGCCGCCTGGCGCGCAAGCACGTTGCCAAGCAGCGAAATGGTTTTGAGATCGCAATGCAACCAGCGCTCGTCAACGGCTGTGATGACCGCCACGCCGCGCTCGATCTGTTCCGGCGTCGGCAGCGCCAGCGGGTTGCTCATCATGAACACAGTCGGCGTGACGCCGATGGGAAACGCGTGGTCGCGCTTAGCGACTCCTCGGGTTATCTGAAAGTAAACGCCCTGATCAGCGAATGCCATTCGTGCGATCAACTGGCGGATGATTGTTTCCCATTCGGCTGCGCTATGGGGATTGGCGAGCCGTATCCCATCGAGACTTCGCTGCAGGCGAGCCAGATGACCGGGCAGGCGATACGGCTCGCGGCCATAGACCGGAACAAGCTCGTAGACACCATCGCCGTAGATGAAGCCGCGGTCGAGAACCGATATCTTGGCGTCCTCGAGAGGAAGGAACTGCCCATTGAGGTAGACGGTCATGAAAATGATTAGTGAGTCGCACTCTGCGTCCACAGGCGCAGCGTATCCCATGCTCGGCCGAAGACATTGGCCGACGGGACGTCGACGAGCGCCTGCAGCGGGTATTCGCCGATCTGCTTGCCATCGAGCGTTACACGTACAACACCGATGCGTTGTCCTTTGGTCACTGGTGCGACCAGCGGCTCGATGGCTTCCATCGAGAGCTTGAGTTTTTGCGCCTGCCCCTTGGGCAAGGTCACGAACTGCTCTGCGACAAAGCCCGCAGGGACGCTCTCAGCAGCCCCCTTCCACACTCGCATCGAGCTCACCGTCTCGCCGTTTTGATAGAGTTGAACCGTGTCATAGAACTGAAACCCGTAGTTGAGGAGCTTTTGCGACTCGATCGCGCGCGCGGAGTCGGAGCCGGCGCCAAGCACGACCGACACCAGCCGTCGCGGACCACGCTTCGCAGAAGCGATCAAGCAATATCCCGCGGAATCGGTGTTGCCCGTCTTGATTCCATCGACGTACGGATCCGTCCAGAGAAGTCGATTGCGATTCGATTGTGTGATGTTGTTGTAGCGGTACTCCTTGATTGCGTAGAGCGAGTAATACTCGGGAAAGTCGCGCACGGTCGCCAGCGCCAGGAGCGCGAGATCATTGGCCGTCGATACTTGTTGCGCTGCCGGGAGACCGGTGACGTTGACGAAGTGCGTATTCTTCATGCCGAGTCGAGCGGCTTCCTTGTTCATCCGCTCGGCGAACACTTCTTCAGAGCCTGCGATGGCTTCCGCCAAAGCAATCGCTGCATCGTTTCCCGACTGAACGATCATACCGCGCAGCAACTCGTCGACGCTGACAGTTTTTTTCGGGTCTATGAACATGCGCGAGCCTTCGGCACGCCATGCCTTCTGCGACACCGGCACCGCCTGGGAGGGCAGAACTTCCTTATCCTTGAGTGCGCGGAACACAAGATACGCCGTCATCATTTTCGAGAGTGATGCGGGCTCCCGAGGATCGTCGGCGCCTGCGGCCGCCAGGGTCTGTCCGCTGACTGCGTCGACCAGCAGATAAGCTTTCGCGGCGATGGACGGAGGCGCCGCGGCGGGCGGCGCGCTCGCCGCAAAAGCAGGCGCGGACGCGAAAAACGCCGTCACCCATGGGGCGACTTGCAGGAGCCACATCGGGGAAGCAATGCGAAAAGAGGCGCATTATAACGCCGCACTCATTTTTTCAGAGCGCGGCGATCTATGCGGCAGATGCGTCGCAGCGGCTTTGCGCAAGTGCGCCTTGCCACGCAGCGATCCAGTCGCGCGTCGCAATCTCGGCCGGCCACTGCATAGAGACGAGTTCTCGCGTGTCGGCGTTCCAGCAGAAGTAGTGGGACGGGGCTCTATTTCCCGCAGACTTCCTCTGCGCCATCACGTTCCAAACCTCTGAAAGAGGAAAACGCTGCAACGCATCGACGAGTCCTCTTTCGATATGCTCAGGCCACGAAGGCAGATCGGCTGGTGTCTGCACGATAAGACGCTGAGACAGCGGCGCAGGCTGCGAAGGCGGCGAAACGAGTCCCCCCTGGGCATTGCGCGCGAAGGGCACGTTGCCCAGATGGTCGGGCACGAGCACGAGTCCGTAACCGGTGGGTGGGATCGCCCGCGAAGTGCGCGCCAGAGCGGAAACGAGCATCTTCGCCTGGGTTCCCGCGTCGGCCCATCTCCTGACCACTGGCTGCAAGAGTGCCGCTTCCGCGATGATGAGCATGAGCGTCGCGACGGCGATCAACCCCCTTCCAACGACAGGCACCGGACCAGCGATCGGAGCACACCACGGTAGAGCCACCAGCAACCCAAGGAGCGCGGAGGTCGTATAAAAGAGACGGCCCTGTTCGCCGTTCGACGACAGGACGGCCACATGCGGAAGCAGCAGAACGATCGAGAGGACTGCGCTCAATGCGATGGCCAGCCAGCCGCCCCGAACCTTGGTATCGTGGCAAGACGCAAAGGCCCCCATGGCGATCAGCACAACGAGCGCTGCCAGCAGCGCCGTTCGGGCGAGCGGCAAGGGCATCGCGGCGTCGAGCCAGGCGCCGCTGGAGGCGAGCGGCTTCAGCCAATCACCGCTCAACAGTACCTGCAGGGGTGAGCTATCGGGATAGACGCGAAACGGCGTCCCGAAGATCGCCGTTCGCAACACGAAATAGCCAAGGCCCAGAGCGAGCCACGGCGACGCATCGCGCACACCCGATCCAAAGGCGCGGCGCGCACCTTCCGGCCAATGTCTTCCGATGGCAATCGCCAGCACGAACGCCGGCAGCAAGGCAGCCGATTCCTTGCTGGCGAGCGCCAATACTGCCGTCAATAAGGCCGTCGCGCCCCAGCCGTCGCTCCATCGGCGCATTCTCTGAAAGCACGCCACGCTCGCAAGCATCCCTGCCAGCGCCATAACATCATAGCGTCCGGACACCCATGCCACCGCTTCCACATTGGTTGGAAAGAGGAGGAATACGGCTGCGGCGAACATCGGCGCGATAAGGGGCAGCTTTGAGTTCTTCCGCGGGACGACTTCCCTCGCAATCGCGAACACTAGCGCACCGCTTGCAAGATGAAAGAACAGATTGGTGACGCGCCACGGCAGCGGATTCGCGCCGGAGAGTGCAAAGTTTGCGGCGAAGCTCAGCATCGCGAGCGGCCGGTAGTAATGGCTCGGCGCGTCGAGGCCTTCGCCGAACTTGGCGGTCAGCGCCGCGAGCAGCCGCTGCTCGTGTGCCCAGCCATAGAGCGCTCCGAGCACGCTGTAGTCATCGCTCAAGAAGCCGCCGGTCAGCGTCGGAAGGTAGAAAAGCGCGCACGCCACTAACGGCACGAGAATCGCCACAGCGCGCAGCGCAACTGGGGGCTCAACTCCTGCGGCGCGCATTCAACGCGGCGCAACGACGAGTCGCCGTCGGTCGATTTCGGTACGTCCCCCGGCAGCGTTGAAAACGATCGTTCGCATTTCGATGCTGCCTCGATCGAACGCACGCGCCGGCAATTGCACCGAGAAGCCGGCTCGTTCGACCTGCGGATAGCCGGGATAGTAAAGCGCCAGAGGTTCCTCGCGAGCGCCCACATAGGGCCGATTGCGTACAGCCTCGAAGACATCGCCCGCATCCGTCACCACAGCGACGCCGGTGACTCCCAGAGGATCGAGCGCCCACCCTGCGATTTCCATCGGTCCGCCGGAGACCTTGTTTTGGCGCGGAATGTCCACCACGCCGATCGCCATCGGGGTCTTGGCTATCGCCGAACGCAATCCGGGCTGAAGCATGGCTGCGATCGCACTCGCGCTCACGATGAACAGAACGGCGGCGAGCGGCGCCATGACTGCCGTTCTCAAATTAGCGCCGAAGGGCAGGAGGAGCGGTGCGAGCAACGAAAGCAACAGCGCCAGGGAAAGCGCAAACAGGCACGAGGCCGCGAGTTGCGCGTGGCGCGCCGCCTCGACGTAACCATCGCCGGCAATCGCTGTCGCGTAGGCGTACCAGGCGCTAGCCGTCAGAGTATAGAGAAGGAGCGCAAGCGTCGTTCGCCGTCCGATCGCCGCGCCGACCAAGACAATCGTCGAGCTTAAGCCCAGCAGCACCAGCGAGACGCTCAGCGCCAGCACGAAAACGGCCACGTCCGCGCGAGTCACTGCGGGCGCGACGCTGAATGCCGCAGCACCTGCGATCTCGTGGACCATCTCGGCGTCGCCATACGTGCGGCCCTCCACGGCTCCCATGTATCCGAGTCTCCAATCCTGAAATTGCGGGAGTCCGCGGAGCATGGCACGCGCGAGCGTCGATGGCTCGCTCAACAGCAGCAGCGCTTGGCGCGTGCGAGATACGCTCAGCGCTTCCGGGCAGACGTTTTCCAGTGATTCCCCCATGGTGACGTACCACGTGGCTCCCGCCGACTGCAGACAGCCCGCGCTGAGACCCAACCGCTTCGCCGTGAGCTCGGGGTCGAGCGATGCAGGCAGGATGGCGCCGAGCACCACGTCGGCATTGTTGGCCGCAGCGATCACGGGCTGTCTCGCGATCAGTGAGAGTTGCCCAACGGCGATCACGATGACCATTCCCAGCAGCGCCAGAGCCGCTCGAAGCGACGGGCGCCACAGCGAAATCACCACCGGCAAGGCGAGCACCGCGGGCAACAGCAGATGTTGCTGCCGCGACAACCCGAGCCCGCACAGGACGAGTCCGAAGCCAAGCAGGATTCCTTTGCTTGGCGGCAAAGACGTTTCGCGGCCGGCAATCACCATCGAGAGGGCGATCGTCGCATAGAGAAAGAACAGCGCCGAGAATTCAGTGTAGAGCGTATTGAGCCACAGCAGGTTCATCGGGTCGCAGACGACGATTGCGAACAGCGCGCCGTGCAGGATCGCCCAAGCCGGCTCTCTGCGCAGCAGCGCCGCGATTGAAAGCGCGAGCGCGACAAGCGCTACGCCTTTGACCGCGCCGACCCAGCGCAGATCGATCGTCGCACCGGGGCGAACCATAGCCGCAACGGGCGCAACGAACAGGAGCTCAGTGCTCAGATAGCAGTCGTCGGGCCTGCGCTCGCTGCGGACGTAGCGCGCAAAGGGAGCCTGAGGATGCGCGTCGAGCTGCGTCGGCGGCGCGCGATCGGGCCAGAGCCCGACACATGCCGAGGTTCGCAGCATGTCGAACTGATTGGCGTAGCCGAGCATCGGCGTCGCGCCGATGATCGCGAAAATCCGCCAGGCTCCAGCCGCGATGAGAACCACGGCAAAGAGCGCCACGAGACGCGAGCGCTCAGGCATGATGTCGCGTGCTGGCGGCCAGGGCCCGGTCGCGCGAAACGCTACGGCGCTGTCGCCGCCCGCGGCCCTTGATGGAGGCGTTATGCATTATTGGCGGTCTCTTAGGCCGCAACAATGGATCAAGAACGCCTTCGTTTGGGCCGGATTTCTGTTCGCCCGCGAATGGCGAGATCCAACACTCACCGCGCACGTCGCTGCTGCTTTCATCGCCTTCTGTCTCCTCGCAAGCGCAGTCTACGTCGGCAATGACTGGCTCGACCGCGCATCGGACCGCACGCATCCGGTCAAGCGCCACCGCCCCATCGCGGCCGGCCGCGTCTCGGGTCTTGCCGCGGCGATGATGTGTAGCGGACTCGCGGCAGTTGCATTTGCACTCGCCGCGTGGGTCGACCTTGCGCTTGTTGGCGTCCTCGTCGCATACGTGCTCCTCAACATCGCGTATTCGTTCTCGCTCAAGCGCGTAGTCATCATCGACGTGATCGCCGTCGCGCTCGGCTTCCTGCTGCGTCTGTTGGCGGGCACGCTCGGCGTTGGGATTGCGCCCTCGCCGTGGATGCTGATGTGCGGTCTGATGCTTACGCTGCTTCTGGGCTTTGGAAAGCGCCGCGCCGAACTTGCCGCGGTCGAGCGAGCCTCTGCTCGAAGCGTACTCGCTGATTATTCGCCCGAACTCCTCGATCGCTTGATCACCGTCTGCGTAAGCGGCACGCTCATCGCCTACAGCCTGTACACGATCAGCCCGCAAACGATCATCCTGCATGGCAGCGCAAACCTCGTTTACACGGTGCCGATCGTGACTTATGCGTTGTTCCGCTACCTCTATCTGCTCGATCTGCGGCATGCCGCCGAAGATCCCGCGCGGTTGATGCTTAGCGATCGGCATTTGCAGGGAGCCACGCTCGCATGGTTGATCGCGGTGATATGGATCATCAGTTAGCGTCGGATCGAAAACTCACTGTTAGGAGCCTATGCATCAGCGAATTGGAAATCGATTTCAGGTTTTTTGCCGGAGACGATGTCTGCGAGCGCCTTTCCCGACCCTGCCGCCATGGTCCATCCCAGCGTGCCATGGCCCGTGTTGAGGTACAGGTTCGGGTAGCGCGTTTTGCCTATCAGCGGCACGTTTGAAGGCGTGGCCGGGCGCAAACCGGCCCAGTACTCGGATCGCGAAGCATCGATCGCGTCGCCGAACCATTCTCGCGCGCGCCGCGTGAGTGCTTCGCAGCGCACGCGGTTCAATTCCAGACCGTACCCGGAAAGCTCGGCAGTACCGGCCACGCGCAGGCATTCGCCCAGGCGCGTGAAAACGATCTTCTTCGCATCATCGGTGAGACTTCCCGATGGCGCGGCCGACGGGTCAGTGATAGGCAATGTCGCCGAATAACCCTTGGCCGGATACACCGGCACCGATATGCCAATCGGCGCCAGCAGCCGAGGCGTATAGCTGGCGAGACATGCGACGTAGGCGTCCGACGCCATGATTTCCTTGCGTCCTTGCTCGTTGATGATTCGGACCCCGGAGACTCGGTTATCGGCAACCGCGATTGACTCGACGCTCACCCCGTAGCGCATGTTCACGCCGCGCTGCACCGCCAGCGTTGCCAATCCCTGGGTGAATTTGTGTGCGTCGCCCGATTCATCCGTCGCCGTATAGGTTCCTCCAAGGATCCATTCCCGCCTCCGACCGAGCGCGGGTTCGATGGCGACGCATTCTTCGGCGGTTTTAAGCTCGCGATTGATCCCATAGCCGCGAACCATTGCCGTTGCCTCGACGGCCGCGTCGAATCCCTCCGGCTCGGTATAGATCTGCAGAATGCCGCGCTGCAAATCGTCATAGCGAAGTCCGGTCGCGGCACGCAGTTCGCGCAGGACCGCGCCGGAATACGTGCTCAGCGTGAGGATCCTCAACATGTTGCGCCGGGTGCGTGAAGGCATGCACTCGAGCAGGAACTCAACGCCCCAGCGCCATTGCATGGGGTCGATGCGCGGCTTGAATAAGAGCGGTGCGTCGGCCTGTCCCAGCCATTTGAGAATCTGCCACGGCGCTTGTGGATTAGCCCATGGCTCGACGTGCGAAGCCGCAATCTGTCCTCCGTTGGCAAAGGAGGTCTCCATTGCGGCCGCGCGCTGTCGCTCGAGCACCGTGACTTCGTGCCCGCGCTCGCTCAGAAACCACGCGCTCGTCGTGCCGATGACGCCGGCTC
>VBCY01000408.1:12667-16118 GCA_005882995.1 Betaproteobacteria bacterium
TTCAGCCGGAATGCAGGAGCGAAATAGATTACGATCGCCGTAGACGTTATCGGCGCGTGCCACCGGTGGCCAGTACTTGTCCTTGCCGTGCGCAGGCGACGGGTACGCTGCCTGTGATCGCGAGTACGAATGCTTCCACTCCTCCGTGAGCAGCGCTGCCGCAGTGTGCGGGGCGTTCTTCAATGGATTGTCGGCCCGGTCCATTCGGCCTTCTTCGATCGCGCGTATTTCGCTGCGGATGGAGATCATCGCATCAATGAAGCAATCGAGCTCCGCCTTGGATTCGCTTTCGGTGGGCTCGATCATGAACGTGCCCGCGACCGGAAAGCTCATCGTCGGCGCGTGGAAGCCATAGTCGATCAGACGTTTCGCGACATCCTCGACCCCGATATCAGTCGACTGCTTCAGCGGCCGAAGATCGAGAATGCATTCGTGCGCCACCCATCCTCCGGGACCGGCATAGAGCACTGGATAATGTGCCGAAAGACGTCTGGCCACATAGTTTGCCGCGAGAATGGCCGATTCGGTTGCTGCTTTGAGGCCATCGCCGCCCATCATTGCGATGTACATCCACGAAATCGGAAGAATCCCCGCGCTGCCGTACGGCGCTGCGGCCACAGCGCCGATTCGATCGGTTCCATTGTCGCAGCCAGCACCGAGATTGCGATGACCCGGCAAGAATCTGGCGAGATGCGCGCCGACCGCGACAGGGCCCACGCCGGGTCCGCCCCCTCCATGTGGAATGCAAAAGGTCTTGTGCAGATTGAGGTGTGAGACGTCGGCGCCGAACTCGCCCGGCGCCGCAAGGCCGACCAGCGCGTTCAAGTTCGCGCCGTCGACGTACACCTGGCCGCCGTTGGCGTGAACGATCTCACAAATCTCACGGATGCTCGCCTCGAAGACTCCATGCGTCGATGGATACGTCACCATGACCGCAGCGAGCCGAGCACGATGGGTCTCGGCTTTGACTCTTAGATCGGAGAGATCGACGTTGCCGCCGTTGTCGCAGGCGACGACCACGACCTTCATGCCGGCCATGTGGGCCGACGCCGGATTGGTGCCGTGAGCCGACGCGGGAATCAGACACACGTCGCGGTGCGCCTCGCCTTGCGACGCGTGGTACGCACGTATGATGAGCAGACCCGCATACTCGCCCTGGGAACCCGCATTCGGCTGCAATGACACCGCGGCGTAACCCGTCACCGCGCACAGCATGCGCTCGAGCTCGCCGATCATTTCACGGTAGCCCACCGTCTGGTTCGCCGGCGCAAAAGGATGAACGTGCGCGAATTCGCGCCACGTTATGGGAATCATTTCGCTCGCCGCATTGAGCTTCATCGTGCACGAGCCCAGCGGGATCATGGCGCGGTCAAGCGCGATATCGCGGTCGGCAAGCCTGCGCAGATATCGCATCATCTCTGTTTCCGAGTGGTAGCGGTTGAACGTTGCATGTGTCAGAAACGCCGAGCTTCGCCGAAGCGTCTCCGGAAATGCGTCTTTGACATCGCTTTCCAGCCCCTCGAAATCAGGCAATACAGCGTTGTCGCCACCGCATATTGCCCAGAGGGTCTTCACGTCTGCACGCGTCGTCGTTTCGTCGAGCGACATACCGAGCTGGCCGACGTCGATGCGGCGCAGGTTGATCCCACGCGCCACGGCGCGCTCGTGAATCCGTGAAGTGAGCTCCCCGGTCGAGAGCGTCAAGGTATCGAAGAAGTTATTGTTGACGACTGCGATCCCGAGTCGGCGCAATCCGGCGGCCAGCACTCCGGCGAGCCGATGCACCCGCGTAGCGATCGTGGCAAGTCCCTGCGGCCCGTGATACACCGCGTACATGCTGGCCATGACCGCGAGAAGAACCTGCGCAGTGCAGATGTTGGAGGTCGCTTTCTCGCGGCGAATGTGCTGCTCGCGCGTTTGCAGCGCGAGCCGGTAAGCGGGTTGTCCGTCGGCGTCGATAGTCACGCCGACCAGGCGACCGGGGAGACTGCGCTTGAATTCGTCGCGCGTCGCGAGGTATGCGGCATGCGGACCTCCAAAACCCATCGGCACGCCGAATCGCTGACTCGTGCCTACGGCGACGTCCGCGCCCCATTCTCCGGGCGGCTTGAGAACGGTAAGTGCGAGAAGATCCGCGGCACATATCACCAGCGCGCCCTTGGCGTGCAACGCCTCCGTGAGCTGCCGATAATCGCGCACGTCGCCATTGACGCCCGGATATTGAAGCAGCACGCAAAAGCAGTCGGCATCGATCGCCCGCTCGGCGGGGCCGACGCGAACTTCGAGGCCGAGAGGTCTTGCTCGGGTCCGAACCACATCGATGGTCTGCGGCAGCACATCATCGGCGAGGTGGATCGTGTTGCTCTCGCTCTCTCCCACTCTACGGCACAGCGTCATCGCTTCCGCGGCGGCAGTCGCTTCGTCGAGCATCGACGCATTGGCGACCGCGAAGCCGGTGAGGTCACATACCATCGTCTGGAAATTGATCAACGCTTCCAGCCGTCCCTGCGATATCTCCGGCTGGTAAGGCGTGTACGCGGTGTACCAGGCGGGGTTTTCGAGCACGTTTCGCAGAATGACTCCGGGCGTCAGCGTTCCGTAATAGCCCTGACCGATGAATGACTTGAGCACGCGATTCTTGCGTGCGATGGCTTTCAACTCGTCCTGCGCTTCCTGCTCCCCTTTAGCGGCCGGGAGGCCGAGCGCGCACCGGGAGCGAATGACCGCAGGCATGACGGCGTCGACCAGCGCGGCTCGTGATGTCAATCCCAATGTCCTGAGCATCTCGGCCTGATCGGCGTCGCTGGTCCCGATATGTCGATCGACGAAGCCGCGATGCTGCTCCAACTCGGAGAGCGGGCGGCGCGCGGAGTGCTGCAAGTCGTCCATCTTCATCGCAAGCGCTCTCATTCCTGGCCGACGGAGGCGGTATACGCCGCGGCGTCGAGCAGATCGGCAAGGTCAGCGGCATTCGCCGGTTTCAACCTAAACAACCAGTTTGCGTAGGCATCGGCGTTCACCTTTTCGGGCGCATCGACGACTGAGGCGTTGACGGCGATGATCTCGCCGGTGACCGGCGCGTAGATATCGGACGCCGCCTTGACGGATTCGACGACCGCGCAGGCTTCCTTGGCGACGACACGTCTGCCGGGCTCCGGCGGCTCGATGAACACCAAGTCTCCCAAAGCTTCCTGCGCATGGTCGGTGATGCCGATGGTCAATGTGCCGTCGGCTTCGCTCAGCACCCATTCGTGGGTGGGTGTGTATTTGAGATTGGCGGGGACATTCATGTCGTTCTCCGGTTACGAAACGAGCGCCTTCCCATGACGCACAAACGGCGGCTTGACCACGCGCGCCGCGAGCTGCTTGCCGCGTATTTCCACGCTCACCCGCGCGTTGGCAGCAACGCCCGCGGGCACACGGGCAAGCGCGATGGACGCTCCGAGCGTGG
>VBCY01000406.1:0-2619 GCA_005882995.1 Betaproteobacteria bacterium
TGCGAACGACCGACAGATATCGATTTACAGTCGCCGCACGATTGCCGCGCTTGAGCTCCGCCTGGGTGATGCGCCAGATGACGTCGCCGTCGATATCGCACAACATCAGTTGCCCCACGTAACGATCAAGTCCACGACAGATTCGCTGGGCGTCCGCAAAGCTCCGCAGATGCGACTTGCTTGAGAGATACCGGACCACGGCCTCTTGCCACGAGTGCTGAGGCCTCACCCCGAAATTTTCCGCCCGGAACGCCTCGACTTTCAGCTTGGCGAGCAAGGCTTCGGCTTCTTTTCGGTCTTCAGTCCCAGCGCTTTGGCGTATGCGCTGGCCGTTGGGTAGTGTTGCAGCAATCCACCAGTAGCGGGAGTCCCCGCGTCGGTAGACTCCGGTTTCACGGGCCATTTAATCAACTCCTTTCCGGCCCGCCCTCTCTGCTTATACTCGTCCAGCCATCGATCCAAGTCAACGCGGTCGTACAGGCACCGCCGACCGAAGCGCACAGTCGGAATGTCAAACTCGGCGAGGAGCGTTACGCCGATGCCGAGATATTCAGCTGCTTCGTTCTTGGTGAGGCATCGGACAACAGGTCGCGGAAGAGGCGATTCATCCATGAAGGGGCCGTGTGTGGGACGGGGACCATGATGAAGGGCTCGGCGCCGAAGAGGCACCCGTTAGAGCGCAGCGCAGCGTATTCGCGGGTGCTCTGGCGTAGGCTAAAGGAAACCACGCAGCGCGCGAGTAAGCGGATTCTCTCCGGCACATCGAGTGTCAACGCCCAGCGATGAAGGCATCGCGCCAACGAGCGTAGGCACAGAAAAGTCACAGAGCGAAAATCAAAGGTGTCGCAATGCCGCAAGCCCTTGAATGTCTTGCGCGTGCGCGATCTCCGCACGTCGACGTTCGGATTAAGAGGCGGATTTCGTCTACATTCGTCTTTTTGTTAATCAAGTACTTGCAACGCTGGCCAACCTCCAAACCAATCTGACAAAGGCACAGTTTAGGCACAGTCAATCTCAGTTGGTCACAAATTCTGCGTACGCGCTGAGTACGACTGCGCGAATGAGACTGTTTGCTGGACGATCGCGCAGTCCGGGTATTACGTAGTTGCCGCGAATTTCCCTGCCTGGTAATCCTGCACCGCCTGGAAGATCTCGTCGCGTGTATTCATCAAGAATGGGACGTACTGCGCGATCGACTCGCTCAACGGCTTGCCAGCAATGAGCAACGCACGCGATGCTTCCGGAGTGTGAATTATCGCGCGCGATTGAGCAGTTCTGGCCATGATTGATCACGATGGGCAGAGCAGCCTAGCATCATTCAAGGATTTGATTCAGTGGTTCTTCGGCCGCTCATTGCTGCTTCCTTGCCGGTGATCGAAGCTCCTCAAATTCGCTTCGCTCACATACACGGCATGAATGAACGCTTTAGGGTGGGCTCAACAAACCAAGTAACGACAGTTTCTCTTGCTGCGTCTACGTCAACGAGAAAACTGCGCCGTTGACCGGTGTGCTATTGAAGCCGCCTTAGGCCAAATCGATGATTATCAGCCTCAGCTTACGCTGCTAGCGTCACAATGACCCGTCGTTCTAGCGGGACCGCTGTGAAGCCTCTGAAGCCCCGGACCCTCCGCCGTGGCCCTTTCTTTTGCGCACCGAGCCACTTATGTACGTTCCCGCACAGATATGCAAGCCGGTTGCGCGCAGTATGCGATTGTAGATTTGTAACATCTTATGGGTAGATGTGGAGCGAGCGACGATCGTGAAACACGCGTTGCTGAGGGCAAGCAATCGGGAAATGGCGTTTCGCTCGGCACGTCCGACCCTCGATCCTCTGGATGTGGCAGACGATCCGGCACGAATCCGAGGCGGAAATTGGAAGATGCAGGGATTTCGGCGTTCCGGGCACGTCTACGACGAGGCGGAGTGCCAGATGTCGATTGCTGAGTTCATGGCCAACACCCAGGAGCGCTGCGACATCGTAGAATAACATCCCTGCCAATGCGCTGGTGAGGTGCTTCAGGTGAGTCGTTGCCGAGCCAGGAATACCCCATGTATCTCATTCCCATCCCTCAGACAACGCGCTTCCCCCGTCCTGCGCGACAGGTTCTTGAACGCATTGGATCAGTATGATCAGCCCGTTCTTCGCGAGACCGTGCGCCCTCTCTTGGTTGTGTAAATCCTCTGCCCTCCGGGACTTGCATTCTTCTCGGGCTGGCACGTGGTAGCAACTACGGAGATGCAGCAGACAAGATAAAAAGCTCGCTGTGTGCGAAACCTGACGCTGCATGACGGAATAGTCAGGGGCCGCGCATGGTCAGGCTGAAATTCGATATGTCAGAAACCAAACTGCGCCGACAATTTCCGCATCCATGACTTTGACAGCTTAATCACGACCTCGTAGTCGTGTTAAAGGCGTTAGCAGTTCGTTGAAATTCGATTCATTCTGGGTGGGCATCAATATCGTGACGTCGCAGAACGCGCTACAAGCGATTCTATCGCCACCGGAGGGGTCAGAGCACCCCCAAAACGGCATGTCTTGACCACAGCAATTCACTTTTCAACAAACTGTTAAGAGGCCCTTATAAGTAAGCCGCAGTTTGCGGTCGGAGCGCTCGAAAG
>VBCY01000406.1:2798-3796 GCA_005882995.1 Betaproteobacteria bacterium
GTTAAGCAGGCATGGGAAAAGAAAGAAGGCGACAGGATGCTGCGCAACGAGCGGTATTTCGGCAACATCTATCGCAGTTTCACGCTACCGGCGGAGCTGGACGAGTCGGCATCCGTGGCCACATACAACAACGGTGTCCTCGAACTCAAGCTGGTTAAGAAGGCCGCGGCGCCGGGGAAGAGGCTGGCTGTCCGGTAACCAACAGCACACTGAAAGGATCACGTTCTTCCAATAGTGGCAAATTGCCGTAAGCCGCCTTCGGGTGGTTGGCAGTTGCGACGTCGGGTAGCCGGGCTGTCAGCATCGTCGGCGCGCATTGATCCTGGCTCGTCAGCTTCGTGAGCTTCGTTAAGAGCCCCGGTTGCGTGAGCCGGGGCTCTTTCCATTCCGCGGCCTGCGGTCGCGCCTCGGCGTTCATCCCCGGAGCACTGTGTATATCCAAGATTCCTTGACCCAGTTTTCCACCCTATGCTGACCCAGCTGCACGCCGGTCGGCGGCACTTGGTACGGACCTCACGTTACTCACGAATGAGCCAGAGCAATCGGTTGCGGTAGAGGTTGTCGCTCCAAAGCCTCAATATTAGTTGCCGTACTTCTTTTCGTGGAGCGCAAAAAACCGAAGCATCTCCGCCGACGCATCCGGGCCCTTGGGGTCGGTATACGAACCGGTAGGATCGCCCCCGAACCAGGCATGGCCCGCGCCGTGCACCAACCACTGCTCGGCGAGGACACGACCCTGGGCGTCTTGCAGCAGCGTCCGAGTATAGGAATAGCCACCGGGAACGACGCCCAGCTCGACCTGCTTGTCGTTTTCACCGTACGAAGCGGCGTCCCATAGGCTGTCACCGAGACCTGCCGTCGAATGTGCAATCACGATGTCGCCGTTGTGCGCATCCACCACCATGTCACGATCGCCATGAAAGACGATCGTAGGTACGGGTGCGCCAAGCGCTTGGTTTGTGGCGTTGGTGTCCGCCACGGAAATGCCGCTGCCTTGT
>VBCY01000406.1:3808-4657 GCA_005882995.1 Betaproteobacteria bacterium
CGGCCGCATAGATATCCGGATAGGTGCGCGCCAGAATTACCGCCATTGCCGCACCCGCCGAAAGTCCAGCCACATAGACGCGCGCCGGGTCCAGGCGGTGCACCCGCACGACGTGTCGGGTGAGCTCCGCAATGATCGCGGGCTCGCCCCGATCACGGCACTGATCGGCAGGTCTGAACCAATTCCAGCACTTCGTCGGGTTGTCACGTGCTGACTGAGCAGGATATACGACGTAATAGCCCTCCTCCTCGGCGAGCTGGTTCATGCGGGTCCCCCGCGCAAAATCGTCGGGCGACTGCGTGCAGCCGTGCAACATGACAAGTAGCGGCAACTGCCGACCCAGATGACCCTTCGGAATGAATAACTTGTACTGACGCGTCCCCGCGGCGCAAGTGAATGAATGCTGTTGAAACTGTTCGCCGGTGGGCTCGCGGCTCTCGCGTGGCGGCTCCAGATCCGGATGATCAGCAATCGGCTCAGGATCCGAAATGTCCAACACGCGGCACTCCGCATCGATCCACGGCTTTAATGGCGCTCGGGCGGCGTACCCTTGGTGAAAAGCGGACCGGTCTTCCGCCTCGGTCAAACCGCGTTGGATCGCGGCGGTCGCGGCGCGCAAATCGCCGGTTTGCATCAGGCGCATCGCCTCATGCATCGTCTTACTCAAGGCGTAATTCATCAACGAGTTTCCTTTCAAATGGTTCGATCAGCCAACGCAGATTTCACCGCAGGACTAGCGTGCAGCGCGCCCAGGACCTCCACCGACTCGATCGTGTCCCGTGCAAGCGCAGGCGAAACGTCGGCAGCGATACGGACCAATCCCAGCACGTGAATCCTTAGCTTCGACCC
>VBCY01000411.1 GCA_005882995.1 Betaproteobacteria bacterium
CGGGTGCAAAGCCTCCTGCCACATGCTGCGCAAGGTAGAGCACGCGCGCCTCGATTTCGCTCGATGCGGCGTCCGAAGGCAGCGCGGCCGCCCCGGCAGGTACGCCGTATACGACGTCGAGCGGCGCCAGCACAAGGTCGTTGAGGCCGAACGCGCGCGATTCGGCGACCGCTCCGGTCGCGTCGTCGAGTCGCTCAACGGTGCAACGTACCTTGCGCGGATCACCCAGCAGTCCTGCGGCCCACGCATTGAGCACCGGCTCGGCGCGTGCGCGCGGTGAAGCCGTCCCCCAGCCAGCAATGGACGCCGGCGCACCGCTCCACATCAAAAGCACCCGATGCGTGAGCGCGAGGCCGGTGCGCGGAATGCGCGTGACCTCGAGCTCTGGCGGCGGCGCGTCACCCTGAGCGATCGCAGCTAGCGTGGCGGCGGTGCGCGTGGTGTTGCCACGCGCCACCTGGTACGCGGTCTCGGCGGTGAGCGCATCGCTCAGTCCGTCGATGGCCGCGCCGAGCCCGTCGAGCTCACGTCGTAGATTGGTGGCCTCCGCCGAAGTGAGATTCGCAGCCTGCACGGCCTGTAACACCTCGCTTTGCGTATCGCGCCATTTGCTGAACAGCGCCAGGCCGTCAACGACGTTGTTCGCTGCGATCTGCTCGACCGGCAAACTGCTTTGCTCCAACCTTCGCGCCGTCAAAGGCGCGAGGTTGCGCAAGGCCGCGATCACTCGATCGAGTCCGAGATCGTGTAGGCTGCGCTCCAAGCGGTAGCCGAGCAGCGCTCCCAGCGGTTGGCCTTGGCGCACGCCGTCGATGAGCCTCGCCGCCTCTCGCGCGCGACGCGACGAGACGTCGACCGCAAAGGCACCTTCGGCCTGCGGCACGCCGCTGGGACCGAGGTGGGCGTTACGCAGCAGCGCCGCCGCCGCGGCATGCGTCATCGAAGGGGCGTGGATGAAGCCGCTGTCACCGGCGGGTGCAAAGAGCGGTCCCGCCTCACCGGGCGGTGGAGTGACGGCAGTGGCCGCCGACGCTGGCATCGGTCGCAGGTTCTCTACCCATCCGTAGGCGCCGGCCAGCACGCCCGTGACGCCGGCTTCACGCACTGCCGTCAGCCGCTTGACCGCAAAAGAAGTAATCCATGCATCGAGTCGATGCGATGCCAGGTCGAGCGTACTCTCCATCAGGAATTGCAGCGTCTCGCTGTCGAGGCCCTGCAAATGCGTGAGACCGGAACGAAAGTCGGCGAGATCAGCGAGCGCTGCCGCGCCCGGGCTGATGGATCCCTGCAGGAATGCTTCGAGAAATTGGCGGATCGTTCGGTCACCGGTAACAGCCGGCACCTTCAAATCGAGTTGCCGTTTCCAGGTGAGCGTCGGAGCAGCGCCGGTCACGAGGTCGATCAATTCCTGATCGCGCATAAGCGCCGATACGCTTGCACCAGCTGCGCTGCCAGCGATTCCCGCTGCCGCATCCGAAAGCTCGCGCAACAATGCGTGACGTAGCAGCGTCTGCAGCAGGTTGAGTCCGGCACCCGATGCAGTGGGATCGGGACGTGCCGCGATCAGCGCATCGATGTGGGTCTCGGCAAGAAGCGAGCCGATGTAGTCAGGCTGGAGTTTGGTCCACGGCGACACTTCGCCGGGCTGGACGAGCGCAGAAGTCACCGGCCAGCTCAATTCGGCGAATATGGCGCGCGCAAGCCGCGGACGCAAAGCGAATCCCAGCCGTTGCAGGATGCCGCCAGTCATCGAATCTTGTGCGGCGACGAACCCATTGGCCTGCAGGTCTTCGCCGATGAACGCGCGCAAATGTTGCAGGTAGTGACGGCCGAGCAGATTGCGGACGCGATAGCTGCTGGAGAGCGCCTCGGTGCGCATGAGGTCGGCGAGATCGGCATCGGGATCCGGCGGATTCTGATGCAAGCCCACACGTGCGACCTGAGCGAGTTTCGGCCGCCAGAAACTGTCCCGAAGATTGACCAGCAAACCCTTGAGCCAGGTGTCGCGGGCGAGCGCTGCTGCTTCGGATGCACGCGGCTTCCACAGGTCGAGGGAGGTCACGGGCAGCAGGCCGTAGGGTTGCCGGCCGCAACGCAACGCAGGAAACGGCCCAAGGCCCCGCACGTTCGAGATAAAGTGCTCGCGCGTCCAAGCCAGCGTATCGGTAGTGAGGCCAGTGCCGTCGAAACCGATCATGTTGCTCAAGAAGTAGCCCCAGCTCGTCTGCCACAGCGCGGCGCTCATGCTGCGCTGGTTGAGCTCATGTTGCTCCGCCGCCTGCCCGATGCGTCCGAGCACCGGGGGAGTACGAGATGCGGCAAACCCTAGCGCGCTACCTACTTGCCGCGCATTCGTGGAAGCGTCGAGCGCCTTTGCGTCGGCGGCGACCTCGACCGCAAAGCTTCGCTCATGCCCAGGGTCGTCGCTGCCGTAACCGGCGCGCCGATCCGCGGTATTGTTGGTCGGTGTACCGAGATGTAGGAATTCGAGTCCGTCGGTGTAATGGTGTGCGTCGAGCAGATTGGCGAAGTCGCCTGCGGTCGTGTCGGCGTTCGCCGACGCAGCCACGCCGAATACGAACAGGCTGTCGAGTCCCGCAGCGAGAGTAGTTGCCGGGATGGGAATACGCAGCGCCATGCCCGCGGCTTCCGCCGCGTCGAAGTCGATCATCCACTTCATCCCTTGATCGACCGCAAGCGTTTCGGGATTCACGCTGGCGGGTGGCGCCTTGGGATCGGGACCGACGGCGAGCGGGCGCGTGATGGCACTGCCGCGTATCGCAATCGCAGGCTGACCTCCCGAAGTCAGCACTGCGATCCAGGCGTCGGGCATCAACCGTGCCGCAGGTGCACGGCGCCACGCCGCATGTTGTCCGTCATCGACGACTGCGACGGACGGAAATGCCGGGGCCACCGGTAACGGTTTATTCGCTGGAACCGGCGAGCTCGGGCGTTGCTGGGGATTGGCCGGTTCCAGCACACGCACGATCCACGCGGCACGTGCGTCACGGAAGCGGTCGGCTAGCTGGCTCCATGCCGTCTTTTGTGCCTGGAGATCGTTGCCTGCGCGCCATGCCTGCTCCCAATAGTGTTTCCCCCAGTCGAGCTCGTCGGGCGTGAGCTCCGGCTCGTGCGAATCGAGATGGATCTTGTCGGGGTAGACGCGGACGCGGAGCTGGCTGCTCCCATCGGGTTGCGCGAAGAAGCGCGTTTCCAAGCGCACCGGCAAGAGCGCGAGCGGCCGGTCGCTTGCGCACAGTCGTTGCTGCATCAGCGCAGGGACGTCAGCGGCGGCGGTGGCGGGCAACCTGAGAATGGTCTTGAACAGCGTCGTGGTCATGGGCGAACTCACAGCTAGGCTACTAGGCTTGTGCTACGAACTTCGATGCGTGAATGGCGATGCGCACCGGTTGCTGGCGCACGATGCCGGCCATGTGCGCCGCATTGCGTCCCCATTGCAGCGGACCGGTTGCGACACCCGACGGTGGCCCTGCTGCTACGCTCACATGCGTGCCCGCCGTGGCCGGCGTATCGACGTCGAGCCCGAATCGCGGCTCAGTGGGATGCTCCTGGATGACGATGTAGTAACCCGGTGTGCCGTCACTGCCGCTGGCAGCAGCGGCTGTCACATCGAAGCCTAAGAACGACACATCGGGTGGCATGTCGCCGCGAAAAGCGGGCGGCAACTCGTGTGCCGGATCGAGATTGGGCGAGCGCGTGCCGCTGCCCATCAGCGCCGGCGTGGCGTAGATGATGGCGTTCGGATAGCGGCGCAGCAATGCGCTGCGCATCAGCATGACGAATTGCTCGCGTGCCGGCGCGCCGGCCGCATCGCCGAGTCCACGGTCGCCCCACGAGTTGAGCGGCTCGATGTCGGAGCGAGGGTGCGGTGTCGCGCTCACGTCCCAGAACTGGTCGAAGCACGTGCCGCGCTGGTCCGTCGGAAAGCCGCGCCACAACAACTCGCTTCCCATCTCGACGTTGAGACCCACCATGTACGCTTCGACGAAGCGGCGATTTGTTTTCAGTCCCAGGACGGTGTCGGGCAGGACGCTCTTGAGCCCTGGCAGCAGTAGATCCTGCGATAGGTCGCGCAAGGCTTCGTACATCGGCTGGTTGAAATGAGGCGCGGCCATCACCGTGTCGATGCCGACCGGCGCGCTCGCTGATGTGTCCGTGGGCGCCGCGGCGTTGGCGCCTGACGAGACGACGGCGCGGGCAAGCGCGACCAGAGTCAGTCGCGGCCGCAGCTGCGCAAGCATGGCGGTGCGCAGCTCGCCGATCTGCAACGGCACGAGCATCGGCGGCAGGATAAGGAAGCGCCCTGGATTGAGTCGCTTGAGATGCTCGCTCGCCGCGACGCGAAAATCGCGCGCGGTGTCGCTGTCCGCGGAAGGCGGAAGCGCTTGCACCGGCGGTACCGTTACCGGCTGTCCCTCGGACGATATGCGAAACAGCGGACGTCCCCTCATGTTGGTCACGGTTGCGTCGGTGACCGCGCCGAAGCTCGAAACGACCGACGTCGGCGGCAAGGTTTGCCGCACCGAGTTGATGGTCGCCATGCTCATCGCCGGCGGTGATACGAAACTCACGGCGCCAGAGTTGAGCTTGCCTATCCAGGTTACGGCGATCGGACGCTGCACGCCTTGCGCCGCTACGCGTCGAGTCAGGGGTCCGCGCTGTCTGCCAATGCGTCGCATGGCCGCGCTGGCCGCCTGCACTGGCAACGCCGTCTCCGCAATCCGAGCTACAACCGTTCGGGCGACGGAATCGCCCGCGGTCGTCGTACGAACGCGTCCGAAGGCAGGTGCCGCGACACGAAGTATTGCGTCGTCTCCGAGACGAGACAAATGCCGAGTGTGAAGGCTGGTGCCGACTGCGAGGCTCATTTGCAACTGCCGCAGACGTTGATTGGCCCGCTGCAAATCGGCTGCCTGTTGCCAGGCAGAAGCCATCAGCGCCTCTTGTTGCTGCTGGATCACTCGTGTTCCGAACGCGGCGGTGGCGCGATAGCGTGGATCGAGATTCAGCACATCGAGCCAGCGCGCGTCACCTGGCTTGAGCGTCGATCGTGCTGCGTACCATCTGCCGTACAGCGTCGGCGCGAGCAACGGGTCGGCGTGCGGATCGGCCGTGGCGCTCTGGCCCGGCGCGTTGACGATTGCAGCAAGCGCAGTCTGGAAAGAGCCCTGCGTGCCGGCAGGCCACGCAGGAGTCGCGTCAGGGGCATTCATCGGTTTCAGCGCGCCTTCGATCTCCAGCGCCGTCCCGTTGGCGATCCCGCCCGGCACCGAGAAACCTGGATGACTGATATCGATGGGGCGCCGCCCGAGCTCGGGCGGCGCAGGTTGCGCATGCAGCTGACGCACCAGCGACTCGAAGTCACCGCCGGGCCCGGTGCGAAAGCGCCATTGGTGGTAGATAGGCAGCGTGACTTGCGCAGGCGGCGACGGTTTCATCGACCACGCCGGTGTCAGCGCCGTCGCCGCGTTGATCTCGCTGTCCGACATTGCGAGGCCGAGCCCCGCCTTGCGTCCCAGCTCGAAAGCAGGAACGACGCAGGCGACGTAGCTCGTATTCGCCTCGAGTCGCCGCGGGCACAGCAGCCGAGAGAGCGAGAGCTCGGGCCGCCCATCGAGCGCTGCGCTCACCGACACTTTGCTCGTGTCGGGCGCGGCAGCCTGGGCGTGCGCCCAGGCCCACGATTCGCCAAGGTCCGGTAACTCGTCCCCCGGACGCGCCGGCGCTGCAATTTGCAACACCGGTAGAGGGCCGGTGCCCGCGGGTTGGATGCTCACTCCATCCTGCTCGCGAACCACCACGAGACACAGCCACGGTCGCAGACGGCCGTCGGGGTCGGCGCGCGCGGGAGTGAACAACCACGGATAGTCAGGCCGATCGAATTCGACGCAGGGAAAATAATTCGGCTCGAAGCTCTGGCTTCCCGGCGGCGGGTCCATACGCACGACCTGCCGCACGTCGAGCCCCAGAACGTCCGCCGGACCGCGAAGCTGCACCGTCATCGGAACGGCTTGACTGCCATTAACGGTCAAAGCTACCGCCAGATTGGCCATGGCAGGCTGTGGAGCGAGCGTGTCAACCGTAGCGATAGTCGCTGCCGCGCCCTCGCGCGCCCAGGG
>VBCY01000065.1:0-3860 GCA_005882995.1 Betaproteobacteria bacterium
GAAATCGCCGCGGAGTTCGGAGCGCCTGAGACCCGGTTTTCCGGCGAAGGCATTCAATTCTATTTCGGCTATCCAACGGCGCATGAGCACGACGCCGAGCGTGCGGTAAGAGCCGGGATTCGGATAGTCGGCGCACCGGCCGCACTGGCGCCCGGCATTGCCGCAAATCTCCAGGCTCGTATTGGGATAGCAAGCGGGGTGGTTATCGTCGGAGATCTAAGCGGTCGGGGAGCCGGAGCCGACATGGTCGGCGAAGCCTCTAGCTTGGCATCCCGGCTTTGCTCCATGGCGCCGCCCAACGAGATATGGATCAGCTCCCAGACACGGGAACTGGTCGGTGACCTGTTCCTATACAGGAGCGTTGCACCGGATATCCCTCACGGCGATGCGCCGACTATTGCGTGGCAGGTTTGTGGAGAAAGCCGCGTCGGGCGTGCGGGGGAGTTGGAGCTCATACTGCGGCGGTGGCGGCAATCGGAAACGGCTCATGGCTCTACAGTGCTGATTTCGGGCGAGCCGGGCATCGGTAAGTCCCGGCTTGTAAAGGCGTTTGCACAGCGAATCGAATCCGAACCGCACGAGAAGCTCTACTACCAGTGCTCGCCTTATCATCAGAACACTCCGCTCTATCCGCTGATCACGCAGATCGAGCGCGCTGCAGGCTTCGAAAGGGAAGATTCGGTCGAGCGGCGGCTTGACAAGCTCGAGAAGATGATTTCGGCCGCGGGCATCGAGCCTACCAATGCCGCGCCTCTTCTCGCGCTCTTATTGTCGCTCCCTGCTTCGCAGCGCTATCCGCCAGTGGCGCTTAGCCCAGCGCAGCGGCGTCGCCGCACGCTCGCAGTGCTAGTCGATCTCGTGTCCGGCCTGGCGATGCGGCAACCGCTACTCCTGATCTTTGAAGATGCGCACTGGGCTGATGCGACGTCGCTCGAGTGGCTCGATCTCGTGACCGACATGGCACATCGACTCTCGATCGTGATCCTCATTACCCATCGGCCGGACTTCAAACCGGCCTGGTTTGCTCGCCCAAATGTCACCACGCTCGTCATCGGCCGCCTGGAACCGCACGATGTGCGCACTATAATTCGCGGAATCTCAAGTGGTCACGAGCTGAGTGCGTCGGTCATCGACCGAATTGTCCACCAGACCGATGGGATTCCGCTCTATGTCGAAGAGCTGACCAAGATGGTCATCGAATCCGACCTCCTCCTGCGCGACGAGATTGGCTCCGATACCCCGACAGCCTTTGCGATTCCGCCGACACTGCAAGATTCTCTTTCAGCACGCGTCGATCGCCTTGGCACCTCGCGCGAAGTCGCCCAAATCGGCGCCGCCATTGGTCGCGAATTTTCTTATGAGTTGCTGCGGGGACTCATTACACTCGATCAGCCGGCTCTCGAAAGCGCGCTGAATGCCCTTGAGAAGTCAGAGCTACTATTCCGTCACGGTGAGATACCAGAAGCGACCTATAGCTTTGCGCACGCGCTGGTGCAGGAAGCGGCGTACGAAGCCATGCCGAAGAGCCGAAGGCGAGCGCTGCATCAACGGATCGCCGAGCTGCTCACGGCATCCACAACGTCGCCGGCCGAGGTGGAGCCCGAGGTGGTCGCGCAGCATTACGCGTTAGCCGGCGACGATGAGGCAGCCGCTCAATGGTGGGGCAGGTCGGGCGATAGAGCGATCGGTCGCTCGGCCTACGTCGAGGCGGCCTCCAATTTCGGAAAGGCGCTCGTCTTGGCCGAGCGGATCGCTCCGAGCCCACCGCAGCATCGGCTTCTTCTGCGCCTGCAGATCGGCTATGGCCACGCGCTAATCGCCTCGCGCGGTCACGGCGCGCCGGAAACCACGGCTGCCTTCGCTCAAGCCCGCGCGCTTGCCGCCGAAATCGAAGACGGCAGCGAGCGGCTTTCCGCAATATACGGCATGTGGAGCGGTAGTTTTTGCCGCGCAGAGCTTGGTCCGATGCAAGAACTCGCGGAGCGTTTCGCCCAGAATGTCGAGAGCTCGCCAGAGCTCAGCGAGGCGGGGGTGGTCGCCGAGCGTCTGCTCGGTGTGACCGCATGGTTTCGCGGCGACTATCTCCGGGCGCGCACGCACTTGGAGCGGTCGATTGCCATCTACGACAATGAGCAACATGGTCCTCTCGCTTTGCGCTTCGGTCAGGATGTTGGCGTTTGCGCGATGGTTTATCTTGCTCTTGTACTCTGGACGCTCGGCGATTCGCGTGAAGCGCGCCGCTGGATGGAGACGGCGCACGCGCTTGCCATGCAGATGAACCACGTGCCGACCATCGCTTATATGAGAATGCACGAATGCGCGTTGGCGTGCATCGCCGGCGATCCGCAAGCGGTACTTCCGCCAGCCCAGGCGGTGGTCGAGATGAGCCGCCAACACGGGGGCGATGGGTCTTTGTCGCGAGCACGGGGCAATCTTCATGCCGAACTACGCCTTTCTCCGGGCGGAGGCCGAAGCGGCCACAGGAAGCATAGAAACCGCGCTCACGCTTGTCATCGATCAACTTGCGGAGACCGAGCGATCGGGGCAGCGATGGCTTGATGCGGAGCTCCATCGGCGCCACGCGGAGCTTCTCATTCAGCGAGTACCCACCGACGCGGCTGCAGCCGAGGCTGCGTTCACTCGCGCCCTAAACGTAGCGCGCGCCCAGCACGCGAGGACATTTGAGTTCCGAGCGGCGATCGGGCTTACGAAGTTCTATCGGGAACAATCCAGGATCGATAAGGCCAGTGACGTCCTTGCTTCTGTGCGCAACGCCCCCTACCTCGATGTCAATTTGCCCGAAGCGCGTCAGCTCGAAAGCATCCACCGCTCGTTGGTTCGGTTAGACCAGTTTAACTCCTAGTGATCGGCTCCAGATGAAAGCCCCACCTCATAAATCGATGCGCCGAATCAAAATCATAAAGGAGCTTGGTGGCTGCGGTTGTGCGATGCATTAGGTCGACGGCTGAATTGACTCCTTGATTAATCCGCAACAGCGTTATTTGAACGGCCCCTGGGGCCGGCCACGCCAAGGTCCAAGAGGCCCTGCCCCCTCAGATTGATGCGCGGTGAGCAACGAATTGATGCGTCGATTGGGGTACCCATTCGCAGGGAATGCTCGCAACATTTCAGGCGCGGACGGCGACCCAACATCGCGTGCCGTAGCCATAGTAATGACAAGATCGAAAATGGAGAGCGTTCATGCCAGTTTGCTTTATTGAAGCTCCGCCCGGCATCCGAACAGAGGCAAAGAAAAAAATGGTGGAGAAGATCACGATCGCTATCGACGAGGCCTACCACATCGGAGACACCCTCATCTTTCTCCGCGAATACCCCGCCGAGAACGTCGCGATGGATGGTAAGCTCCAATCCGAGAACCCAAAAATCCTTGAGGCGCTAAAAAAGATTAGTGCTTAAGGCTGCTGGACTCGTCGATCCACGGACCGCCCAAAGAAGTGCGGCCCGCGGGCCGCTCATATTGAAGTACATTGAGGGAGCGAAGCGTGGACTACGAGAGCAAGATCATTTTGATCACGGGAGCAACCGGACGGCAGGGAGGCGCCGTCGTCCGCCACATGCTCCCAAAGGGATGGAAACTTCGCGCGCTCACTCGCAACGCCAAGGGCAGCGCCGCACAAGAACTCTCACGTCAAGGCGTAGAGGTAGTTGGTGGGGACCTCGAAGATCCGGCATCCCTCAATATTGCCCTCAGTGGAGCCTACGGCGCATACAGCGTCCAGGATTTTTGGTCGGTCGGTGCGCAGCGCGAGGTGCTGCAGGGAAAGAATCTCGCCGACGCAGCGAAGAAGGCGGGAGTCGCTCATTTTGTTTACAGCTCGGTCGGTGGGGCCGAACGCAAT
>VBCY01000065.1:4038-6189 GCA_005882995.1 Betaproteobacteria bacterium
CGGAGCCTTCGTCGCGCTCGCGTTTGAGCGCCCGAAGGAGTTCATCGGGGCAGAGATCGAGATCGCAGGCAGCGAGTTGACGAATGTCCAGGCGGCCGAGGTCTTTGGTCGCGTGCTCGGAAAGAAAGTGAAATTTCAGAGAATACCACTTCCGATCGTTCGCTTCGTGCTGGGAAAGGAGTTTTATCAGATGTTTCGCTGGTTCAATCAGGCAGGCTTCAAGGCCGACATCGAAGGCCTGCGCAGGCGCTACCCCGAAGTCCGTCTTCGCTCGCTGGAGCAATGGTTGCGTGATGAGGGTTGGCACAAGCGCGCGCGGCATGTAACCGCGCCTGGCGCATAACGGAGTGGTAGGTGCAGTCAAATCCGGAGGTAGCGGGTTGACTCTCGGCTGGGGCGTGCCTGCAGCCGGATGATCGCCCACTATCAGATGCAAATGGCACACATCGTCGAAATGGATGAGACACGACGGAAATTGATCGCGCAGGTATCGCATGACCTGCGCACGCCGCTGGCGTCGCTTCGCGGCTATCTGGAAACGCTATCGATGAAGGACAGGATGCTCTCGCCAGATGACCGCCGAACCTATCTGAAAATCGCACTCAAGCAGAGCGACCACCTGGCCCGGCTCATAGGGGATCTGTTCGAATTGGTCAAACTCGAGGAAATAGATACGCAAATTGCGGCGGAGCCTCTTCACCTCTGCGAGTTAGTGCAGGACGTGATCCAGAAGTTCAATTTGATGGCTCAACAGAGAGACATTTTACTCGTAGGCTCATTCAATCCGGAAACTCGCCTGGTCATCGGCGATGTTGCGCTCGTCGAGCGACTACTCGACAACCTGCTCGAGAACTCGATCCGCTATACCGCGCCCAGGGGAATGATAACTGTGACTGTTACGAACGAACCGGACCACGCGAGATTGGAAGTTGCGGACACCGGAGCCGGTATCCCAGCCGAAGACATTCCGTTCATCTTCGAACGCCGTTATCGCGTCGACAAGATCCCCCGGCCTGCGTTCGGCGGTGTCGGTTTGGGCCTGGCTATCGCAAAAAGGATCGTCGAACTGCATCACGGACAGATTTCAGTATGCAGTGAAGTCGGAATCGGGACCTGTTTTTCCATAAAATTGCCATTGGTCGTCCAGCCAACCTCTAGCTTGAGGCATGCCGAAGCCTCCTCTTAACGGTAGCAGACTCAACCCGGGTGAGGATTCATGATCTGGCGATCGGCCGCCGGTTGAATTCCGCTTCGTGATAGAAAAGTTATCGGACCGCCACCAATACTTTTTCTCTCGCTGGTAACCAATAAAAGTCGCTCCGCGAAACGCGGCGACTTTTAACGCCGGTCAAATTTCTGGCGCCGATTGAACCCGGAAAGGAAATTCGATGAACACGTCTCAACTCGTTGCGTCAGCCATCCTGGCGGCTACTGCACTTCCTTCGCTTGCCAATGCCGCGGGCCCCGCCCCGGTACCGACCTACGCCTCCGAGAAGTGCTACGGCATCGCTGCCAGCGGTAACAACGACTGCGGAACCGCGTCGCATTCATGCGCAGGCCAGAGCACCAAGGCAAAGGACGCAGCTTCCTGGGTCTACCTACCAGCGGGCTCATGCAAAAAAATCGAGGGCGGCAGTCTTACGTCAAAGAGTTGATTTGCGATGGTGGTCCCGACGGCGAATCGTGGCCCTGGTTCCACCGGTCGGTCTCACCCCTTCGTGGGGGTGGGACTCCGCTCCCCACATACACCGGACGTCTTGACCCGACGACCGAAGGTCGACTGGTTCGAGGTGCACCCCGAAAACTACATGCACAATCCTGCGGAACTCGCGTCCATCGAGCGGGTTCGAGCGAATTATCCCGTGTCGCTGCACGGGGTTGCGCTGTCGCTCGGCAGCGCACAACCGCTGGATTCTGACCACCTCGCCCGGCTGAAAACCATAGTCGATAGGATCGATCCCTTTCTGGTTTCGGAGCACATGGCCTGGAGCGGGCCATCTTCTGACCGGTCAGCCGGCTGACCAGCACGATGAGCGGCACGTCCGGCTCGATGCCGAGGCGAAGCACTCGTTGAAGCTCGGCTTTGCAGGCGCGTTTTCCCGCCATGTTGCGCACGGAATAGCGCGACGCCAGTACGGGGTCGGTTTGCGG
>VBCY01000412.1 GCA_005882995.1 Betaproteobacteria bacterium
TTCATCGGGTCTCCCGCCATGAACGTCATCGACGGCAAGCTGCGCCGGGCCGGCGCCAGTGCAGTTGTGGAGACGCAAGACGGGACCCGCTGGCCGGTACTGCGCGAGCCTGCCGCCGGCGAAGGGCTTGACGTCAACTACGGGGTTCGACCGGAGCACCTCGCGGTCGTGGAATGTGGCAGTGCCGGCAGCGTTCCCGGCGAAGTCGTCGTGGTCGAGCCAACGGGGCCCGAGACGGAAGTGCTGGTCCGCAGTGGGACCTCCCATATCAGCGTCATCAGTCACGGGCGAGCGAGCATCACCCCAGGCGATCAGATTGCGCTTCGCGTCGCGCCGGGTTCAGTGCACCTCTTCGATCAGAAATCTGGTTCGAGGATTCCCGACCGGAGAGAATGTGGTTGAACACGCACAGTCCGCGCCGGGTCGTGCCGTCGTGGCCGTGCGCGGCGACGCCGTCCCGACTGCCGGCTGCAGGCGCGTCAAACAACGGAGTCAAAAGGAATGAAAGCAGTGTCGCTTGAACGGAATTTGAGGACGGATGCCGCGGCGCGCCAACTGGTCGCTGCGCGGTTGGCGCGCCGACCCGGCGCGCGTCTGGCCGAGTCCTGTCGGCCGCGCGACATTGAAACGGCGCTCGCGATTCGCCGTCGCGTTGGCGAATTGCTCCACTTCGACGTCGGCGGCTGGAAATGCTCGCTGCCGATGCCTGACAAGGCGGTGTTCATGGCGCCTATCTATGCGCCAACGATCACGTCGGCTTCGCCCTGTCCCGTGCTCGCAGAAGGTGCGAAGGCGCGAGTCGAGCCCGAGATTGCGTTCGTGCTCGGACGTGATCTCAAACCTCGCGCCCAACCCTACAGCGACGCCGACGTGCGCTCCGCGATTCGTGAGACGAGACTGGTGCTGGAGCTCATGGGCTGTCGCTACGTGGATCCCGCGAGCGCCAGCTTTCTCGAAATGCTTGCCGACGGACTCAACAATCAGGGACTGTTCGTCGGGCCGGAAGTGAGCGACGGTTTGATTCGGCCGCTGGAAACGATCCGGGTCACTGTTGCCAGCGGGACGGAAACGATACTGACTCGCGAGGGCCGTCACGGCGATGGTCATCCGCTGCGTCCGCTAGTGTGGCTCGCGAACTTTCTCGCGTCTCGCGGCGAGGGTCTGGAGGCGGGTCAGATCGTTACGCTGGGCTCGTACGCCGGCGTGCTCGAGCTGCCACTCGCGACGCCGCTCGACATTCGATTCGGCGACCTTGGCACGCTGTCGGTTCAGTTCATTGGAATGGAATAGAACCGCGGCCCTAATGTCGGCCGTGTATACAACGCTTTGAGAAGGAAACTGTTTGATGGCGACTGCGCTCAGCGGCATCCGTGTTGCCGCATTTACCCATTTCGCGGCCGGTCCTATCGCGGCCCAGTATCTCGGCTCTTTCGGTGCCGACGTCATCAAAGTCGAGTCGCCGCAGCAGGACGTCAATCGCTATGCGCTGCGCGATCCCAATGGCGGCCTTCAAGGCATTAGCCCGTACTACGTCGTAACCAATCGCAATCAGCGCGGTATCGTCATCGATCTGAAGAAGTCGTCCGGTATGTCGATCGCGAGGCAGCTCATTGCTTCCTCCGATGTCGTGATCGAGAACTATCGCCCCGGCGTGATGCAGCGTCTCGGTCTAGATTATGACGATGCCCGCAAGCTGAATCCCAAAATCATCTATGCGTCGATTTCCGCGTATGACCCCGAGGGTCCCGCGCGGGACCGTCCCGGCCAGGATCTTCTTTTACAGGCGCTGAGCGGCATTGCGAGCTTGACGGGCCGCGGCGACGGCCCGCCGATACCGGTAGGAGCCTATATTATCGACGGCTTCACGGCGATGCAGGTTGTTGCCGGTGTGTTTGCCGCTCTCCGCCATCGCGATCAGACAGGAGAGGGGCAATGGCTGCGCGCGGACATGATGTCGTCGTCGCTCTACCTGATGGCTCAGGAAGCGTCGTACGTCTTGAACATCGACGCCAAGCCGGAACGAAGTCGTGCCGGTATCGCGCACGTCAACCAGTCCGCACCATACGGCGTGTATCCGGTGAAAGATGGCGCGATCGTCATCTCGACATTCGGCGGTGTGCCAATGATGCGCAAGCTTGCCGCGGCCCTCGGCTTGGAGGATCAGATCGAGGATGATATGACCGAGCAGGGCGTTCGTTTCAGGCGCGACAAGATCGCTGCCTTGTTGGCGCAACGGCTCGCCACGACGACCAAGGACGAAGCCATCAAGCTGATCGAACCGACGGGCTCATGGGTCGTTGCGGTGCGATCTCTGGCCGAGGCGCTGGATGATCCGGCGGTCGCGGCGACCGGAATCATACAGAGCGTCGATACGCCCTATGGCGGTCACTACAAGGTAGTTGCCGAACCGCTCAAAATGTCGGCGACACCATTGGTTTCGGGACGTCCTGCGCCAGCTCATGGCGAACACACGCGCGACGTTCTTCACGACCTGGGCCTTTCAGACGACGACATC
>VBCY01000413.1 GCA_005882995.1 Betaproteobacteria bacterium
AGCCGCTCTTCTCGACGAAGTCGCCCCTGCATCCATCGTCTCCTGCCCTACCTCGCAAAGTAGCTCTCGGATCTTCTTTCGATTTGCGACTGATCCGTCGCGCTGGATACTTATGTGTCGTCCATTTGAGTCAGCTCGCACAGACGGCAGCCTGTACGCGCTTCCACGTGGTCGAGGCGCGACCTGCCCGCTCGCTGCTGATGACCCAGGATCGCGCGCGGACACGTGCGACGACGCCGTATGTGCTTGCCACACGTAACCGGGACGTTCTCTTTAACCCGCGACGTTCCGCTAGTAGTCTGCCCAATTCGTCGAACCTCACCAGGACGGTGAAGTCCTCGACATTCCGGTGCAACCGCGGCGGGATAAGCGAGCGGCCGAGTAATTCCCCCGCAGGATGCTCAAGGCCATAAGTCCGGGCGCAGAACCCCGGTTATACGCGAAGTCTAGGAATTGGCGAGTCGATCTGGACGCATCAAATGGTTTCAGCAACGCATTTCAAAGCGGTAGTTTCGCCCTGACGCACGACAGCTTGCTCGGCAGCACAGTGTTTGCAGGCGAAACGCTCCATATCTGGTAAGACGAACAGCAAAGCGCCGCAGCTCGGGCACCTGAGAATGGACGTTTTGCATTGTAAAGATGTGTTCATGAGTTCCTCTGGGCGGCCAAGTGCGGGGACGCGAAAACCGCGCCCCTGAAAAGCAGAGCACTGCGCTGATTTGCCGGGATTATTCTTCGACGTCCTGGCGTTGAGAGACGCGCTTAAATCAATGGTGGCATGGTGCACGAAGTTGCTGTGTACGTCTGTGCGTTACCGCACCCACAGTCCGTTTGACTCAACCGGTGCGTACCTCGTCGGTCCATACCCTGAAGCTCGTCAAGGTGTTGGGGCCGAATGTGCTGCTGATCGCGACATCGGAGGCGTCGCGGCAGTACGCCTACACAGTAGGTCATGCTCGTCTGCTCAGATACCGGGTTACGCAGGGACCGGGCTCGCCAATAGCCCACGTGCGCGCGGCGAAAACCGTCAGGCTGAACCCGCGGTTACCAGGGCATCGGACGCCTCGGGAGCTGGCGCCAGATTGCCGCCTTCATTCTCCCACTGATGCAGCGCCGCCGTGTGCGCCCGTTTCTCTTTGTAGCGTTTGCTCCTCAGCAGCGCGGGGAAGGCAGCACCTCCACTCGCGGCAAGCAACATGGTCCAGCGCGTGACGATACTCATGACTGCCTCAATTCAATGAAACTGGTTTCGCGATCGGACACGGTTTTCAACCAAACGTGTGCCTATAGTCTGTCTGAGGATCGCGATCGGGTCGGTACGTTAGCGTACATAGTCGTTCGATTCAAAGACTCCGGACTGGTAGTTGCCGGACCTCAGCTCAGCGGCAATTTCGCGTTGCGAGATGGACGCACTGTCAGGCGGCGCTCATTTGCGGAACCCGACTTCTGGAGGCAACCCGCACCTCCACACGGTGTTCCTGCCGATCGTCGGCAAGGAGAACGAAGTTGCCGTCTTGCGCGACTCCATCGACGGTTACGCCTGTGGCGTCGGGTTCCGAGTCGCCCTCCATCTCGGTCCGGCGTACCGCGATCTGGTAGTAGGTCTCGCGATACCGGTAACGCAGCGAGAACTCGTTCCACGCCGGAGGCAGGCAAGGCGCGAAACGAAGCCGGTCCACTTCGAGCTTCAGCCCCAGGAGCGACTCCACGACAAGCCGGTACATCCAGCCAGCCGAGCCCGTGTACCAGGTCCAACCGCCACGGCCCGTGTGCGGTGCGAGCGCATAGACGTCGGCGGCGACGACATAGGGTTCCACCTTGTAGGTTGCAGTACCCTCCGGCGTTCGCGCGTGATTTACGGGGTTGATCATGCCAGTCAGTTCCCAAGCGCGCGCACTGTCGCCCAACGCCGCGAATGCCATCGCGGCCCAGATCGCGCCATGCGTGTACTGACCGCCGTTCTCCCGGACCCCTGGCACGTATCCACGGATGTATCCGGGGTCAAGATCGGACGTGTCGAAGGGCGGATCGAGAAGCTGGATCAACGCGTGGTCCCGGCGAACCAGACGCGCGTCGACCGCGTTCATCGCCCTGCGCAAGCGCTCGGGGTCACTTGCACCCGAGAGCACCGCCCAGCTTTGCGCAACCGAATCGATTTGACATTCGGCGTTGTCTAGAGACCCTAGAGGCGAACCGTCGTCGAAGTATGCGCGGCGGTACCACTCGCCGTCCCAGGCGTTCTGCTCGATGCTTTGGCGTAGTTGCGCGGCCTCCGTTTCGCAACGCGCCGCGAACGGCAGATCGTCACGCAAACGCGCTACTTTGGCGAATTCTCCGAGGACGTGACAGAGGAAGAAAGCGAGCCAGACGCTTTCGCCCTTGCCGTGCCGGCCGACGAGATTCATGCCGTCGTTCCAGTCACCGGTCCCAATCAGCGGCAATCCATGCGCGCCGAATCTCAGGCCGTGGAAAATCGC
>VBCY01000414.1 GCA_005882995.1 Betaproteobacteria bacterium
GGCCGCTTGGTTTCGGCCGATCCAGCATGCTCCATACAGAAAAGATTTTGCGGTTATCACAGGACTTGCCGCTGGTGATCGAGATCGTCGACGCGGACGAGAAGATCAGTGCGTTCATCTCCGAGGTTATGGATTTGACGAAAAGCTGCCTGATCACGACTGAGAAGGTGCGGATTATCCGCTACGGCGAAGGCGACTGACATATTCGACGGAACGCCACCGCGCTTAACATTGACGACCGCAGATCAAGGTCTTATGTTTTCGGACACCAAGGGGATGGAGTCCCCCAAAACCGCCGATGATGGCTAATGACTCCTACCGCGCGAAGGCATGCGGTAGGGTCAGTGCTATAACCCGCCGCGAGGCGGGTTTTATTTTGCCGCCTTCACGCTCGCAACGATTCGGCCGTTGCGGCCGGAAGGAGTGCGCGATGGCGAACGTTTGGCTAGCATCGGCTGTCTGGCTTGGCTTGGCTTTGCTTGCCTCGGTCATTTCGATCCGGGTGGCAATGTCCATTGCTCTTGTGGAAATTGTAGTCGGGGCGGTAGCGGGCAACGTCATCGGTCTGCATCTCACCGAGTGGGTGAATTTTCTTGCGGGCTTCGGAGCCATCTTGCTGACCTTTCTTGCGGGAACGGAAATCGACAATCGCGTCGTCCGCAAGCATTTTTGGTCGAGCATAACCATTGGTGTCGTGGGATTCCTTGCGCCCTACGTCGGCGTGTTGATGTACGCACGCTATGCAATCGGCTGGACATGGCCCGAGGCCCAGATCGCCGGCATTTCGCTCTCAACCACCTCGGTTGCAGTTGTCTATGCCGTGATGGTGGAAACCGGCTTCAACAAGACTGAACTGGGCAAGATTATTCTCGCCGCCTGTTTTGTGAACGATCTCGGTACCGTGCTCGCGCTCGGCGTCGTGTTTGCTCATTTTGATCTGTGGCTCGCGTTCTTTGGAGCTGCCACGGCGATTGTCCTTGCGCTGCTGCCGAAGTTCGCGCCGTGGTTTTTCGGCAAGGTGGGCCACCGCGTAAGCGAACCCCAGACCAAGTTCATTTCGCTCGTGCTGTTGGCGCTTGGCGGGCTCGCCTCCGTCGCGGGCAGCGAAGCGGTACTGCCGGCCTACCTTGTAGGCATGGCTTTGGCTCCCGCGTTTCTCAACGATCCAGAACTGCCACATCGCATGCGTATCATCGCCTTTACGATTTTGACGCCCTTCTATTTTCTGAAAGCCGGCTCGCTGGTGGATTTCCACGCTGTGGCCGCCTCGGCTGGTCTGATTGTCGTTTTTCTCGCGATCAAGATGGCTACGAAGTTCGTCGGCATCCTGCCCTTGACCAGAACCTTCCGCTTCGAACCGAAGGAGGGGATGTACACCACGCTTCTGATGTCGACGGGACTTACGTTCGGAACGATCTCGGCGCTGTTCGGTCTCACCAACCACATCATAGACCAGGAGAAATATACGATTCTGGTTACCGCTGTAATCGGCAGCGCCGTGGTGCCGACACTGATCGCGCAGCGCTGGTTTCAGCCGACCTTCAAGCCAATCGAGAATAAATCTGACGCCATTCCGTCAGCGGAGGAGGCTGCAAATGTATAGTAAGATCCTTATCGCCAATGATGGATCGGCGGGAGCAGCGAGAGCATTGGATGCTGCAATCGAACTTGCGCGGCGACTCCGCTCATCGCTCGACATGGTTTGTGTTGAAGAATTGCCACGATTTCCAACCTCAGTCGATGAGGTTGTCGAGGAGGAGGCCGAAGCGAAAAAGATGTTCGACGAGATCATCCTGACTTCCCGCAAACAAGCAAAGGCGGCGCGGGTGAAGCTCGAAGCGCATGTAATTCCCGGCCATGCCGTGTCCAGTATCGTCGAATTCGTGGAGCGAGAGAAATTTGATCTTCTCGTCGTCGGCTTCATGGGACATTCGGCGCTCTACAATCGCCTGATCGGTAGCACCACGGATCGTTTGGTGGAGCTGGCGCCGTGTAAAGTTCTGGTCGTGAAGTGAAGGACATTGATAGGCGACGTTTTCCAGGAACACCGATTCGGGTAACACAGACCGGAATTGGCACAAAATAGAACTCGCCGCTCCCCGTGAAAGTATTCGCTTCTTGGGCTAACAGGGACATCAAGCGAGTGTATTTTAGAATACAGGCTCTACGCCGCGTGGAAGGCCGCAAGCCCGCGCTCGAGATCGGACTTGAGATCCTCGACATTCTCCAGTCCGATGTGAAGCCGCAACGCTGGTCCGCCCGGCGCCCATTTGGTGGCTGTGCGGTAGGACGCGCAGTCGAACGGAATCATCAGGCTTTCGAACCCGCCCCATGAATAGCCCATGCCAAATAATTTGACGGCGTTGAGCAAGGCATCGACGGCCGTTTGCGGCGCGGGCTTCAAAACGATGCTGAACAGGCCCGACGCTCCGGTAAAATCCCGTTTCCAGATCGCATGGCCCGGATCGCTTTCGAGAGCCGGGTGCA
>VBCY01000415.1:0-4826 GCA_005882995.1 Betaproteobacteria bacterium
ATTGTCGCTGTATTCCTGCAGGCCATTCTTTCGTGGGTCGCTCCTGATGGACCGTTGGCGGGCGTGCTCAACGCCATGACATTTCGCGTGCTCGCGCCGATTCGTCGCTTCGTACCGCCCATCGGCGGAACGCTGGACCTTTCTCCATTGATCGCAATCGTCGTCGCACAGCTCGTGCTGATGCTGCCGATCGCGTGGCTGGAGCAGATCGTTGCCCAGGTCTTCCGCTGAGTCCCAGGATGCAACGCCATGGCGCCTCATTAGCGCCGACGGTACGATCACCCTGCAGGTTCATGCCCAGCCTGGCGCGAAACGCACCGAAGTGGTCGGCGTTCACGGGAACGCACTGAAGATCCGGCTCGCCGCGCCGGCGGTAGAAGGTCGGGCCAACGACGCGCTCATTGTGTTCCTGGCTGCGAGCTTTGACGTGCCGCGGCGAAATGTGACCCTGATCCGCGGCGAAGCGGGGCGGCGCAAGACAGTGCGCATCGTGTCGCCCGTGGCACGGCCCGATCGAGACTGGGGGTTGTAAGATGAGGGTCGAGGTGCGCGACGCCGGTCGAGGCACACTTCCAGTCAGTTAAGGATCAGCAATGGCCACTGTGGAAACAGCCAGCCGGAGACCGACGCCGCGCAGACAGACGGTCAAGCGCCGGCCGGCACGCGAGCCGTCACAGTCCGGCGCAAGTCTCGTTGCGCCGATTCGAGAGCTCGCGTGGATCGGACAGCACGCGCAAGCCATCGAAGAGAGCACACGTACGCTCGCCTCCCGGGCGGACCGCGCCGGATTGCCTGCGGCAGTACAAATGGACCTGCTTGACCTCCGCGCGGAGTCAACATCGCTCTCGGACAGCTGGACCACGCCGCGCAAGATGCTGCCGCGATGGTTCAACTTGCCACCCGCCACAAGTCGCCTGCATCCAAGGTACAAGCCCTCAATCGCAAAGCCCTCATTCAAATGCGGCAAGGAGAGTTGAAGGCAGCCATCGATAGCGCCGTCGCCGCTGCCAAGATCGCTCGCCAATCGAGACGAAAGCCGCTGCTGGCGACGAGCCTTTTGTCGCTGGGCGAAGTACAGGTCCGCGCGGGGCAGTACGAGGTCGCTCTCAAGATCGCTCAACAAGCCGTCGAGCTTTTTGAAGCAGCGGGCGAATCCTCGAGCGCCGGTCGTGCTCACTGGGTGAGCGCGATGGCCTGCCAACGGTTAGGTCGGAACAAACAATCGCGTGCAGCCGCGCAAAGCGCGCTGGAGCTGTGCACGCAGGCAGCCGACCGGTATGGCATCGGGAACGCGTTGGTCCTGTTGTCCCAGTCGGATCCGGATATCGCCGCATCCGTTCGGCACCTCCGGCAGGCGACGCAGGCTCTCGAGGCCGCGGGTTATGTCGAGCGGCGGATGGTCGCCGTCGGAAATCTGGCGACCAAATATGACGAGCTGGGTCTGTATCACCACGCCAGCCGCGTGCGAGACGAGATCATCGCGGCAACTCGCGCCATGGGTGCAAAGCAGACACTTGCGTACGCGCTGGCCAATGGGGCCGCGGCGGACATAGAGCTCGAAGCCCTCGATGCGGCGCGACTGCATTTGCAGGAGTTTGCCGCGCTCTTGCCCAGTGTCGGTGACCGCAATATGACCGCCTCTCTTGCGCTTTGGAGAGGACGGCTGGCCATGGCCGAAGGCGATCCCCCCGCGGCGGCGCGTCATTACCAGTCGGCGGCACAAGTTGCGCATCAGGCAAGGTTGGGAATCGAGACCACGCTACTTGCGAAACTCGGCGAGGCGCATCTGGCTCGTGGCGACCGGGCCGCAGCGCTCAAAGCAACGACAAGCGCTACGGCCATGCATCGCGCGCAGTCCTTCGCCAAGACCGACGTTTTCACTTCCCAGGAAATCTGGTGGTGGCACGCGCAGGCGCTGTCCGCGAGCAACAAAAACCGCGAGGCGCACCAGGCCCTGAAGCGGGCGTACGCGTTTCTGCTTGATCGGATCTCGCACCTGCGCGACGAGGGGTTGCGCCGCAACTATCTCAACAAGGTCGCGATCAATCGCGAAATCATTTCCGCATGGCTCGAGGACGGCGCGAAGCGCAAGCTTCCCGCAAAGAGCAGGGTCGCCCATCTCGCGATCGAGTCCAATGTTCGCGAGCCCTTCCAACGGCTGGCGGATACGGGCCTGCGGCTCAACGCTCTGCGAACCGCGGCGGCGATCCAGACGTTTCTGGTCGAAGAAGCGACCGAGCTTTCCGGCGGCGAGCGCGTGCTGCTGGTGCTGGAACGCGACGGCGAATGCGAAATCGCGGCTTCGCTCATCCCGCGCGGCGAGGATGCGCGGGGGCTCCTGGAGGCGATCGAACCCTACCTTGCTGACGTTCGGCGCACGAGAACGGTCAGGCTTACTCATACTCCACAAAATGCGCCAGCGCTGAAACAGCGCTCGCGCATCGTCGCGCCGCTCATCGCCCAGAGCAGGCCGCTCGGCTATCTATACGTCGATATGGATGGCCCTTACGGCCGCTTCGACGACACCGACCGCGACATGATGGGTCTGCTCGCAAATCAAGCTGCGGTCGCGCTCGACAACGCACAATGGTCGCAGGGCCTTGAGCAAAAGGTGGCGCACCGCACCGAGGAGCTGCAGACCTCCAACGCGTCGCTCGAGCAGCGCGCCAACGAACTGGCGATCATCAACAGCGTGCAGGCGGCGCTGGCAACCGAGCTCAACATCCAGCGCGTCTACGAGGCGGTCGGCGACAAGATCCGCGAGATTTTCGGAAACAGAGACATAGGCATTCGCATCTACGATCCGAAGACCAGCTTGATGCACTACCCGTACACCTATGAAAACGGAAAGCGCATCACCATTCGCAGCGCACCGCTCGCCGAGCAGGGCTTCGGCCCGCACGTCCTGCGTACACGAGAGACACTGGTCGTTAAGGAAAAGATGGAGGAAGTCTCGGCGCGCTATGGAAGCTTCACTCTGCCCGGGACGCGGGATCAGAAATCGGCTGTATACGTACCCTTAGTGGCTGGCGACCAGGCGCGGGGTCTCATCAGCCTGATGGACGTCGAACGTGAGCACGCCTTCAGCGACTCGGATGTGCGTCTGCTGCAAACGCTCGCTAACAGCATGAGTGTCGCGCTCGAGAACGCCCGGCTGTTCGACGAGACGCAGAGGCTGCTCAAGGAGACGGAGCAGCGCGCTGCGGAGCTTGGGGTCATCAATAGCATCCAGCACGGCATGGCGGCAGAGCTCAACTTCAAGGCCATCATCGAAGTCGTCGGCGACAAGCTGGTTAAGCTTTTTTTGACCGATACCTTGGCGGTGGGCTGGCTGGACGAGCCCGCGGGTCTGTTGCATATGCCGTACATCGTCGAACGTGGCCAGCGGTTTCACGTTGCGTCGTCGCGGATTGCGGATGTTCTGACGGGGCGGCGCTGGCACGACATCTTCCTGTCGCATCGGCCCGTGCGATGGCACAACCAGGACGACTACCGGGCCCTGGAGATGCTCGTGGCCGAGGGCACCGAGATGAGCCATTCGGGCGTGGCTGTTCCGATTTTTGCTGGCGATCGGCTCCTCGGATTCATCTCGGTGGAGAACATGGACCGGGACAACGCCTTCGGCGACGCCGACGTGCACCTGCTGTCCACCGTCGCTGCCAGCATGGGCGTCGCCCTGGAGAACGCCCGCCTTTTCGACGAGACGCAGCGCCTGTTCAACGAGAGCGAGCAGCGCGCCGCCGAGCTTGCGATCGTCAACAGCGTGCAGGCTGCGCTCGCGGCGGAGCTCAACATCCAGGGCATCTACGACGCGGTCGGCGACAAGATTCGCGAGATATTCAATCAGGCGGACGTAGGAATCCGTATCTACGACCGAGAGACCAATCTAGTGCACTACCCGTACCTTTATGAAGGCGGTCAACGAATCGCGGTCGAAAGCCAGCCGCTGAGGGAAACCGGCTTCGGAGCCTTTGTTCTGCGTACCCGCGAGACGCTGGTCATCAACGAGAACATGTTGCAGGAGTTGGAGAAGTACGGCTCATACGTCTTGCCCGGCACGGAAATGGAGAAATCCGCGGTGCACGTTCCACTGGTAGCGGGCGGGGAGGCTCGCGGATCGATCTGGCTCGGCGACATGGAACACGAGCACGCGTTCAGCGACTCCGACGTGCGCCTGCTGCAAACGCTGGCCAACGCAATGGCCGTCGCGCTCGAGAACGCCCGGCTCTTCGACGAGACGCAGCGCTTGCTCAAGGAAACCGAGCAGCGCAACACTGAGCTGGCGGTCATCAACCGGATCCAGGAGGGCATGGCGGCCGAGCTCGACTTCCAGGCTATCGTCGATCTGGTCGGAGACAAGCTGCGCGAAGTGTTCCGTACCGGTGACATCGGCATTCGCTGGTACGATCCGAAGGCGAACCTGAATCACTTCCTATACCAGTACGAGCTTGGCGTCCGCGTCAGCCAACAGCCACTGCCACCCTCCGCGGGGGGGTTGAAGCTGCTGCAGACTCGCCAGCCGGTGGTCGTTAACAACCGTGCCGAGTACGCGGCGCTGGGATTCCAAACCACACCGGGCTCCGACCCAAGTCTTTCATCGGTCGCAGTTCCCATCATCGGCAGCGACCGGGTCCTGGGCTCGATCGCTCTGGAGAATTACGAACTGGAGAACGCGTTCGGCGAGGCGGAGATTCGCCTGCTCACGACCGTGGCCGCAAGCATGGGCGTCGCCCTTGAGAACGCCCGCCTCTTCGACGAGACGCAGCGGCTACTCAAGGAAACCGAGCAACGCAACGCCGAGCTGGCGGTCATCAACAGCATCCAGG
>VBCY01000415.1:4948-10076 GCA_005882995.1 Betaproteobacteria bacterium
CCAATATCCTCGAGCCCCATGTGGAAACGGTTCGCCACGACTCGGCTCCCGGTAATCGCCAACAACCACGCCGAGCAGGACGCGCTCGGTATGGGCACGGTGCCTGGCACCGGCAGGGCGACGTCGGTCATCATGGTCCCGATCCTCGGCGGCGATCACGTGCTCGGCATGATCTCGCTGGAGGATTACGAACGCGAGAACGCCTACGGCGATGCTGACGCTCGTCTATTGAGCACCGTTGCGGCGAGCATGGGCATCGCGCTCGAAAACGCCCGTCTCTTCGACGAAACGCAACGCCTGTTCAAGGAAAGCGAGCAGCGAGCCGCACAACTCGCCATCATCAACAGTGTTCAGCAGGGACTGGCGGCGGAGCTCAATTTCCAAGCGATCATCGACCTCGTCGGCGACAAGATCGCCGAGATCTTCCGCACCGGCTACATGTACATGGCGCTCCACGACAAGGCGACCGACCTGGTTGCGATGCCCTATTACCTCGAGCATGGCGAGCGCTTTCCGGTTGAGCCATTTTCTCTTGGGGTCGGCTTGACCGGGGAAGTCATTCGCTCGCGCGAGCCGCTGGTCATCAACGCGAATGTTCGGGCGCGCGCGGCGCAGCTCGGCGCGAAACCAGTCGGCGACCCGGCCACCGCCGATCTGGCCAAGAGCTATCTAGGCGTGCCGATCCTCAAAGGCGATGAGGCGTTCGGCGCGATCGGGCTCTACGGCCAGCGCGAGAATGCGTTCGCCGAGTCGGATGTGCGCCTGCTGCAGACCCTTGCCAACACGATGAGCATCGCGCTGGAGAACGCTCGCCTGTTCGACGAAACGCAGCGCCGCAGCCGCGAAACCGCGGCACTGGCCGAGGTCGGACGCGACATTTCATCGACGCTCGAATTCTCATCGGTGATGGAGCGCATCGCGCGCCACGCCAAGGATCTGCTTCACGGCGACAACAGCGCTATCTTTCTGCCCGATCCCGACGGACGAACCTACCGTGCAATCGTCGCGATTGGCGACGTAGCGGAGCAGCTCAGGGCTACCGAGATCAGAGCGGGCGTGGGCATCATTGGTAACTTGCTCGAAGCAGGCCGCGCCGAATTCGTCAATGACACGACGGCTGACCCTCGCGGTGTCCAGATCGCAGGCACGGACCGAAAGGAGAGCGAGCGCTTGATGGTCGCGCCGCTCATGGCCGGCAAATCGGTAAAAGGGGCGATGGCCGTCTGGCGTACCGGAGGCCAGCCGTTTCTGGACGGCGAGCTGGAGTTCCTGGTCGGGCTGTCGCTGCAGGCGACGGTCGCCATCGAGAACGCGCGGCTGTTCGCCGAATCGCAGCAGCGTGCCGCCGAGCTTGCCACCGTCAACGCCGTCTCGCAGCAGCTCGCCGGCAAGCTCGAGCTCGCGGCCCTGCTGGAAATGGTCGGCGAGCGAGTACGCACGGTCTTCAATGCCGACATCGCCTACGTCGCGCTGTGCGACCAGCGCACCGGCGCCGTCGACTTCCCTTATCAGTACGGCGAAAAGCTTGTGCCTCTCAAGAAGGGCGAGGGTCTGACGGGCCGAGTTATCGACTCGCGCAAGGCCCTCATCATCAACCGCGAGAGGGATCGACACAGTCTCGATCTCGACACTAACGTCATCGGTCGGCAGGCGCTGTCGTACCTGGGCGTGCCAATCCTGGTGGGCGGCGCGAGCCTTGGTGTGATCAGCGTGCAGAGCACGCAAACGGAAGGTGCCTACGACGCTGACGACGAGCGCCTGCTCTCCACCATCGCCGCAAACGTGGGCGTCGCCCTGCAGAACGCGCGCCTGTTCAACGAGACCAGGGAAGCGCTCGAACGGCAGACGGCCACGGCCGACGTTCTGAAGGTGATAAGCGAATCGCCCACCGACGTGCAGCCGGTGTTCGACGTGATCGCCGAACGCGCCGCGCGCCTCACCGGTGCGGACTATGGCTGGGTGCTTCCCTTCGACGGTGAGCTGATCCACGTGGCGAGCTTCTATGGCGTCAATGCGCAAGGGATCGAGGCGTCAAGGAAGGTGTTCCCGATGCGGCCCGGCGACGCATCGGCTGCCTCGCGCGCGGTGCGGGACGGCACGGTCGTGAACATCGCCGACGTGCTTGCCGAAGATGACGCGCAGTACGACGTCAAGGTAAAGTCGATTGCCAAGCTGGCGGGCTACCGAAGTGTTCTCACCGTCCCGATGCGGCGGGACGACAAGATCGCCGGCGCGATCACGGTGTCGCGCGCCGAGGTCGGACGGTTCGCCGACAAGGAGGTCGACCTCTTGCAGACGTTCGCGCGCCAAGCCGTGATCGCGATCGAGAACACACGGCTGTTCAATGAAACGAAGGAGGCGCTCGAGCGCCAGACCGCCACCGCGGAAGTCCTGCAAGTCATTAGCAGTTCCGTGGCCGACACCGCGCCGGTGTTCGACAAGATACTCGACAGCTGCCGGCGGCTCTTTGCGAGCGAGCAGCTCGCGGTCATGCTCGTGGGCGAAGACGGGCGGGTGCATCCGGCCGCTTGGCGCGGATCGGCCTTCGACGCCCTTGCGCGAGATGTCGAATCGATGCCGGTCGAAACGACGTTCACCGGACGGGCGATCCGCGAGCGGCGCACGGTGCACGCGACCGACGCCGACGCTGCCGCACTCGGGCACCCGGGCGTGAGCAAGCTGGCCGAGTCGGTGGGTCCCTATACCGCGATCTATAGTCCGATGTTATGGGAAGGTCGTGGCATAGGTTCGATCTGCATCTTTCGCCAGCCGCCGAGGCCGTTTAGCGAAAAGGAGGAGGCGCTGCTCCGGACCTTCGCCGACCAGGCGGTGATCGCGATCCAGAACGCTCGCTTGTTCAAACAGGCCCAGGAGGCGCGCTCTCTGGCCGAAGCCGCCAACGAGGCGAAAAGCTCGTTCCTTGCAACCATGAGCCACGAGATACGCACGCCGATGAACGCGGTCATCGGCATGAGCGGGCTCTTGCTCGATACCAAGCTCGACATCGAGCAGCGCGACTATGTGAGCACGATCCGCGAATCGGGCGATGCGCTGCTCACTATCATCAACGACGTGCTGGACTTCTCCAAGATCGAAGCCGGCCGCATGGACATCGAGTCGCAGCCCTTCGATCTGCGCGAATGTGTCGAATCGGCGCTCGATCTCGTGGCCCCGCGGGCGGTGGAAAAGGATCTGGACACGGCCTACGTGTTCGAAGGCGAGGTTCCGCCCGCCATCGTAGGCGACGTCACGCGCTTGCGGCAGATCATACTGAATCTGCTCTCCAACGCGGTCAAGTTCACGGACAAGGGCGAGGTCGTGCTCACCGTGACGCCGAAGCCGCTTCCCGGCGGCGAGGTCGAGCTCACTTTCGCAGTGCGCGATACGGGGATCGGCCTGTCGGCCGAGGGTATGAGCCGCCTGTTCCAGTCGTTCTCGCAAGCCGATTCCTCGACCACGCGCAAGTATGGCGGCACCGGGCTGGGCCTCGCCATCAGCAAGCGCTTAAGCGAGCTGATGGGCGGACGCATGTGGGCCCAAAGTGAGGGTACCGGCAAAGGATCGACGTTCTCGTTCAGCATCGTTGCGCCGATCGGCGATCTTCCCCTCGCGCGTCAGCGCGACTTCGTCGGCGTGCAACGCGCGTTGCAAGGCAAACGGATGCTGATCGTCGACGACAACGCCACCAATCGGCGCGTCCTCGAACTGCAATCGTCCAAATGGGGCATGGCTTCGCGGGCGACTGAATCGCCGCAGGAAGCGTTGCGTTGGTTCGAACAGGGTGAGTCGTTCGATCTGGCCATCGTCGACATGCACATGCCCGAGATGGACGGCGTGGCGCTGGCGCGCGAAATCCGTCAACGCAACGCCGCGCTGCCGCTGGTGCTGTTCAGTTCGCTCGGACGACGCGAAGCCGGCGATGCCGACTCGTTGTTCGCGGCATACGCGCAGGAAACAGTTTCTCGGGTCGCGCCCGCCGCGGCGGTTGCCTCGCGACTCGATCCGGGGATGGCGGCGCGCCATCCGCTGCGGATCCTCCTGGCCGAGGACAATGTCGTCAATCAGAAGCTCGCGCTGCGGATCCTTCAGCAAATGGGCTACCGGGCCGATCTCGCGTCGAACGGCATCGAAGCGATTGAATCGGTACGGCGCCAGACCTACGACGTGGTGCTGATGGACGTGCAGATGCCCGAGATGGACGGTCTCGACGCGGCGCGCGAGATCTGCGCGCGCTGGGGACCTCGCGAACGACCGAAGATCGTCGCCATGACCGCCAACGCGATGCAGGGCGACCGCGACATGTGTCTGGCCGCCGGCATGGACGACTATCTGACCAAGCCGATTCGTGTCGAGCGATTGGTCGAGGCATTGAGTCAGGTGACGGCCCGTAGCGTTGTGGAAAGAACATAGCGATGGCTGAAAATTGGGCCCCGGCCTGCGCCGGGGCGACAGAAATGCGTCATCCCGGGCGAGCGCAGCGAGGCCCGGGATCCAAGTATGGGAGCCCGTGACGTGGCCGACTCGACGATCGATCGCGCAACTTTCGAAGACCTCAAGGCCACCGCCGGGGCTGACTTCGTGCACGAGCTCGTCGAGACCTTTCTCAGCGAGGCTCCCGAGATGTTGAAGGACCTTCGAGCGGCGGTCGCCGCGAACGACGCGGATCGGTTCCGGCGCGCCGCACATTCGCTCAAGTCCAACAGCAATACCTTTGGTGCCTTGGCGCTGGGCACACTGGCCAGGACTCTCGAGCTGCAAGGACTCAACCCGGTGCGGGAGGCCGGCGGCGCGCCGCTCGAAGCGCTGGAGCTCGAATACGCACGCGTGGCGGCGGCCTTGACGGAGCTCAAGCGTGCGTGAGAGAGGACGCAGCGGTGCGCGCCTTCTGGTCGTCGACGACAACAAGGTCAACCGGCTCCTGCTCAAGCGCAATCTCGAGCTGATGAGCCACGACGCGGCGTTGGCGGAGAACGGGCGGGCAGCGCTGGAAATGCTCCGGCGTGAAACCTTCGACTTGCTGCTGCTCGACATCGAGATGCCCGAGATGGATGGCTTCCAGGTGCTCGAGCAGATCCGCAACGATCTTCAGCTACGTGACCTGCCGGTCATCGTCACATCCTCGCTGGAG
>VBCY01000416.1 GCA_005882995.1 Betaproteobacteria bacterium
CAACCCAAGAATGGCGCCAGCCGCGAAGTCGCGGCGGCCGAAGAGACCTACACCGCCCAACAGCAGCGCGAGCGTCAGAAGCGCGTTCTGCCCCGCGATCGCGTTGATCGAGGTCGCCGGTGCCAATGCCAGCCCGACCAGCCACACTGCCCGGCGCCTTGCGTCGCCGCCCCAGAAACAACAACCGGCGGCGACGGCGGCGCCAAAGCTCGTCATCTGAAATGCCGCGTATGAGAGCGCGAACGGCAGGACTGCGAATGGCAGCAATATTACCAGGAAATGCGGCGGATACAGCCAAGCAAACAGTGGGAGGGGACCGCTCAGCCAAGCGTGGAAATGCGTATTGATCTGATCAGTGAATGCCACTGGATCGGCCAGCAGAGCGAAGTCACCTGCCATCGCCGCCCGAGCGGCGAGCCAATACACCATGTGGTCTACACCGGGGGCGTTATAAAGCGGCCCGATCAGCCCGTCATGGTCAAACGCCATCACGAACACCAGCCAGCTATACAAGGCGATCACTGCACTTGTCAGCTCCGCGATCAGGGCTCATTTCGCTCTCCCCTGAAGCAACGAATGAACACGTCTCGCCCCTTCATAGCCAAGTTTGACGCACGTCGGTGAGCCGTTGGCTCCGCCCCGCAAAAATTCCCGGAGACTTGGTCGCTCTCGCTGGAGACTTGGTCGCTCTCGAAGGTGACAGCGCCGCATCTAACCTGGCTTCGAAATTTTCAAACCCCAAACTAAAAAGGTCGTCGCGGATGGACATGGTGGTCTCCAAGACGAATCGGCGTTGGGATGATACTTGAAGCTGGAAAAGCCGAGGCACCTATGCTGACCGAACCGCCGGAATTCCCAAATCGTCTTATATAAAATATGAATGTCGAAACGCGGTAGCGCGATGGTCAACCACGTCCGAATCATTCAGTAGCTGGTTGTCCTAGACACGAAGCGTAAAATATTCGTTTCCGCACAGGTAAGGGAAAATGGGACCACATCATCCATTACGTGCGCGGTTGAACGGCTCAACGTGCGGCGAGACAGCGTGATCTTTTTCTCATCGGATTCTTGATTCTGCTCCTCGAATTGGCGTGCATCCGTTGGTCAAAACTTGGGCTGGCTCCGCTTCAAGTGATGGATTAACGGATGGTTACTGCCGCGCATCGGCTACATCCCGCTACTACGTTCCCGCCGACCGTTCACAAGCGAATTGGGTCTGGCCCTTTCCGGCTCTGTCGACATTGCGAAGGTATTTTGAAGGAATCTTCTTTAAGCTGGGAGACCCGAGGGATTCAGCACCCGTTTTGTTGGACATAGGTCCCGCTTGTTGGAGATAGGCCCCGCGCCGGTATGATCATTCAGAGGCCCTTATTCACAACCGCAAACGCCGACTTGCGTCTTCCGGCCTGGTTCTGGCTAGGGGCCGGCGTGTTTTTGCTTCTGTTGGTCAACGGCAACGCTCTTCTCAACGATTCCGATACCTACTGGCATATCGCAGTGGGCAGACGGATTCTTGATCACAACACCTTTCCGCGCGTCGACATTTATTCCTTTACGAAAGCAGGCGAGCCGTGGATCTCCACTTCCTGGCTCGCGCAAGTTCTCTATGCCGGTACTTACGAGATAGGCGGCTGGGCCGGGCCGGCAATTCTCGCTGCGACGTGTATCGCCGGAACGTTCGCTCTTCTCGCCTTCATTCTCGGCCGACGCATTCGCTCGATCTATGCAGTCATGATTGCGCTGGTGGCTCTGCCAGTTTCGGCGTCTCACTTTCTGGCGCGCCCACACGTGCTTGCGCTGCCGGTCATGCTCGCCTGGGTAAATGGACTTCTGGAGGCGAGCGAGAAACGCGGACCGCCATCATTCTGGCTTTTGCCACTCATGGTTCTCTGGGCAAACCTTCATGGAGGATTCATCTTCGGCCTCGCATTGATTGTGCCATTCGCATTTGACGCGTTGTGGAATGCGAAGGCTTGGCAACGAGGGCCATTGGCGCTGCGTTGGATCGTTTTCGGCGCCTGCGCATTTGCCGCGTGTTGCGCGACGCCTTACGGGTTGGAGTCGATCCTCGCGGCGCGCAAAATTCTCGAACTCGGAGAGTTGCTGAATCTGATTGCCGAATGGAGCCCGACGGATTTCAGCCACTTCAGCATATTCGAAGCGTGTGTATTGGCATTGATAGCGGGTTCACTTTATTTCGGCGTAAAGCTTTCGCCGCCGAGAATTGTTTTGCTGCTGGGGTTGTTTCACATGGCCCTGTCACATGTCCGAAACGCCGATATCTTCGCCTTGCTGCTGCCGCTTGTGACGCTGACGCCTGTATCATCGCAATTCGGCTTGCAGGCCGATCGATTTGGCAAGATGATTTTCCCGATTGCATCAGCCGCGATGATGGTCGCAGTTCTCGGTGTCTCGACATGGGCGGTCGCGGCTAATTACAGGTTTTCGCCGCCGGCCATCCATTCGCCGGCAGCAGCCGTGGGTGTGCTGAAAGACCGAGACGCCAAGCGCGTTCTCAATGATCTTCCATTCGGGGGGTACCTGATTTCGCGACAGATGCCGGTCTTCATCGATGGTCGCGCCGAGTTGTATGGCGAACAATTCGATATGGCCTATTACAGAGGGCTCCAGCTTAAAGACGTCAATCGGTTCCTCAGCATCCTCAAAGATTACGAGATCGATGCAGTGCTCTTGACGCCGGCAACTCCGGCGGCAAGTCTGCTTGATCATCTCGACGGCTGGCGGCGCGTCTACTCGGACGAGACCGCCGTGGTGCATATTCGCACCGCGGAAACCGCCCGGGAGCATCGCGCCAAGTAGGGTGAAGAGGTGAGGCTAACAGATCTCAGCCTACGAGGACTGGCTCGAACACGCCTCCGGTCGTGAGATGCGTATCCAGCAAGCTGCCTGGTTTTGATCATGACGGCGATTGGTTGGATCCGGAACCGGCGGCTGAGGTGGCATACCTTACGCGACGGTTCGAGCACCCGGAGCCGGCGTTGCGCTGGTATTCGGACAGCCAAATTGCGCAGGGGTTAACCTCGCGCGGGCGATAGGACGTCTTGAAGCTCCGCCGGGCCGAAATCGGGTTTCCAAGGTAACGCTGAGTGGCACCGAACCTTAGCACGACCTCTGCAGACAAAGCCTTGCTGGGGATTTGAGCGTCCAGCATTGATACACAACGCCGCCAAGCCATCATATTCCGCTTGGCCGCGTTGTGCTTTGCACCATACGCAAACAGTGCCCTGACGCGCCGTGATCGCGAACCCGTGAAGCTGTTTCATCGTGCCAAGACCACGAAACAATTCCGTCGCGCTGACGAAGCCATTTTCATGATGCCGCGAAGACACCGGGAAACCAATGGCTGGTATCAA
>VBCY01000417.1 GCA_005882995.1 Betaproteobacteria bacterium
GTATCTTGCATTGATGCGGCCGTGGATACGGCGCTTGCCTTCTTGCGCGTAGATCACCCGCAGGTCCTGATTACCGGTTGCTGGGCCAATGTCAATGCGTCGGGCGCAGCACACAGAATGCACGCCCATCCGAACAATTTTCTCAGCGGCGTCTATTACGTCCAGGTGCAGGACCGTGTCGACGATGTTCAAGCTGCGGTTATACCTGGCTCGCATCGGGACTTTGCAAGCAACAACGTCGATGCAAGCTACGTCGCAGACGTGCTCCTAAAACAAATCCGGAATTCACAGAACTCATTAAAGTAAGCCGAACATACGAAGAGTAGAGCCCGGTAACCGCCAATGACCTGCCTGACCGGCTACTTCTAATTGCATGTTCACATACAAAGAACCCTGGAGCTAACAACGCTTCAGAGGTCAAGCCCGCGGTCTGGATATTGCCGCCAGGCCTTCGTGAACGCGTGATCAATAAGAGATCGTACAGTACTGCCGATGTAGAAGTAGAACTAACTCCACCGCGCTGCACTCGTCGCTCCTGAAACAAGACACGCTAACGCCGGTACTCAGCCGTGCCATTCGCCCATCTAGATCTTGCCAATGCCCAAGTCAAATCCAAGGTCGGCGGTTCGGTTGCGTCAGCGCCCGAAGGCTGCGGGCCAGGCGGGGAGGAGGGTGTGAAGGTCGCTAAACCCGGCGCGGACGAATGGCCCGCGTAACGCGGCACACCGCCGCCTGCCTGGGGCGTGCCCCCTCGTGGTAGCTTGACTCGCGCGCGGAACCCGGGCCTACCACGGAGCCGCGCAGCGGTTCGGAGTACCATTTATCTGTGGGACTTCCTGGGCGGGTAGGACGCGCTCCAGGTTTGTCTGGGTCAGACGTTCGATGCGATGCTCCCTTTGTGGCCGCGCGGCCGTGCGGCCGATGCAGCTTTGTCCAGGTTGCCTGGCGGCGATCGAGCGCGCCGAGGAGCGAGCGCGGAAGCTGGATCCCCTGGCAGGGCCGAGACCCGGGATGGTAGCGCCTGCATGGTTTGGGATGCCATGGTCATCCCCGGCGGCGCGTACATCGAGACGTGGGATCTTTTCGCGGCCGTCACGCGGCGGTGCCTTCATAGGGGCATGGCTGTGCACAATGCTCGTCTTCGCGCTCCCGGCCAACCTCGAGCAGCCTCGCGACGCACTGGTCCCTAAAAATACGACACCGCATACCATGGGGATCGCGCGCGGCGCCCAAACCCGTGTCGAGAACGGGACGCAGGTCAATATAGCGGATGTGCCGCACGAGCGGTCCGCGACGGCCTTAGCAACCCCCGTCTTGCCTACGCCGAGCAAGGCCAGGGCGCAAAGCGCCTCTTCGGGCTCGCCGGAGCGTCCTCGCGCCAAACTGGCGCAATCGTCGTCCACGCGGCACCTGCCTGTTGCGAAGAGTGCGAAGCTGGCCGTCGCACAAGCTAACCCGACGCTGGTACTGACAGTGAAACCTGCGCCATCAGTCCAGGCCGCACCGCAAACTTTCGCCGAGGCTGCCGTATCGACGCAGCCGAAGCGCGCGGCAGCTCCACACGACACTGCCGTGACCGCGTTCAACAACGCACGCGAGCAATGTGCCGAACAATCGGTGTTTGTGCGCACCTGGTGCGAACACCGTGCCCGCACCCGGTACTGCGATGCCGAGGGGTGGACGCGGCCGGATTGCGCGGTCGCCGTCAATAACGAGCACGGGGGCTAACCGCTCTCTTTTCGAGCGAAAGTGGCCGTTACGGAGCTGAACGCGGGTCCAGGCTTGGCCAGTTTCATAAGCTGCTGAATTTCGGTCTTGGGGTCGTTATCGGACGACCGGGAAGCAGCCAAGAGAAGTGATTGACGGACTACCACCTGAAAAGGCGCGCGGCCTGTCGGCTACTTGAACACCGGTTACTGAGCGATTCCCAAGCGGACCCTCATCTCGGTCCCGGCTCCCGGCGAGCTACGATCTTGGGCCAATGGCGCGCGCGGGCGGATTGATCGCGTATGCGCCGCGACTCATTGAGCATTACGCCGTCGCGGCCGGATATGTGGACAAGATATTGAAGGGCGCGAAACCGGCGGACCTCCCCGTCCAGCAGCCGACCAACTTCGAGCTGGTCGTCAATCTGAAGACCGCGAAGGCGCTCAGCATGACGGTCCCGCAGTCGCTGCTGCAGCGCGCCGACGAGGTCATTCAGTAGCCGAACGCCTTGCCTCGATCACGGTTGAATGTCCGGTTCTCGTAAGGCGTCCTTTACTTCGCCTTCGAGGTATTGCTTCTCCCTGGCGATTAGCTGTTGTGCTTTCTCTGTGGCCTCCTTGTCGATTTGCTTTTGCAAGCCTTGTTCTCGCTCGGCCAGAGCCTTCTCCTTCGCGGCCATGTCTTTGCTAGCCTGCGTGAACTGGTCGAGAGCCTTCTTGGCGAAACCTTCAGCAAGGCTGAACTCGTGCTTGCACGCGGGGCACGTCACTCGCGTATCGGACTCAAGAAGCAAACGATCCGATGATGTGGATGATGTGGTGTCACTTGTCATAGTCCTTACCCTACTTGAAGAGACGGCGATCTAAAGCCCGTCCACTCTAGCCGCTCTGCCGCGGGTCTTCGCTCATCCAGATTTTCCGCAGTCGCGGGAGGTGAGGAGTAAATGCGGGTATTCTCGACGCGATCACCTTCGCGATGGCTGGTCTCGTTCTTGCATTCCCGGCTGCGAACGTCTCGCTCGCTATCTCGTTCGCACGAACACGAGATCGACGAGGAGAGCACCCGTATGGAATTCTGAGCGCTCATCAAGGATGTCGATGTAGCCGTTCGCCTCCAACTCGTGCAGATCCCGTACCGTTCTCTGAAACGACTCGATGTCAGCAAGTGACTTTCCGGCCGCTCGGAAACGCAGCTGGCCATCGGTGATTTGCTTCAAGAGCAGTTCTAACCGGTCGTCCATTTTTTTCTCTCCCCTGACAATGCTTTCAGGTGCCGCCACGATCCATACGAGACCGGGACGCCAAAGCAACGCATTATCCTTGGGATAGAACTACCGAACAAATCAACGCAACGCAATCGAAGGTTTGTCAAGTTGCCCGATTGCCCCTCCGTCTGAAGTGCGCGCACTTCAGACCCTCGCGCATCTACTTGCCTTGCAAATAGAGCTACCGTATTTCGCTAGCCGCAGAGGTGCAATGGGTCGAGCGGCCTCGTGCAAACGCGACTGATCACTGCGAGGTTATATGGGAGGATGCGGGCCTGATATTCGTCTATTCTTGATTTGCAGGTATTTGTTGGGCTCGATGGAGACTTGAGTTCCGCCGAACAGAAATCGGAAACCTCCTTAGCGATTGGCTGATGCGCCATGGCGCTGTCACAGACCGACCGACTTGCCGTTCCAACTGTAAGCGCGACTGCAGTCGTCCGTGAGCACAGGGCTGCCTGTGTTCACACCAAAAAGTCTTTCTAAGATTTCCGGTCCAGTGAACTGAAAACCTGCAAGCTTAGCTTGCATCAACGTGATCTGAAGTTACGTACAGCGTCATCGATCTTCTGAGAATCAACTGCGGAGTAGTCTTGTTCGTGAAACAGGTCTTCTATGAGATATAAGCAGTGTTCACGTTTTGGGCGAAGGAGATCGTCGCACGCGCAAAGGCATAGGCCGTTTGTGTCAATGTAACGTGAGACACCTATCTTCGTAGAATTACTGTCGAAAGGTAGGCGAACGATGTCTGAGAGAAAAAAGTTGAAGATGATTTCGTCGACGGCGGCGACGTCGCCGGTGCCGGCTGCACCGATTGCGACGCCGAAGGGAAGATGCCACTCTATGCCGGACAGATGCTCGCATACAGAGCGTCGCTGAATCATGGATGAGCACCGGCAATCCCGCTCGCCGCTCTGCGAGTTTTTCCGACATGGCAACAGAAAACGATACGTCAGAGGACGAGCGCAACGCAGAACCACTAGCAGGACGACAAGCACGACACTGCGGCATGATTTTGGCTTGACAGTGCCAGGCTAACTGCGAGGCCGCCGTGCGAGCGCTGGCGAATCGACGTAACGTCAGGCGCAGGGAGGACGCTCGTCGCTCGAGATCGAATATACCTATGCAAGTGGCTGCGAATCCGAGTACTTGCTCGCGGCAGGCAAGATGCCAGGCTGTACTATGGTCTTGCGCCGTCGAGGCGACCAACCGACGGTGCTCCATGCCGCGCAGACGAGGTCTAAAGGAAACGAATTTGGCGAGAGGCTAATACGAAGAATCATCGATTCGCGTGCTCAAGGGCCTGCAACCCGTCAAGGAGCGGCCGGGGATGTACACGCGGACAGTCGATCCGACCCATATCATTCACGAGATCATCGACAACGCGGCGGACGAGGCGCTGGGTGGCCACGCATCGCGCATCGATGTCCGGGTGCGCGGCGACCACTCGGTGTCGGTGGAGGACGATGGCCGCGGCATTCCGGTCGGCCTTCACCCGCAGGAGAGGGTGCCCACGATCGAGCTCGTCTTCACACGACTGCACACGGGCGGCAAGTTCGACAAGAAGACTGGACAAGGCGCGTACGCTTTCTCCGGCGGCTTGCACGGCGTCGGGGTGTCCGTGACGAACGCACTGTCCAAACGTCTCGAAGTGGAAGTCAAACGCGACGGCAAGCTCTATCGCATCGTCTTCGCCGACGGCGAGGTTGCCGAACCCCTGAAGGCCATTGGCAGCTGCGGGTCCCGCACCAGTGGCACGACGGTGCGCGCGTATCCGGACCCCAAGTACTTCGACTCGCCCAACGTCTCGCTGCCGGAACTGGAGCGCTCGTTACGAGCCAAGGCCGTGTTGCTACCGAGCGTCAAGGTGAGCCTTCATGTCGAGAAAGGGAAGCAGCACACCACGCGCACCTGGTCGTATCCGAACGGTCTTAGGGGTTATCTCGAGGAGCTTAGTGAAGGCGCGCAGCCGGTCGCGCCGATCTTCGAGGGCGAGACGTACCTCGGTAAACCAAGCGACGGTGATAGTTACGCCGAGGGAGAAGGGGCCGCGTGGGCGTTCGCCTGGTACGAGGAGGGCAGCGGCGGAGGGGAAAGTTATGTGAATCTCATCCCCACTGCCGCCGGCGGCACCCATGAAGCGGGACTTCGTGCGGCGCTCTTCGAAGCGGTGAAGTCCTTTGTCGATCATCATGGCCTGTTGCCGCGCGGCGCGCGCCTACAAACCGAAGACGTTTCCGCCAAGCTGCACTATGTGCTCTCGGCGCGCATCCTGGATCCGCAGTTCCAAGGACAAGTGAAGGAAAAGCTTACCAGCCGTGATGCACTCAAGTTGATCGTGCAGGTCATCAAGGATTCGCTGGAGGTATGGCTCAACGCCCACGTCGATCACGGTAAGCGCATTGCCGAGCTCGCCATCCAGCAGGCGTTAACGCGCATGAGGTCGGCGCAGAAGGTGGAGAAGAAAAAGGGCTCGGGGGTGGCGGTCCTGCCGGGCAAGCTCACGGACTGTGAGTCGGACGACGTATCCCGCCGCGAAGTGTTCCTGGTCGAAGGAGATTCCGCGGGCGGCTCGGCGAAGCTCGCGCGGGACAAGCAGTACCAGGCGATCCTGCCGCTGCGCGGTAAGGTATTGAACACCTTCGAAGTCGAGCGCGATCGGTTATTTGCCAACAACGAGATTCACGACATCGCGGTGGCCATCGGGGTGGACCCGCATGGTGCAAGCGACGAGGCGGATCTGACGGGACTGCGCTACTCGAAGATCATTATCATGGCCGATGCAGACGTGGACGGCAGCCACATCAAGGTGCTACTGCTGACGCTCTTCTTCAAGCACTTTGCAAGGTTGATCGAGCACGGCCGAATCTACGTGGCCAGTCCGCCGCTCTACCGTGTGGATGTACCGCCACTCGCCAAGCGTCCCGCACGCAAGCTTTATGCGTTGGATGACGGGGAGCTTGCAGCCATCGAAGACAGGCTCATCAAGGAAGGGGTGAAACCGGCCTCGTGGGCTGTGAGCAGGTTCAAGGGCTTGGGCGAAATGAATCCTGAGCAGCTCTGGGAGACGACGATGAACCCGGAAACCCGCAGGGTGCTGCCCGTTCGCGTGGCGCCGGAACACGCCGCCGACGCGATGCCGGGAGTGGATGGAGCAGTACGGGAACGCGGTCGACGTGGACATCTGAACCTTCGATCCGAATCTGCATTCCCAACGTTACCGGATCATTGGATGGCAAGAACGCGCAGGACCATGCCGCCGCCCCGAGCTGCCAAACGTGCGGCCATCGGCGCTGACGACACGTTGAGCGGCGAGCTCTTCGCCGCCAAGGCGCCCGACATATCGCGATCCCAGTCGTCCCCGAGACCCCCGTCGGGCGACAACGAGCGCCCGAGTGGGGAGGATGAGTCCCTGCCACTGGCCGCATTCGCCGAGCGCAGCTATCTCGAATATGCAATGAGCGTCGTCATGGGGCGCGCGCTGCCCGACGTCGCAGACGGCCAGAAACCGGTACAGCGACGGATTCTCTACGCCATGCACCAGCTGGGACTCTATGCTCCCGCGAGGCACGTCAAGTCGGCGCGCGTGGTGGGCGACGTTCTCGGCAAGTACCATCCCCATGGAGACACCGCTGCCTACGATGCGCTGGTGCGACAGGCGCAGAGCTTCAGCCTTCGCTATCCGCTGATCGATGGTCAGGGCAATTTCGGATCGCGCGACGGAGATGGTGCCGCGGCCATGCGTTACACCGAGTGCCGCTTGACGCCGATTGCCGAATTGCTGCTGTCCGAGATCGACCAGGACACGGTGGAATTCGTGCCCAATTACGACGGCGCGTTCCAGGAGCCCAAACTGTTGCCGGCTCGCCTGCCCATGCTGCTTCTTAACGGCACCTCGGGCATCGGCGTGGGCATGGCGACCGATATTCCGTCGCACAACCTCGGCGAGGTCGCGCGCGCGGTGATCGCCGCCATCCGCAATCCGCAAATCAGCGTGGGTGGACTCATGGCGTTCATCCCCGGGCCTGATCTTCCCGGTGGCGGGCACATCATCTCGCCGCACGAGGACATCCGGGCCATTTACGAAAACGGACGAGGCAGCCTGCGCATGCGCGCGCGGTGGACCTTCGAAGAGCTTGCACGAGGGCAGTGGCGGATTGCCGTCACCGAGATCCCCTTTGGCGTGTCGACGCGCGAGGTGTTGGAGGACATCGAGAGAGCCACCAACCCCAGACCTAAGGAAGGCAAGAAGTCACTTACCCAGGATCAGGTCAACCTGAGGACGCTGATGCTGTCAGTGCTTGACACCGTTCGCGACGAGTCCGACAAGACCTCGCCGGTTCGCATCGTGCTCGAACCCAAGTCGAGTCGGCAGAGCCCGCCGGAGTTCGTGAATCTGCTGCTTGCCAACACTCGGCTCGAATCGAGCCTATCGATCAATTTGGTCATGCTCGGTCGCGATGCGCGGCCGCGCCCGAAGAACCTGAAGCAGATCGTCGAGGAGTGGATCGGGTTTCGGTTCGAGACCGTCACGCGACGCACCAAGTACCGTCTCGGCGAAGTCGACCACCGCATTCACATTCTGGAAGGCAGGCAACAGGCGCTGCTATCGATCGACAAGGTGATCCGCGTCATTCGCAAGTCTGACGATCCCAAGGCCGACCTGATCGCCACGTTCGGACTCACCGCAATTCAGGCCGACGATATTCTGGAAATCCGCCTGCGGCAGTTGGCGCGCCTCGAGGGTATCAAGATCGAGAACGAGCTCAAGGCACTCAAGGCGGAGCGCAAAGGACTGAAGCACATCCTATCCAACGACCAGGCGCTCTCGGAGCTTGTCGTATCGGAGATCGAGGCCGCGGCAGCGCAATTCGCGGACGCGCGCCGGACTCTGATTGAAGCGGTGGCGCCGGTGGTCGTCAGTCGGACGGTGCCCGACGAACCGATCACGATCACCGTCTCTCGCCATGGCTGGATCCGGTCGCGCCAAGGACACGGACTCGACGTCACACAATTTGCATACAAGATCGGCGACACCGCGCTGGCGGTCCTGGAAACGCGGAGCGTGAACGTGATCGTGATTCTCGACACCAAAGGCCGCGCTTACACGATTCGCGCATCGGACGTCCCCGGCGGTCGCGGCGATGGGGTGCCGGTGACGACGTTGATCGAGCTCCAGGCGGGCGCCAAGGTCGCCCAGGCCATCTCGGCAGTGCCTGAGCAGAAGTACCTGGTCGCCGGCAGCGGCGGCTATGGTTTCATCGCAGCGATGCAGGATATGGTTTCACGCGTGAAGGCAGGCAAGGCGTTCATGACACTCCACGAAAACGAAGAACCTCTGGCGCCTGTGGCCATGTCCGCGGGATTGGATCATGTCGCGGCGCTGTCCGCCAAGGGGAAGCTCCTCGTCTTTCCGGTGGAAGAAATGCGCGAGGTGCCGAGGGGGCGAGGAGTCATCATCATGGGGCTCGATCGGGCGGAGAAGCTCATTGCACTCGGGCTCACCACCTCGAATAAGGTCGTTGCGCACGGAACGAACCGGCTCGGCAAGGCAACTGTCGTGGTGATCGAAGGAAACGAGTTGGCCAAACACCTTCTGCATCGTGCGAGGAAGGGCTGCCTCGTGGCCCACAAGATGAAGCCCATTGGAGTGGGATAAGGGACTTGATAGCGGCCTGCGGCTGATTCGTTGGCAGGAATTCTTCCCGAGACCATCACGCTTGAGGCGCCGGGCCAAGGAAGGTATCGGCGACCGCCGTCTTTACTTATTGACTATAAGTAAAGCGCATTGTATGTTGCTCTTTTGTCGTTCTAGCCAACGACCAACGATGCCCATCCTAAGTCCCAAGCGGCAAGTAACATTGCCCAAAGAGCTATGTGATCGCCTCCGGGTCCAACCCGGCGATCAAGTTGAGTTTCTGGAGCATAACGGCCGAATCACCATTCTCAAGAAGGCGAGAGGAGCCAGCGCGGGGGTGCTGAGGCACCTCAAGGCTGACGCGCGGTTTTCCGATGAGGAATCATTGCGAGACGCGCTCACTAGTAAGCGCGCGAAGGTTACGGCCAAGAGACGTGCGGCGTGATTGCCGTCGACACCAACGTTCTTTTGCGGCGACTGCTGAACGACGATGCGACGCAAGCCGAGAAAGCCCGTCGGCTGTTCGAGACTCAAGAATCGGTGCTGGTCACGGATGTGGTATTGGCCGAGACCATTTGGACGCTGACGGGCAAACGCTACGGAGCCGGCAAGCAAGAGCTTGCTGCGGTTGTCATGGGACTGCTCGAAGAACACAACGTGGTGTTCGAAAGCCGGCAAGCTGTGTGGTCCGCACTCAATGACTACCTTGACGCGTTGCCGGTCAAGACAGCCTCCGGAGTCAGGACCGCCGATCTAGCGGATGCACTGGTCGTGAACAAGGCGAAAATCACTGCGCAGCATCGCAATGAGCAATACCGTGGGACTTACACCTACGACCAAGCGGCATTGGCACTCGATGGGACGAAGACGCTTTGAACGTCACGTTACTTAAAACACTGGTCGCGTTGGTGCCAGCGTTTGTGCTGTTTTCCGGTTCCATAGTCTTGTTCTCCAGACAAAAGACTGTGAGCTCTTTCCTGCAGCTACTCGGCGCAGGATGTCTAGTGATGGTCGTTCTTACTCATGTCTCCGAAGCTCTTCGCCTCTTTCATTGGATGGATTGGGGGCTTGAGGATAGCGTTGGTCACTACCTCGACTTCGGGAGCGCTGTTCTCGGTCTCACGCTGTTTCCCGTAGGATATTTGCTACATGCCCTTACAAAGGGACGCACCTAAGAACGACCGCCCTCGGTGATCCGGTTCTGGGAGAAAGATGCTCACGCGTGTGGGGGGCGAATTACCAGTCAAGCGGCAATTGGTGTCTGGAAGAGACCGCGGCAATGCTGGTGCCAAGCGTGACGACCAAACGAGCCAGGAGCAGGTAAGGATGCGCAGGCACGTTGCGCGGGTGTCGTGCCATCGAGCGAGCGGTGTACGCGATACGCGTTGTAATAATCGCCAAATTCGACCAGCTTCCGTTCCAGGTCCACGCCGTTCCAGAAAAAAGCGCGATCAAGGTACTCGCGCCGGATTGTTCCGATCAACCGCTCGACGAAGGGGCGTGAAACCGGAACGAACGGAACCGACTTGATCTCGACGATCTCGAGGACGCGTAGGTTGGCGAGCCAGCGATGGAAGCGGAACAGTGGGTCATGATCGGTGCTGAGGTGTCTTGGGAGGGGTTTTCCAGCGATGGCGTGATTGAACATCCGACATACGGATATGCCATTGACGTTCGCGCGTTCGATACCAAAACCGATAATGCGGCGGGTGAACACATCCATGACCAGCAGCACCCAGTGACTGCGCAGGAGG
>VBCY01000418.1 GCA_005882995.1 Betaproteobacteria bacterium
ACAATCCCCTACTTGGAGCGCTTCAATGGCCAGCGTGTATGACTTCAGCGTCAAGGATATCCACGGCAAGGAGCAAAAGCTGGAACGCTACAAGGACAAAGTCATGCTCATCGTCAACGTTGCCAGCAAATGCGGGTTCACGCCGCAGTACAAAGGGCTCGAAGCGCTGTACGAGAAGATGCACGACCGCGGCCTCGAGGTGCTCGGCTTTCCGTGCAACCAGTTCGGCTCGCAGGAACCCGGCACCGAAAAGGAAATCGAGTCGTTCTGCGAATTGAACTACGGCGTCACTTTTCCTCTTTACGGCAAGATCGACGTCAACGGCTCCAACGCGGCGCCGCTCTATAAGCATCTCAAAAAGGAAAAACCCGGATTGCTCGGCTCGGAGGCGATCAAGTGGAACTTCACCAAGTTCCTCGTCGACCGCAAGGGCCATATCGTCGAGCGCTACGCGCCCAACGTCGAGCCGCAGGCGATCGCTGCCGACATCGAGAAACTGCTCTGATGCGCTTGGCTAGACTGCTGTGCTGCGCTCTCGCCGCAGCGCTTTTCACCATCACGGGTATCGTCCTGGCTGCCGATCCGGCCACGGTCTTGAGAGTTGCATTCAATGCCGCGGAAACTGGCTTCGATCCGCAAGCCGGTGGCGATGCCTATTCGAACTACGTCAACCGGGTGATTTTCGATCCGCTCTACGGCTACGATTATCTGGCGAGACCGTACAGGATCGTGCCGAACACCGCGGTGGCGTTGCCTGAGATCTCTGCCGACGGCAAAACCTGGACGATCCACATCAAACGCGGGATCTACTTTGCGGACGATCCGACGTTCAAGGGCGCCCGGCGGGAGTTGACCGCGGCCGATTACGTTTACTCATGGAAGCGCGTGCTCGATCCCAAGATGCGCTCGATCTCCAACCTGGTTTTCGACGGCAAGCTAGTCGGAGCCGATACCGTTGTGGCGGCTGCCAAGGCGACTGGCAAGTTCGACTACGATGCACCGATCGAGGGCCTGCAGGCCATCGACCGCTACACCATTCGCCTGAAGCTCAACTATCCGTCGTACGATTTGCTTTCCGATCTGACCACTGCTGCTACGGCAGCGGTGGCGCGCGACGTCATCGACGCCTACGGTGATGCCAGCGGATGGGTGATGGCGAATCCGGTTGGGACCGGACCGTACCGGCTCAAAGAGTGGCGCCGCGGGCAGAAGATCGTGCTCGAGGCGAATCCCGGTTTCCGCGAGATCCATTTTCCGGCAAGCAGCAATACCGCCGATCGCGCGATCGTCGCCAGCATGCGCGGCAAAAAGCTGCCGCAGATCGGACGCATCGAGATCTCGATTATCGAAGAGTCCAATCCGCGACTCCTCTCTTTTGAAAAGGGAGAGCTCGACTTCACCGCGGTGCCCACCGACCTGATTCGCAACGTGCTCGATCCGGGCGACAAGCTGAAAGCCAGATTTTCACAACAGGGCATTGAAATGTGGCGCGCCGTGCAGCCCGCGATCACCTACACCTACTTCAACATGGAGGATGCAGTCGTCGGCGGCTACAGCAACGAAAAAATCGCGTTGCGCCGCGCCATCAGCATGGCGTACAACACCGACGACGAAATTCGCGTGATTCGTCAAGGACAGGGCGAGCCTGCGACGCAGCCGATTCCGCCAAACGTCACCGGCTACGATTCGAAATTCAACGGCCACGTTCGCTTCGATCCGGCAGGCGCCAAGGCGCTGCTGGACAAGTTTGGCTACATCGACCGCAACGGCGACGGCTGGCGCGAGCTGCCGGACGGCAAGCCGTTGACGCTCACCCTCGCGTCTCCTCCGTCGGCCACCGATCGCCAGCTCGACGAGCTGTGGAAGAAGAGCATGGATGCGGTTGGCGTGCGCGTCGAGTTCGTTAAGCAGAAGTGGCCGGATCTGCTCAAGATGGGCCGGGCAGGGCAATTGCAGATGTGGAGTCTCGGTAACATCAGCAACACCACCGAGGGATTCGGATTCCTGGATCTGCTCTACGGCCCGCATTCGGGGGTGACCAATCTCGCGCGGTTCAAACTCGCCGAATACGACAAGCTCTACGACCAGGCGCGAGAGCTTCCCGACTCGCCCGAGCGTACCCGGCTGTTCCAGCGCATGTCGCAGCTGGTGACGGCGTACGCGCCATGGAAGCTCGATGCCTTCCGCTACGAGACCGTGCTGGTCTATCCGTGGGTGCTCGGCTACAAGCACAACGTCTTCGACCAGCATCCGTGGATGTATCTTGATGTCGATGTCGAGCGCCGCAGGGCCTCGGGAAAATAGGCATGCGTCATCCCGGCGAAGGCCGGCAGGCATATGCAGCGAATAAGCGTCGCCCCGGCCCCGGCTTTAGGCATGCCGGGGCAGGCTGCGGCCGGGGCCCAATTTCCTTCGCGATCATGCCACATGCCGCTTCACTTGGATCCCGGCCTGCGCCGGGATGACATGATGAACAGGCTCCGCCACGCGCTGCTTGCCGCAGTTATGGTCACCGCGATCGGCGTTGCTGCACCTGCGTTCGCAGCCGACATGAACAAGACACTTCATGTCGCCTTCGTTGCACCGGAGAACGGATTCGATCCTCAGGCGACCAGCGATCTGTATTCCAACTACGTCAACCGCGAAATTTTTGATCCGCTCTACCGCTACGACTATCTGGCTCGTCCGTACAAAGTCATTCCCAACACGGCAACGACGCTACCTGAGGTTTCCGCAGACGGTTTGACGTGGACTATCAAAGTCCGGCCCGGAATCTACTTTGCGGACGACCCGGCGTTCAAGGGACAGAAGCGCGAGCTGACGGCCGCCGACTATGTGTACTCGTTCAAGCGGCTGATCGATCCGAGGCTGCGCTCGAGCAACGCGCAGATCTTCGACGATCGATTGATCGGCGCCAAGGAAGCGATCGATGCGGCGAAGAAGAACGGCAAGTTCGATTACGAGGCAGCGTTCGAGGGTGCCCAGGCCATCGACCGCTACACCCTTCGTTTCAGGCTTCTCTACCCCGCGTACGACCTGCTCGCGGATCTGACGTCTGCAGCGAGTGCGGCCGTGGCGCGTGAGGTGGTCACCGCCTACGGCGACGCCAGCGGATGGGTGATGGAGCATCCGGTCGGGACGGGGCCGTATTACCTCAAATCGTGGCGCCGGGCGCAGCAGATCGTGCTCGAAGCCAACCCCAACTTTCGCGAGTTCCACTACCCGGAAAGCACGCAACCGGAAGATCGTGCGCTGCTCGCACGCATGCATGGCAAGAAACTGCCTGCTATTGGCCGGATCGAAATCGCCATCATCGAGGAGTCGAATCCACGGCTGCTCGCCTTCGAGAAAGGCGAGCTCGATTACATCACGGTGCCCACCGATCTCGTTCCAAAGGTGCTCAACGGCGACAAGCTCAAGCCCGAATATGTGGAACGAGGCATCGTTCATCACCGTGGCGTGCAGCCGTCAATCGTGTACACCTATTTCAACATGGAGGATCCGGTCGTCGGCGGATACACGCCGGACAAGATCGCATTGCGCCGCGCGATCAGTCTCGCCTACAACAACGAGGACGAGATCCACGTCATCCGTCTGGATCAGGCGACGTCGGCGACGCAGCCGATCCCTCCCAATGTCATCGGACACGATCCCAACTTCAAAGGCGGCGCTACCTACGACGTCGCGAGCGCGAAGGCGCTGCTCGACAAGTTTGGCTACATCGACCGTGACGGTGACGGTTGGCGTGATCTCCCCGACGGCAAGCCGCTCAAGCTGGTGCTCGCCTCCGACCCTTCGGCGATCTATCGGCAGTTCGACGAGTTGTGGAAGCGAAGCATGGATGCGGTGGGCATCCGTATCGAGTTCACCAAGCAGAAGTTTCCCGATACGCTCAAGGCTGGTCTCGCGGGCCAGCTGCAGATGTGGGGACTCGCCAACACCGCGACCAACGATAACGGTAGCACCTTTCTCGATCTGCTTTACGGTCCGCACAAAGGCACGTCGAACCTGTCGCGCTTCGATCTGCCCGAGTTCAACGCGCTCTACGACAAGGCGAAGCGGATGCCGAATACTCCGGAACGCACGCAGCTCTATCGCAAGATGTCGTCACTGGTGATCGCCTACGCTCCGTGGAAACTGCACACCTATCGCATCGAGAATATCGTCGTCCATCCGTGGGTCCTCGGCTACAAATACAACACCTTCGATCCTCATGCTTGGATGTACTACGACATCGATGTCGAGCGGCGCAGGGCGGCGCTCAAGTAGGCAGGCGTCATCCCGGCGAACGCTGGATCCAAGTGAAGCAGCGTAAAACCGATCGTGAACAAGATTGGGCCCCGGCC
>VBCY01000424.1 GCA_005882995.1 Betaproteobacteria bacterium
TCTCGGCCATCGAAGACCACATCGCGCCATGGAAAGCGACCTTCGCCGGTGCCAAGGTGCTCGGCAGCAAAGTCCGTTTCGTCCTTTCAGGCTCCGGCCATATCGCCGGGATGATCAACCCGCCGGCCGCGCGCAAGTACGGCTACTGGACGAACGACAAGATCCCTTCCAGCGCCGACGACTGGTTCAAAGCCGCCAAGCAGCATGAAGGGTCGTGGTGGAACGACTGGTTGGAGTGGCTGAAGCCCAAGCTCGGTCCGCTGGTCGCTGCACGGGCGGTGGGGAAGGTCGGCGGCAAGAGCAAACTGAGGGTGATTGAAGCTGCCCCGGGGAGTTACGCCCGTCAGCGTGCGGATGCCGAGTAAGCCTGTGATCGCACCTCGCGGCCGCGACCCTTCGGAGCTTCGTTTTTTGCTATAGTTTTCCCAATTGAGTGTCCTGGGGCGACGACATGAAGACCCGTCTTATTTCCGGATTTATAGCGGTGGCGCTGACCTGCGGCGCGCACGCGGCAGCAGCGCAAAGTTCATCGACCACGGAGCCCGCAGCAACGACGCAGGCGCCAGCGAGCTGCGCCACCTGCGGCACCGTCGAGTCGGTCCGCTACGTTGAGCAAAAGGGGCAGGGCAGCGGCGTCGGCGCGGTCGCGGGCGGCGTCGTCGGCGGAGTCGTCGGTCACCAATTCGGCTCCGGTCGTGGCAACACGGTCGCGACCATTGCCGGCGCCGGCGTGGGAGCGCTCGCTGGCAATGAGGTCGAGAAGAACGTCAAGAAAAAGTCCTATTACGTGGTCACGATCCGTCTCGACAACGGCAAGAAGCAATCCGTTTCGCAAACAGCGAAACCTGCACTGAGACAAGGTGACCGGGTCAAGATCATCAATGGCAACCGCGTCGCCTTGATCGCGGACTAGGAGCCTGTCGGGCTTACTGTCGCGTATGCGACGGGGGCGCTTTGGTGGGCAGTCCTAGGCGCCGGCCGCGCCGCAGTGCCGGCCCACTGCCAGCGGCCGGCAACAACGGAATTGCCCCCAAAGCGCCCCGTCCCTCCGGGTTGCGGCCAAACGGCGCGCCTGCAGCGTTGCTCGGCTTGCGAATAAGCCAAGCTATTCGCTGCGCCGAGCGCCTCGCATTCATCACCGTTTGGCCAGCAACGCACACGTGAGAGCAAGCCCGACAGGCTCCTAGGGCCCAGTCAGGCCGGACAGCGGCGAAGCGCCCTCGACCCATGCTACACGCCGGCGCGGGGCTTGCGCGGGGCGCGCTCGAACATGCGGTCATAAAGCGGCCTTGGGAGGATCCGCAAGACGCGCCCTATGCAGGCCATCTGCCAGGGAAGCACGTAGAAGCGCCGCCTGCGGTCGACCGCCCTCGCGACCAATTTCGCCGCTCGGTCGGCGCTCAGCAGAAAAGGCATCGCGTAAGGATTCTTTGCCGTCATGGGCGTTGCAATGTATCCGGGACAGATCGTGACCACAGAGACGCGGCTCGCTAACAGCTCCACGCGCAGACTCTCGAGGTAACTGATTACCGCCGCCTTGGAAGCCGAGTAGGCTTCCGCACCGGGAAGCCCGCGAAATCCCGCCACGCTGGCGATACCCACCAGCACACCTTGCCGGGCCGCTTTCAATTCCGACACAAATGGCTGGAACGTGTGCAACATTCCGAGAACGTTGGTTTCGAAGACCGCTCGGAAGTTGGCGTTGTCCCCAGCGTGCTCGGTAACCGTGCCCACCGAGATGCCAGCATTGGAGATAACTATGTCGGGCAGGCCGAATCGTGCGAGAAAATCGTCTGCAGCGTTTTTAAGCGCCCCGGCGTCGCGCACATCAGCTGCATAGACGGCGCAACACGCGGGTTGCAGTGTTGCTGCGAGGGCCGTGAGCACGCCGCCGCGCCGCGCGACCAGGCCGAGCGTTGCTCCTGCTGAAGCGTAATGGCGTGCAAGAGCCTCGCCCAGTCCGCTGCTCGCGCCCGTCAGGAAGACGTTCACGGCAGCGGAACCCCTAGCGCGAACTCGCTAGGTCTTCGTGCGCTCGGCGCGTGCTTTGAGAATCAGCGCGTCAAGCGCAGCCGGCGCCGCGGCATGCCCCCCGATGCGATCCGAGGAGGTGAGGAACTTGCCGTCGACCAGCATCGTCGGAACCGACTGAATGTTGTACTCCTGCGCAATCGCCAGCGCGCGCTTCATCTTGCTTTCGACGCCGAAGGAATTGTAGGTGTCCATAACCTTGGCGCGATCAAGGCCCTTGCTCGCTGCCCAGTCGAAAAATGCCTTGTCCTGATACAACGGGATTCCGGAACCGTGAACCGCCTTGAATACCTCCGGAGACAGTCGTAGATCCTCGCCCAGCGCCTCCAGCGTGAAGTACACCTTGGCCAGTGCTCGCCAGCGATCCTGGAACATCACCGGCACGCGTCGGAATTGGACGTCGGGCGGCACGCTCTTGACCCAGGTCTGAAGATACGGCTCCAGATCATTGCAATGAGGGCAACCGTAGGAGAAAAACTCGATCACCTCGATCTTCTTGTCGCCCGCTGGCGCGGCCTTCAAGCGGGTGTAGTCGCGTCCCTCGACCAAGTCCGCCGCACTTCCGACAGTAAACGCCAGCAACGCCATGGCGCCCATGGCGCACGTCATCCATCGCTTCATTGCTTCTCCTGCTGTGGTTATCATCCGACCGTTTTTGGGCCGGCTGGACCAAGCGAAGTTCAACGCATGGTCGCTTACGGATTCCGAATCACGGCCACGTCGAATCCGTTTTTTCCGAGATCGGCCTTGGTGCGATTGAGCTGATCGTTGTTGTCATAGGGTCCGAGACGCACCCGATAGCGAACGCTCTTGTCAGGCATCGTCGCCTGCTGGACCACCGCTTCCCATCCCGACAGCGCCAAGCGCGCCTTGAGATTTTCCGCGTCCGACTCGTTGACGAACGCTCCGGCTTGCAGCCATAGTCGATCACCGGCTTTTGCCGTCGTCGCCTCCGGCAGCCTGGCGACGACATCCTGCGCCCGGTCCGCCGATCGCTCCGACGTTTTTTCCAGCGAGCGTCGATCGACGCCGGCCTTAGGCTCTTCGCCGCCGGGAAGAATCTTGTAGAAATCGAATCGGGGCTTCTCGGGCAGCGCGCCGGTCACTGCGCTCTCACCTTTGCCGCCACGCGCGAGCTCTTTCCCTTGAGCGCCCGCCGGCAGGGGGGCCGTCAGGCCCGTCCTTCCGAGGTAATAAGCCACCGCGGCGGCAAGCGCCAACCCCAGAACCAACCCGATGAAGATGCCGAGCAGAGTGCCGCCCCGCGAGTTGCGCCGCATAGGGACGTGCCTTCTGCGTTGCGACGCCTGCAGTCTCAAGCTCATTGCTACATCTTCTCCGGGGCACTCACACCTAGCACGGCAAGGGCGTTGCGCACAACCTGTCCGGTCGCCACCACCAGCGCGAGCCTTGCGTTTCGCACCGCCGGTTCATCGACCAGAAACTGCTCGGCATTATAGTAGCTGTGAAATTCACTGGCCAATTCCTTCAGAAAGAATGTCAGCCGATGAGGCGCGAGCTCTCGCGCCGCGATTGCCAGCTCCTCGGGAAAATCGGCCAAGCGCCGCAGCAACGCGTCTTCGTACGGACTTTCAAGCGGGGCAAGATCGACGTCGTGCAGCGAGCCCGCGGCGTCTTCGAGCCCAATGCCCGCTTTCTGGAGCACGCTACACACACGGGCGTGCGCATATTGCACGTAATAGACGGGGTTTTCCTCACTCTGTCTTTGCGCCAGGTCGACATCGAAGGTCAGCTGCGAGTCCGATTTGCGCAACAGGAAAAAGAAGCGCACGGCGTCGCGACCCGCCTCGTCGATGAGCTCTCGCAGTGTGACTCCGGTGCCGGCGCGCTTCGAAAGCTTCACTTCCTCGCCATGGCGCATGACCAGCACCATCTGATGCAGCACATAGTCCGGGTATCCGGCCGGTATGCCGATACCCATGGCCTGGAGCCCCGCCCGAACACGGGTCAAGGACCCGCCGTGGTCGGCACCCAGTTCGGTCACCGCTCGCCGGAAGCCGCGCTTCCACTTGGTTACGTGGTAGGCGATGTCGGGAACGAAATAGGTGTAACTGCCGTCCGACTTGCGCATGACTCGGTCCTTGTCATCGCCAAAGTCGGTGGTGCGCAACCATAGCGCACCGTCCTTTTCGTAGGTGCTCCCTGCGGCCGTCAGCGCGTCGACCGTTTCCTCGACCAATCCCTCGCTATACAACGAAGACTCGAGATAATAGGCGTCATAGCGAACACCGAAGGCCGCAAGATCGACATCCTGCTCGCGGCGCAATGCGCCGACTGCGAACGTGCGTATCGCTTCCACGTTCTCGCCGTTTCGATCCGCCGGATTCGCCCGCAGGTAGTCATGGGCGATGTCGCGGATGTATTCACCTTGATAGCCATCTTCGGGAAAGGAAGCGTGGTCGCCGCTCAACTCACGCATGCGCGCTTGCACTGATCGAACAAGGCTCTCGATTTGTGCGCCGGCATCGTTGTAATAGAACTCGCGATGCACTGAAAAACCTTGCCATTCCAACAGGCGCGCGACTGCATCGCCGACGGCGGCTCCCCGACCGTGCCCGACATGCAGCGGCCCGGTTGGATTGGCAGAGACGAATTCGACGATCACCTTGTCGGCGGATCGAACCCGAGCCCGGCCGTAGCCGTCGGCCTCAGTCAAGATCCGTCGGACGACGCAACGGCGTGCCGCGCCGGAGAGAAACACATTGACAAAGCCGGGGCCCGCCACCTCTGCACGATCGACCCATGGCGTTCGCTCCAGGGCCGCGACCCATCGCTGCGCGAGTTCGCGCGGATTCTGCTTCAGGCTCTTGGCGAGCTGCAGTGCCGCACTGGTGGCATAGTCGCCGTGCGCCGGCTGTCGAGAACGATCAAGTACGAGGTTCGCTGGCGCGCTTTCGGGGGCAATGCGCGAAAGGCCCGCTGCCAGCCAGTCTGCGACGTGCGATTTGACGTCGATCAAGGCGTTGTAAGGTGTGAAAACTTTCAATTATAGCGTGTGGCAATCGCGCGATTGTAGCGTCGCATCATGCAAAGCTCAGCGGATCGACGTCGAGGTCCCACCGCACTCGTCGTTCCTGCAGGCGATCCAATTCCGCCCGCCACTGCTGCAGGAACTCCTGCAAGGAGCGCCGATTGAGACTTTGTACGAGTACCTGCGCTCTTTCCAGGCCAGCGCGGCGAGGCATCGTCGCAGGAGTGGGCGGGAATACTTCACAGCGGTTGCCGTGGCGGCTCGAGAGCTCACGACCGCGTTCTGCGGCTTGCTCGAGAAAATCACTCAACGCGCGAGGTAGTTTCGCTTCGGCGCGCAACAACGCGAGATGCGAGAACGGTGGCAGCTTGAGCTCCTGACGTTCGGCGAGAAGCGTGGCCGCAAAACGATCGTAATCATGAGCTGAGAGCGCAACGTACAGAGGGTGATCTGGAAAGTCGGTCTGAATGATCACTTCGCCCGCGCAGGCGCCACGCCCGGCGCGGCCCGCGACCTGTTCTAGCAGCGCGAACAGACGTTCCGTCGCCCGATACTCGGCGCTGTAGAGTGAATTGTCGGCACCGAGTACGCCCACGAGCGTGAGCCTGGGAAAGTCATGACCCTTGGCGAGCATCTGCGTGCCGATCATGATGTCCACGTCACCCGCGGCAATCGCCTCGCGCATGCTGTCGAATGAGCCCTTGCGCCGGGTGCTGTCGCGATCCACGCGGACTATCCGGGCGTTCGGATACAGCGCGGCAATGCCTCGCTCCAGGCGCTGCGTGCCGAACCCCAACGGCAACAGGTCCTGATTGCCGCAATCTGGACAAGCGGCGGGAATGGTTGTCACGCGGCCACAATGATGGCAGCAGAGGCGGGCAGCTTCACGATGCAGGACCATGCTCGACGCACATCGGGTGCATTCGGCTTTCCAGCCGCAGCCTGCGCATAACAGCGATGGCGCGAAGCCGCGACGGTTGATGAATATGAGCGTTTGCTCGCGACGCGACAACCTTTCGCCGATGGCCCTGGCGAGTTCGGAACCGATACCTTCGACGCTGCCCGCGATGCGGTTGGCCACCAGGCGCACCGGCGGAAGCGCCGTTCGAAGCGTTGCCCGCTGCGGAAGTTTCAACCATCGGTAACGACCCCGTTTCGCCTTTGCATAGCTTTCTAGCGACGGCGTCGCACTGCCCAGAATGACGGGAACATCGCGCAGTCGCGCCCGATAGATCGCGAGATCTCGTGCGTGGTAGCGAACGCCGTCCTGCTGCTTGAACGACTCGTCGTGTTCCTCGTCGACAACGATAAGACCGAGCTTGGGCAATGGCGTGAATACCGAGAGTCGGGTGCCGACGATAAGCTGCGCTCCGCCCGACGCCGCCGCCAACCAATGTGCTCTCCGGTCGCCATCGGAGAGACGGCTGTGCAAAACGACGGTGGCGGCATGCGGCAGCGCCGCTGCGATGCGTTCGGAGAGTTGCGGCGTCAGATTGATCTCCGGCGCCAACAGCAGCACCTGCCGATCTTCGGCGATCATTCGCGCTGCAGCGGCAAGATAGACTTCCGTCTTGCCGCTGCCGGTCACTCCTTGAAGCAGCGACACCGCAAAAGCGTGCGTGTCCCCGAGAATAGAATCGAGCGCAGCACGTTGTTCGCCATTGAGACTCCGCAACCGCGCATCCGCATGCGAAGCTGGAGCGACGCACGGCGATGAGCGCGCTGCACTCAGCGGAGGAAGCATCAGTGCAAGGCATTGGCCGATCGGCTGCTGGTAATACTCCGAGACAAAGCGCGCGAGCGCACGCAGATCCTCGGGCAAAGGCGGAATCCACGAAGCGAGTTGATCGATGGGTTGCAGGCGCTCAGGCTCCACCTCGCTGGATGCGATCAATTCCATCGCAACCCCGGCAAGCTTCTTGTTGCCCAGCCGCGCAAGCAAGACGCTGCCGGGTTGAACGTCGAGGCCGCTGGGAAGCCAATAATCAAACAGGCGATGCGTCGCAACCGGAAGAGCCAAGCGGACGATCGCCACGACGCCGTCAGCCTGCGCTGTGACGCATGGCTAGCGTGTTACATGCTGTAGTGTTCCGAATCATCACATCGGATTGCAGCATTCGGTTCCAAGTCATTCATTTTTCAGTATTCCCAAAATGGCAGCTGGCCACTTGTGGAAAACTCTGTGTGTAACTAGCTTCCGCCGGCGCGGCGGCCTAGCCGACAGCGCTTACGGTATGCAATCGAACCCCATCGTTCCGCCAATAAGTTTTGTTGATTCAAAATATTGTCGTACCGACGCCCCGCGAATCCCCGACTTCTTGCACCCATGACCAGCGACGGCCGCCGTGTGCATAAGTCGGGCGACGAACAAGCTTCAATGGTTCTGTCAACACCGCAGAGAGCCGCTTCAGGCGCCGTTCTTCACAACTTTGCTCCGCGGGTCTTATCAGGGACATCGGCTCGTGCAGTACGTGATTGAGCATGCACCGAGGCCACCAGGGCAGATACGTTTTCCGGCGGAGTCGACGGCAATATGCCGTGTCCCAGATTGAACACGTGCCCGGGTTCCGGGCCCGCGGCATGCAGAATCGACCTCACCTCCGCTTCGATGGCCGCCGGCGTCGAGAGGAGGGCCACCGGGTCGACAGTCGAGCCCCACCGCATCACAACCGCACTGCGCGCTGCGCTCAAGCCATGAGCCGCCACCCTTGGTGTACACGATTACCGGCGTCGCGGCGCCAGGGCCATCGCGTAGCGAGGCGATGACCGCCTCGATATAGGCCAGCGAGAATCTGGGAAATGCTTCGGCGCTCAACAGTCCGCCCCAGGTATCGAAGATCATGACCGCATCGACGCCGTTCTCGATCTGTAACTTGAGGTATTCCGCAACCGCACTCGCATTGAGCCCCAGAACGCGATGCAGAAGATCCGGGCGCGCGTAGAGCATTCTGCGAACGCTTGCGAAATCCGCGCTGCTGCGGCCCTCGATCATGTAACAGGCCAGGGTGAAGGGGCTACCTGCGAAGCCGATCAGTGGAACCGTGCCGGCGAGTGCTCGCTTGATGGCATCGACTGCGGCGAAAACGTATTCGAGGCGTTCCGGATCGGGCGCCCGCAAAGACGCGATCGCCGCCTCGTCAACAAGGGGTCGCTCGAAGCGTGGACCTTCACCATCGGCGAAAAAAAGCCCCAATCCCATCGCATCGGGAATCGTGAGAATGTCCGAAAACAGAATCGCCGCGTCGAGAGGAAAGCGCTCCAGCGGTTGCAATGTGACTTCGGTGGCGAGCTCGGGATCCGTGCACAGCTTCATAAAACTTCCCGCTCGTCGGCGGGTCGCGTTGTACTCGGGCAGATAACGTCCTGCCTGGCGCATCAGCCACACCGGTGTGTAGTCGGTGGGCTGGCGCCGCAACGCGCGCAGCAGCGTCTCGTTTTTCAGCGCTTCCATGGCCTGCCCGGAAGAGCGCGGTGCGAGCGCGTGCGCTGCCCGATCAGGATGGCACCAACTCACGACCGCACAGCCGCTCGAGAATCGCAAGCGGTGAACTCTCCCGCGCGTA
>VBCY01000419.1 GCA_005882995.1 Betaproteobacteria bacterium
TGCATTGTGCCGATGTTTTCGACAAAGGCCGTCATGACGTCGCCGTCCTTGACCGGCCCGACGCCCTCGGGCGTTCCGGTCATAATGACGTCTCCGGGATGTAGCGTGTAGATCGACGAGGCGTACGCGATCAACCGCGCGACGCTGAAGACTAGGTCTCTCGTATTTGCCGATTGGCGTTTTTCTCCGTTGACGTCGAGTGAGAGGTGCAGGTTACCGACGTCGCGACATTCGTCTGGTGTCGAAAGCCAGGGACCCAGCACCGTGAAGCTGTCGACAGACTTCCGAAAGCTGCGGTCTTCCGTCCCGCGCATCGACATGTCGAGTCCGATGCAGTAGCCCGCGATGCATCCAAGTGCGTCTTTTTCGGCGACGTCCCGCGCGACCTTGCCGACAACGGCGACCAGTTCGACCTCATGATCGTTACGGCGGTCAGGATGACTGATGGTTACTCCTTCGTGCGGCCCCACAACAGAACTCGTCGCTTTCAGGAAAAGTCCGGCCTTTTCAATTACCGCGACCTGGCTGTTATTGTGGATTTCTGAATCCGCGCGCGCTTCGTCTAGATGCTTTTGGTAGTTGACAGGCGCCGCGACGATCTTGCCGGGATTGGCAACAGGACTCAGCAGGCGAACGCGCGAGATGGCGTGCCGTTTGGCAGTTTTGGCGATCGCTTCGATCTCTGGACGCAACGTGTCGAGCTGGGCGATGAGGGGGTCGAACTGAGGTAGCGGATATCGGTAAGCGGCCAGTCGCTCGGCAATAGCAGAAACGTCTGCAACTTCCTCGCCATAGATCACACCTAGTCGATTTTCGTCGAAGCGACACAAGCGCATAGAAGCTCCACGGACTGAAAATGCACGGCCAATATTGAACGCCCTTGCCGGACCAACTACAACATTGTATGTATTCAGTCAATATAACGATCGCGCGCGTGATGTGGATTGCAAAGTGATGCCTGCGAACTTGATGAGAAATCTCGCAAATAATTGGCAATATTGCATTATCCGCAATCGCCGAGAACGGAAGCGTCGACCGTTAGGTGTCGATATATTGACAGAATGCGATCAAAATATCTCACGAAGGCAAGAACATGATCGTCGAAACACGAGGCGTAGGTCCGTTGGCAGGGCTGCGGATATTAGAGCTCGGTCATTTTGTAGCGGCTCCGTTCTGCGCACGCCTACTGGCCGATCTGGGGGCGGAGGTCATCAAGGTGGAACCGCCCGGCGGCGATCCCGTCCGCCAGTGGGGCAGGCAGGTGCAAGGTGCCACGCCCTGGTGGTCAATGCATGGACGCAACAAGCATTGCGTAACGCTCGATCTGAAACAGCGTGAAGCTGTAGACATCGTACTGAAATTGGCGGCTACGTCCGACGCGGTGGTGGAGAATTTCCGTCCCGGCCAATTGAAGAAGTTTGGGCTCGGCGACGATGTCCTGCAGGGCGTCAACCCGCGGCTGGTCATCGCGCATATCTCCGGTTACGGACAGAGCGGACCCTATCGCGATCGTGCCGCGTTTGGCGTGATCGGTGAGGCGATCGGAGGCTTGCGTTATCTGAGCGATCATGCGCCCGGCGTTTCCAATCTGCCGCCGGTGCGGGTCGGCGTGAGCATAGGCGATTCGATCGCGGGCCTTTACGCGGCATTTGGCATCATGGCGGCTTTCTGGCGACGGGACCAGGCGGATGGTGGCCCGCAAGGCCGGATACTCGACGTGGCGCCTGTTGCCGGAATTCGGCGCTTTCGGCGATGTCCGTCAACCGGTGGGATCGCGCCTTGCCAATGCGGCTCCAAGCAACGCCTATCCGACCTCGGACGGCAGATGGATTCTGATCGCGGCGAATTCTGATCCGTTGTTCGCGAAGCTGGCGATTTTACTTGAGCGTCCGGATCTGCCGTTCGATACGCGCTTCGTGAACAATCCCGCCCGCTGTGCGAACGTCGAAGCCTTGGACGAAATCATTTCCGGCTGGACTGGGGTGAGGACGGCTGTCGAATCTCTTCACGCCCTCAACGAAGCGGACATTCCCTGCACGCAAATCTATACTGTCGCGGACATTGCCTCAGACGTTCAATTTCGGCATCGGGGCATGGTGCAGAATGTCAACGATGAACATTTCTGCTCAGTGCTGCAGGCGGGTGTCGTGCCGCACGTCGAGTATGATCCGGGTGCGATCCGCTGGCCTGGACCGCCGGTGGGGGCCCATACCCAGGATGTGCTCAGCCAGCGGTTGGGTTACGGGGCTGCGGAAATTGAAACGTTGCGGCAGAAAGGCGTCCTTGGATGACGATACCTTCAAGGCCGAGCGTGGAGATCGTCGAAGTCGGTCCGCGCGACGGCTACCAGGGCATCACGCCCTTTATCCCGACCGATCTCAAAATAAGCTTCATCGAGCGGTTGGTCTCCGTCGGAGTGCGGCGTATCGAAATTGGTTCGTGCGTTAGCGAGAAGGCGTTGCCGCAACTGCGGGACACGCACGAGGTGCTGACGGCGTGCGTACGGATACCGTCGGTCGCGCCCCAGGTTTTGGTGCCGAACCAGCGGCGGGGCGAACAGGCCGTCAACGCAGGCGCGAGAACTCTGGTATTTGTTCTGTCGGTTTCGGAATCGCACAACCGCGCGAACGTGCAGACAACGCCGGAGCAATCGGTTGACGAATACGCGCGGCTTCTGAAAGCTGTTCCGTCCGAAATTGCCATGCGTCTCGATCTCGCTACGGCCTTCGATTGCCCATATGAGGGCCGGGTGCAAGTTGCTGCGACGATAGCGATGCTCGAACGCCTCGTGCCGCTCCGTCCTGGGGCGGAGATATGTCTTTGCGATACGACGGGCCGGGCCGATCCGAAACACGTCGAAAGGCTTTTCTCGACGTGCATCTCGCGCTTCCCGAACGTATCGCGATGGGCATTGCATGCCCATGACACCTACGGCCGCGGGCTGGCCAACGTCTACGCGGCCTATAAGCAAGGCGTGCGTACCTTCGATGCGTCATTCGGAGGGTTGGGCGGGTGTCCATTTGCTCCGGGCGCGACCGGTAACGTGGCGACCGAGGATATCGTCTACATGTTCGAGCGCATGGGCATGGCTACCGGAATTGATCTGGAAGCACTCGTGGCCGTCGCGCGCGATGGCGCCGCTCTTCCGGGAGGCCTCGCGGGCGGCAGGGTCCGGGCTGCCGTGACAGCGAAAGTTCAGATGCAGGCGAGATCGGCGTCGTCCAAGGCTTGATGGCGGTCAGGCTTGGACGGCCCGACCGGTCCGATCGTGGCTGTCATACAGCCACGTCAAGCAATCCAAGTAAGCCGCCTGTGACCGGCCGGCGAAAGTGTCGAGTCGCACGTCGGCTTCGATGCCGTCGCAGTGATAGGTCTTCCAAAGACTGCGGGATTCAAGCTGTACCCGTGCAGTCCTTGTTCGCCGCAAAGCCTCGTATCTCCGGAATGCGGTCTGTATGTCGCCGGGCTGTTCGTCGAGGGTTTGGGCCAGGCACACGCCATCTTCGATTGCCATGCCCGCACCTTGCGCGAGGGATTGCAGCGTTGCATGCGCTGCATCACCGAGCAGAGTAACGCGGCCACGCCCCCAATGTCGGATCGGGTCGCGGTCGGAGATCGGCCAACGCCGCTCCACATCCATTAAGCCAAGTAATGTCTGCATGATCGGATGAGCGGCTTTGTAGGTTTCCTGCAATTCCGCCTTATACGCGGCGTGGTCGCGCCTTTCGGCATGGGTGGCGCTTCGGAACACCGCGACGATGTTGTAGAAGCGCTCCTGCCGCAGCGGGTAGCACACGATGTGGAAACCGGGCCCGCCCCACAGGATCACCTCGCGACGGAAGATTTCTCTGGGGACTTTCTCGG
>VBCY01000420.1 GCA_005882995.1 Betaproteobacteria bacterium
GTCCTGCCACAGCGCCCACCTTGGCGCCGGTCGCGTACGAGCCGGTAAAAAAGACGCCGTCGACATTCTGGCGCAGCAGCGCCGCTCCCGCGGCGCCGCCGCCGATGACCGGGATCAACACGTCCTTCGGGATTCCCGCCTCGGCAAACATTTCGGCAATGTGCATCCCGGTGAGCGTCGCGTGTTCCGATGGTTTGTAAAGCACCGCATTCCCCGAAATGAGCGCCGGCACGAACACATTGCTGCCCACGAAGTAGGGGTAGTTCCACGCCGAGATGTTGGCAATGACGCCCAGCGGCTCGTGCGAGATGCGCTCCTCCAGCTTGTGTCCGGCGTCGGCGTATACCTTTTCCTGGCGCAGCACCTGAGACGCCTCGAGAAGGAAAAAATCAATGCGCCCCAGCAGCCCGTCGAGCTCGTTGCGCGACTGCTTGATCGGCTTCCCGACCTCCCGCGTGAGCGTTCTCGACAGCGTTTCGCGCATCGCCGTGATGCGCTCCCGGAACGCACGAATGACGTTGAGTCGCTTCTTCAGCGGGAGCGCTGCCCATCCAGGCTGTGCGGCACGGGCGCGCAGATATTTGCTGCGTACGGCGACGGGCGTGTCCTCGGCAACTTCGGCGACGACAGTGTTGTCGGCGGGATTGAGAATTTTCACGATGGGCGCTTCGCATGAGCGAGAAAATCGTCGAGTAAGGGCGTGTCGTCGATAAACGAGCGATCCCCGCCATCGTGGAATTCGGGATGCCATTGCACCCCGAACACATAGGAAGGACCCGTCCAGCGCACCGCCTCGACGACGTGATCAGGCTCTGACCACGCTTCCACGACGAGGTTGCGACCGAGATCCTTCACCGCCTGATGATGCACCGAATTAGTCTTGCTAAGCGCTCGATCACGGTAGAGGCCAGCCAGCTTCGATCCGGGAACGATGGATGTTGCATGGCAATTCTCGGCGTAAATGTCCCAGTTGCGATGATTCAGCGCTCCGCGAAACTGCGTGGCCAAGTCCTGGTAGAGCGTTCCTCCGAAGGCGACGTTGATCACTTGCGCGCCGCGGCAAACCCCCAGCACCGCCTTCCGCGCATCGATGAAAGCATTGAGCAGCGCGATTTCGTATTGGTCGCGGATGCGATCACCGTTCCATTCGGGCTTGAGTGCGCGTTCTCCGTAACTCTCCGGGGAGACGTCGGAGCCGCCCATGAGCACCAGCGCGTCGAGCTCGCGAGCGTAGTCGTCCACGCGCAGCGTGCTTGATGCGCGGCGCGTGTCGCCATCGGGAGAAGGGATCATCAGCGCCATGGCGTCTCGCTGCATGACCCAGTGCGCCATGTTCTGCTCGATGTACTGCAGCGTCATCCCCTTGAAAATCGGACGCTGCCGATCGGCGTAAAAAAAACACGCGGAAATGCCGACCTTGACCATCACATTGCTGCGGCGAAGATGCGCTCGAAATCCTCGCGCGTGCATTTGCGCGGATTGGTCTGGTGACAGCTGTCGTTGATCGCGACATCGACCAGTGCCGGAATGTCGGCCGGGGTAACTCGACGCTTTGCTTGATAGGCAGCAAGCGTAGAGGGGATCGACAGGTCCGCCTTGAGTTGCGAAAGCCAGTCGATGAACGCCTCGGCGCTGGCCTCCGGCAATGCACCCGGCACTGCGGCGCCGACGACGTGCGCCAGCTCGGCCATTTTGTCCGTCGCGGACGGCAGATTGAAGCGCATGACATGGTCGATCATGATGCCGTTGGCGAGCCCGTGGTGCAGATCGGCCACCGTCGACAGCGCATGCGCGCAGGAATGCACCGCGCCCAGGTCCTTCTGGAAAGCAATCGCCCCCATCATCGAGCTCATCAACATGTCCGAGCGGGCCTGGAGATTGTGCGGCTCGCGCACGGCCTTGCGCAGCGATCGTGCGGCAATGCGCGCGCCTTCGAGCGCGATGCCGTCGCACAAGGGGTGATACGCCGGCGACAGATACGACTCGACGTTGTGAGTGAGTGCGTCCATGCCGGTTGCTGCAGTGATGCCGGGCGGAAGATCCAGCGTGAGCTCGGGATCGGCGAACACTGCCCTGGCGAGCAGATGAGGGGAGAAAATGATCTTCTTGATATGCGTGCGGTCCTCCGAGATTACACTCGAGCGCCCAACTTCCGAACCGGTCCCGGCCGTTGTCGGCAGCGCAACCCAGTGCGGCAGTTCCCGCTCGATAGTACGCACTTGCGGATGGTCCCACGCATATTCGAGCACATCGCCGGGATGTGTGGCCATCAGCGCGATGGCCTTGGCGACGTCCAGCGCGGCGCCTCCGCCGAGTCCGACGATTGAATCGGCGCCATGCGCTTTGAATGTCGTGACGCCGTTTTCCACCTGGCTTTTCACCGGGTTTCCCCAGATCTCCGAGTAGACCGCGACATCGAAGCCGGAAAGACCCGCAACAACCGACTGCAGCATCGGTAATGGAGCAATGCCACGATCCGTTACGATCAAGGGACGACGCACGCCGTGCGCTGCAAGATGCTCGGCCAGCAGACCTCGTGCGCCGGGACCGAAGTGAATGGTCGTCGGAAAGGCGAAACGGGAGAGGGTCATTTGGCTTCGCGTCCTGCCAGCGGCCCTTCGCCCATCTGGACAAAGCGCAGCTCGAGAATGTCGTTCGGCCATTGCGCCGCGCTGATCTCGGGACGCATCACCCAGGTAAGCGTTCGTCGATACAGCGGGATGAGCGGCAGATCGGCGTTCATGATGCGCAGCGCGTCGCCCACCAGCTGACGGCGGTGAATGATGTCGGGATCGACGCGAATGGCATCGATGACTTGATCGAGTTTCGGATTCGAGTAGCGTCCGCCGTTGAAGGTGCCGGCCCCGTCCGGGCCGTTGCTGCGCACGATGGCGTAGAGGGTCGGCCACGGATCCGTCCCGGGCGACCAGCCGAATTCGAAAAAACTGCTCGTTGCCTGCGTAAGCTTGGGGAAGAACGTCGCCGTGGGCCACGCTTGGAACGCCGTGCGGATCCCGACCTGAGCGAGCATTCCCGTGATGGCCTGACACACCGCCGCTCGATAGGAGGCGTTCACGCAGTCGAGCGTTACCGCGAAGCCGTTGGGATAGCCCGCCTCCTTGAGCAGCGCCCGCGCCGCCGCAGGATCGTAAGGCAGCCGGCGATCGAGCTCGGACACATAGCCGTCAAGAAGACGAGACACGTAGGAACCGGTCGCTGTGGCCTGGCCGCGCAGCACCTTGGCGACGATGACGTCGATGTCGATCGCCTGGTACACTGCGCGGCGCACTCGGATGTCCTTGAACGGATTTCGCCGCTTGACGTCGCTTGACTCAAGCTCGTCGCGGCTCTGATCGAATCCCAGATATTGGGTGCCGATATCGGTCATCTCTGCGAGCTTGAACCGGTGCTCCTGCTTCAGTCGCGCGATATCCTGGAACGGTGGATCGATCAGGAAGTCGATCTGGCCGGACACCAGCGCGGCAAGGCGCGTCGCGTCCGACTGAATCACGACATAGACTGCCTCGTCGACGTTGCCGCGTCTTCCCCACCAGTGCGGGTTGGCGAAGAGCACCGTGCGGGCATCCGACTCGTACGATTTGAGCTGATAGGGACCGGTGCCGTTGGTGTTACGTACGGCGTAGGTTTCCTGCTTGGCGTTGTAATTCTGTGGCTCGAGCACGCCGTGCGCCGCGCACCACGCCTTGCTCATGATGCCAATGTAGATGAGCTTCTCCGGCAGAACGGCGTCGGGTGCAGAGAGCAGGACGTCGATGGTGAGATCGTCAACCTTGCGTGCCTCAATCACGCCGCGGAGCTGGAAAGCGCGCTGCGAGTTCTTGGCGAGCGCCCGGCCGATCGAGAACACCGCGTCGTCCGCGGTGAACGCTGCCCCATCGTGGAAGTTCACGCCCGGGCGGAGCTTGAAGCGCCAGCGCGTGGGCTCGATCTGCTGCCACGATAGCGCAAGCGACGACTCCATCGCGAAATTGCGGTCGCGAAACACCAACGACTCGTATATCTGGCTCCAGATCCGCGTCTGGTACTGAAGTGCCAGCGCGTGGGGATCCAGCGATTGCGGGTCGAAGCCGCTGGCGAAGCGCAGCGTCGCGGCACTAACCGAAACCGAGAGAGCGAGCCCCGCTATCAGCAGCAGGGCTTCACATCGTTGCCTCATATGATCTCGAAGTAGCGCTTGAGCTCCCAATCGGTCACCGCGTCGAGCCACTGGCGCCATTCCCATTCCCGCGTTGCCGCGAAGTGATCGACGAAGCCGTCGCCGAACCAGTCCCGTGCAAGCCGTGATTCGCGGAAGGCGCGCGTGGTCTCGATCAGGGTGCGCGGTGCGCGGGGCACGTCCTCCCCGCCGACGTTGGTGCCCGCTATCGGCTTGGTAGTGAGCTTCAGATTTTTTTCGATGCCATGAAGCCCCGCGGCGATGCAAGCGGCGGTACCGAGGTAGGGATTCATGTCCGCACCCGGGCAGCGCGTCTCCAGTCGCGTCGACTTCGGGCTCGAAGCGATCACTCTGAAGCTGGCGGTGCGATTGTCCAGGCCCCACGTTGGTTTGACCGGCGCCCAGAAGCCGTCGACCAGGCGCTTGTAGCTGTTGACCGTCGGCCAGAACATCGGCGCAAACTCCATGAGACAGGCGAGCTGGCCTGCCAGGTAGCTCTCGAAGAGCTTGCTCATGCCATGCTTCGACGCCGCGTCGTGAAAAAGATTGTTCTTGCCATCGGAGAGCGACTGGTGAATGTGCCCGGAGCAGCCGGGATACTGCGCGCTCCACTTGGCCATGAAGCTCGGCATGATGCCGAAGCGAGCCCCGATCTCCTTCGCGCCGGTCTTGAACAGGATTGCGCGATCGGCGGCCTCCAGCGCTTCGGAAAACAGAATCGCTGCTTCGTACACGCCCGGACCGGTTTCGGTATGCAGGCCTTCGATCGGCACGCCGAACGCCGCCATTTCGACCATCAGCGCCTTGAAGAACTCGCGGTTCTGGTTGGCGCGAAGCAGCGAATAGCCGAACATCCCGGGCGTGATCGGCTGCGGACGCACGTAGCCCTTTTCCGACCAGGATTGCGGCGTCTCGGCAAAGTTGAACCATTCGAATTCTTCGCCACACATCAGCTGTACGCCCAACTTCTCTGCACGCCTGAGCACGCGCTTGAGCGTCTGTCGCGGGCAAATGGGATGCGGGACTTCGTTGCCATTTTCCTGGGTCACGAACTCTCCCAAGAAGAACGGCACGTTGTCATCCCATGGCACGTTACGGTGGGTGCCGAGATCGATCCTGGCGAGCGCGTCAGGAAATCCTTTGTGCCAGCCGGTCAATGTCGTGTTGTCGTAGCACTGGTCGTTCATGTCCCAGCCAAAGACAACGTCGCAGAATCCGAAACCGCCTTCTGCCGCCGAGAAGAACTTGTCCTTGTGCAGGTACTTGCCGCGCAGCACGCCGTCGATGTCAGAAACGGCCACCTTGACGCGCTCTCCGGGTCCCTCGCGAACCGTGTCGAGCACCTTCTTGGCGGCGATGTTTTGCGGCATGCTCCCCTCCAGTGATTGGGCCGGTGCGCGAATGTGGTTGGCTGCGGTCAGCGACGATTGTAACCCGGTTGCGCTACCTTAAGTCCGTCGGGATCGTCGATGGCACAATGCTGCAATGGACGAATGTCCAACCGTCGCGTCGCAGCGCACATCGCGAGCGCATGCACTCGCATCGCTGCATTTAGCGGTCCTCCTGTTCGGCTTTGCGGGACTGTTCGGCAAATGGATCACGCTCCCGCCGTCGACGATCGTGTTTGGCCGCACCTCCATCGCGGCAATCGCGCTCGGAGCGCTTCTCGCGTTGCGTCGAGCGCCGCGCCATGGCTTTGACTGGCGATTCGCGCTCAACGGGGCCTTGCTTGCGATTCACTGGCTCGCGTTCTTTCAGGCCGTCCAGAGCGCGAGCGTGGCCATCGGGTTGCTGGGCTATGCGAGTTTTCCCTTGTTCGTCGTTGTCTTGGAAGCGTTGTTCAGGCGACGACGAACCACGCCGGGAGAATGGATTTCTGCCGCGGTGGTAGCGCTCGGGCTCGTCCTGCTCGTCCCCCAGTTCGACATCGACAATCGTATCGTCCGCGGCGTACTGTGGGGCGTTCTCTCCGGCTTCACCTTCGCGCTGCTCGCGCTGTGCAACAGCACGCTTGCCGGGCAGCGCGGCGCGACTGAGATTGCCTTCTGGCAAAACGCCTGCGCAGCGGTCTGTCTGCTACCCGCGTTAGCGCTGGGACTTGCGCTTCCGAGCGGAACGGAGCTGCTCGGTTTGGTCGTTCTGGGCTTGCTTTGCACTGCCGTCGCACACACATGCTTCATCGGCAGTCTGCGCACGGTATCGGCGCACACGGCGAGCATCGTGGCGGCGCTCGAGCCGGTCTATGGGATCGCTCTCGCGGCGCTCTTGCTCGGCGAGCTTCCCGATGCAAGAACCCTCGGCGGCGCCGCAATGATTGTCAGTGCAACGCTTTGGACCAGTTCGCGAGTACGCGATAGATAGCGCTCGCGGGCCTGCTTGTGTAGCATCGCGTGCTGCACGCACGCAAACAGGACGCAACGTGGCGCATCAAGAAGATGAAGGACGCTCCGGCGGTCACAGCGCGCGCAAGGTCGCGCCGTGATCGTCTTGCTCATGGGCGTTGCGGCCAGCGGCAAGACGACGATCGGCCACGCGCTTGCTCAGGAGCTCGGCTGGGAATTCATCGAGGGCGATCGATTCCATCCGCCAGAGAACATCGCAAAGATGACCCGAGGTATTGCCCTGACCGACAATGATCGCTGGCCGTGGCTTGACCGGATCGTGGCTCAGCTGCGCGTGCGGGCGCGGCAGGGACGCGACGCGGTGCTGGCGTGTTCGGCATTGAAGCAGGCCTACCGCGACCGACTGGCGCAGATCAGCCAGGGCGCCCGCGGCGAGACAGCTCAATTGCGCATCGTGTTCCTGAAGGGCGATGCCGCGACCATCGAGCACAGGCTCGCTAAGCGCAGCGGCCACTTCATGCCACCTTCGCTGCTGGCGAGTCAGTTCGCGACGCTGGAAGAACCGCGTGACGCGCTGGTCATCGACATTCGCCAGTCTGTCGCGGTGCAAGTGGCGCAGATCGCCGCCAGCCTTCGCTCAACGGCATGAACGACAAACCTGACATCAAACCGGCGACGGCGGTCGCGCACCTCGGCCGCGATCCACACAAGCACATCGGTGCCGTCAACACGCCGGTCTATCGTGCGACCACCATTCTTTTCGACACGGTCGCCGATCTCGAGGCGGCGGAACGCGGCCAATATCCTGGCCTGACCTATGGGCTCCATGGATTGCCGACGGTTGTCGACCTGCAATCGGCGTACGCGAAGCTCGAAGGCGCGCACGCGGCCCTGGCCGTTCCCTCCGGATTGGCCGCGATCACACTGGCGCTGATCGGCACCGCGCGCGCAGGCGACCACGTGCTGGTGACCGATTCGGCTTACGGACCGACGCGACGTTTTTGCGAAAACCAACTCAGGCGCCTGGGCGTGGATGTTAGCTACTACGATCCGTGTTCGGTTGCGGGCGTCGAACGGGAGATGAAGGCGAACACCCGGGTCGTGTTCGCCGAGTCACCAGGTTCGCTTTCGTTCGAAGTGCAGGACATTCCGGCGATCGCCGAGGTCGCACATCGCCACGGCGCGCTCTTGCTCATGGACAACACCTGGGCGACGCCTTTGGGCTTCCCGGCTTTCGCCCGCGGCGTCGACGTGTCGATTCACGCGGGGACGAAATATCTTGGAGGCCATTCAGACGTGCTGGTGGGTCTCATCGGCTGCAGCGAAGCAACTTTTCCGCGGCTCCATCGACTGTGGACCGACATGGGCGTGGCGGCATCCAGCGACGACTGCTTTCTCGCCCTGCGCGGCTTGCGCACGCTCTCCGTTCGCCTCCAGCGGCACACCGAAAGCGCACTCGCGATCGCAGTTTGGCTTAAGCAGCAGCCGGAAGTCGATGAGGTGATCTTTCCCGCGCTGCCGGGCGCGCGTGGCCACGCGCTATGGCAACGCGACTTCACCGGTGCTTGCGGCCTCTTTGGCGTGGTCCTGAAGCCTGCTGCCAAGTTCCGCGTCGATGCGATGCTCGATGGGATGCGACTGTTCAGGATGGGATTCAGCTGGGGAGGCTTCGAGAGCTTGATTCTTCCCGTGCATCCTGAAAGAAGCCGGACGGTGACGCGGTGGAACGCGGCGGCACCGTATCTGCGATTGCATGTCGGACTCGAGGATTGTGGCGATCTGATCGCCGATCTGAGCGAAGGGCTCGTGCGGCTGCGCGGCTAGCGACGCGAGAGGCCGGCGAGGGCCCCCATGCGAAGCATGGGGATCGACGGGGAATTGCGATGTGGCCGCGCGAGCCCGCGGCGAGGGACCCGCGCGGAGCGCGGGATCGCGCGTGGCGAGTCGCGAGCAGGAGGCCGACACTTATCGAGATCGGTTCTCGTACAAGGAGGCCGACGGCGCGGCGGCCGACGCTTAAGCGAGGCGTGGATCGTTGACGGTTAGATTCCGAGATAACGCGCCTTCGCATCGGCGTCGCGCTCGAGCTCGGCAAGCGTGCCTTCGAAGCGCAGATGCCCGCCCTCGAGCACGCAGGCGCGATCGGCGATGCCTTCCGCGAAACGCAAGTTCTGCTCGGAAAGGAGCATCGACACGCCTTCGCTCTTGAGCTTACGCAACGCGATGGCTAGCTGTTCGACCAGCGCCGGCGCGAGCCCTTCGCTCGGTTCATCGAGCAACAAGAGGCTGGGATTGCCCATGAGCGTGCGCGCAATACTGAGCATCTGCTGCTCGCCGCCGGAAATGTGCCCACCCGAGCGGTCGCGCAATTCGCGCAGGTTGGGAAAAAGGCCGTTGACGCGCTCCGCATTCCACACCGGTGAATGATCGCCGCCGGCTCGCCGCCCGACCTCGAGATTCTCCGCGACCGAGAGCTCGGTAAAAATCCGTCGCGTGTCGGGAACATAGCCGATACCCGCTCGAGCGATGCGATAGGAAGGCAGAAGATCGATGCGCGCGCCGGCGAAGCGGATCTCTCCTCGCCATGCGCGCACCAGACCCGCGATTGTCTTGAGCGTCGTCGATTTGCCGGCGCCGTTTCGTCCGAAAAGCGCCACCGCTTCCCCGTGGGCCACGCTTAAGCTGACATCGAACAGTATCTGCGCTCGGCCATAGCCCGCGCAGACGGCCTTGAGCTCAAGCATTGCCGGGCAGGGTCGGCGGTCCGAGGTAAACCTTGCGCACCTGCGGATCGCTGCGGACTACTGAGGGCGGTCCCGCCGAAATCAGGCGGCCGCGATTGAGCACGAGCACCCGGTCGGCGTGCGCAAATACGACGTCCATGTCATGCTCGGTGAAGAGCAGCGCGACGCCATCGTTCGCAGCGAGCGCAACGACCAGCGACATCAGCGTCGCCCGTTCGGACGGAGCGAGTCCCGCGGTCGGCTCGTCCATGAGCAGAAGTCGCGGGCGACAGGCGAGTGCAATCGCCAGCTCAACTCGTTTGAGATCGCCGTAGGCCAGTGTCGCGCAGGAGCGATCGGCCAACGCGACGATGCCGGCACGCTCGAGCAGCGCAAGGGACTCCTTCGCTTCGAAGGCACGGGCATCGGCGAAAGCGGCACGCAGCTGAGTATGGCGTCCGAACAATGCCAGTTGGACGTTCTCCCGCGCCGTCATTGATCCGAAGGTCGCAGGAACTTGAAAGGTTCGCCCCACGCCGCGACGCGCGATGGTCTGCGGCGGCAGGCCGCCGATCGATGCGGCGTCGAACACGACCGCCCCGGCATCGGCAGCGAGCTGGCCGTTGAGCACGTTGAACAGCGTCGTCTTGCCTGCGCCGTTCGGCCCGATGACGGCGACTTTCTCGCCGGAATTGACCGAGAACGAGAGTTCACGCAGGGCATGCACGCCGCCGTAGGATTTGCAAAGACGATCGACGATCAGGACCGCCGACTCGCTCATGTCGGATGCCGTCCCCTGACGCCCATGCGCTGCACGATGCCTGCAAGACCGTCCGGAAAGAAGAGCACCAGCGCAATCACCACTGCGCCCACCGTGGCGCGCCAAAATTCCGTATGACGCACGATCGAGTCCTGCAGTGAGGTGAGGACAGCTGCGCCGAGGACCGGGCCCACTAACGTTTGCAACCCGCCGAGGAGAACCATCACCAAAGCGTCGATCGAACGCGGGATCGAGAGCGTCTCGGGAGAAATACTGCCTTTGGAAAACGCGTAGAGCGCGCCCGCGATACCCGCAAAGAGACCGGCGATGGTGAATCCTGCCCACTGCGTCGCGCGCGGATCGATGCCGATCGCGGCGGCTCGCAAGGGTGAGTCACGCACCCCTCGTAGCGCATAACCGAAAGGCGAGAAAATGATGCGCCAGAGCGCGAGAATCGCGATCGCGGCCGCGGTCAGCGTGAGCCAGTAGTAGGCGCGGCGGCTCGATAACCACTGCGCCGGCCAGACTCCCGTCAAGCCGTTGCTGCCGCCGGTCACTGCATCCCATTGAAAGGCAATCGACCAGGTGATTTGCGCAAATGCGAGCGTCAGCATGGCGAGATACACTCCAGACAAGCGCACGCAGAACCACCCGTAGACGAGCGCCGCCAGGCCCGCGAAAAGCGGCGCGATCAGCAGCGCGGACTCCATCGGCAGAGTTCGCGCAAGCAGCGCCGCGGCGTAGGCAGAGAGCCCAAAGTATGCGGCGTGGCCGAAGGAGGGCATGCCACCCGGGCCCATCATGAAGTGCAGGCTTGCTGCAAAAAGCGCGAAGATCGAGATGTCGGTGAGCAGCACGAGCGTGTATTCATCTGCAAACAGCGGTAGCAAAGCCATGAAAATCAGCGCCGCGGCAGCGATGACATGCAGTGGACGCCCCGGCGGCCGCAACAGCTCGCGCTGCTCGGATGGCCGTGGAAGAGCGGGCGGCCTTCCGAAAAGCCCCCAGGGACGAAGCGCCAGCACGATCGCCATCACGATGAATTCGGCAACCAGCGTGAGCTTGGGAAAGGACAGTACGACGCCGAAAACAGCGAGCTCGCCAATCGCGATACACAACGCCTTGGCGACTCCGATGATGAGCGCTGCGATGAAGGCGCCGGGAATGCTGCCCAGCCCGCCGACGACCGTAACAACGAACACCTCGGCGATGACTGCAAGATCCATGTTCAGATTCGCCGGCTCGCGCGGCAGTTGCAGTGCGCCGGCAAGCCCGGCGAGCAGCGCGCCCAGAAAGAACACACCCGAGAAGAGCCATGCCTGGTTCACGCCGAGCGCGGCAGTCATTTCGCGGTCCTCGCTCGCGGCGCGCACCAGAATGCCCCAGCGCGTTGTCCTGAGCAGCCACGTGAGCAGAAACAGAACCAGCGGGCCGAGCGCGATGAGCAGCAGGTCGTACTGCGGCACCGCGCTGCCGAGGATGTTCACCGATCCGCTGAAGCCCGGTGCGCGCGGTCCGAGCAGATCCTCAGGACCCCAGAGCGCAAGCACCACATCCTTCACGATCAGCACCACACCAAAGGTTGCGGTGAGCTGCAACAGCTCCGGCGCGCCGTAGAGTCGCCGCAGCAGGAAACGCTCGATCAGCACACCGACACCTGCGACGGCCAGCGCGGAGAGCGCCACCGCGGCCCAGTAGCCCGCAGCACCGCCACCGAGACCGGCGATCAGACTGTACGCAATGTAGGCGCCCAGCATCATGAGCGAGCCGTGCGCAAAATTGACCACTCGCGTAACGCCGAAGGTCAGCGACAGCCCTACCGAAACCAGGAACAGCGACGAAGCCCCGGCGAGACCGTTCAGCAGCTGGATAAGAAAGGCGGAAAGAGTCACGTCACGACCAGTGACTGCGCTTCGATTGAGGTCCCCTCGACGGGGCGGAGTCTAGCAGCCTCGGTGGAGGCGCGGCTCAAGTACCGGTGTTGACGGATGTGAAGAAATCAGTCCGCCGGCCGATGCGCGCGAACCCAATCGTCGGCAGGAAGGTAATCCGCGCCGTTGGCATATCGCCAGTCGATCATCACACCTTTGCCGTCTTTTACCGCGATGCGACCCACGTACGCGCCCATGGTCGACTGGTGATCGATCGCGCGATAGCTGATGCGACCGAAAGGCGTGTCGACCACGAGACCCTGCATCGCCGCGACCAGTTTCTCGGTATCGGTCGAACCCGCTTTGCGGATCGCGGCAGCGGCCGTCATGACGATGCTGTATCCGACGACGGATCCTTGCCGCGGATAGTCCTGGTACTTCGCACGATAAGCGTCGAGAAAGCGCTTGTGCTCCGACGTGGCGATGGCGCTCCAGGGATAGCCGGTAACATACCATCCGACGGGCGCTTCATCCTTCAAGGGATCGAGGTATTCCGGCTCGCCGCCGAGCAGATTGAAGACCGCCTGGTCGCGAAACAGTCCGCGCAGTTCGCCCTCACGCACGAACTTGGCTAAATCCGCTGCGAAGAGCGAGGAGAAGATCGCGTCTGGCCGAGCGTCAGCCATGGCCTGCACCACCGGACCGGCATCGATTTTGCCGAGCGGCGCAGGAAATTCCAAGAACTCGATCGTCGCTGACTGTTGCGCCGTCATCAGCTGCCTGAACGCGGCGGTCGCCGACTTTCCGTATTCGTAATCGGGATAGACGATCGCCCATCGGCGTTTGCCAAGCTTCGCCGCCTCCGCGACCAGCATCGCCGTCTGCATGTAAGTCGATGGACGAAGGCGAAAGGTGTAGCGATTGCCATTTTCCCAGACGATCTTGTCGGTGAGCGGTTCGGAGGCAAGGAAGATGAACCGCCGCTGCTTGGCGAAGTCGGCGACCGCAAGCCCGACAGCCGATGAGAAGGTGCCCATCAGGACGTCGACTTTTTCGCGAGCGAGCAGCTCCTCGGCGACGCGCACGGCGTCGCCTGGGTTGCCGTTATCGTCGCGCACCACTAACTCGACGGATCGCTGCAGCAATCCGCCGGAGCGGTTGATCTCCTCCACCGCGAGGTCCATGCCTTTCTTGTAAGGTTCCAGGAACGCCGGGAAAGTCTTGTAGCTGTTGAGCTCCCCGAGTTTGATCGCCTGCGCTGCGGCCGGCAGCGGCAGCATCGCGGCGCAGACGAGGACCATGGCAAGCTTGAGGGTTCGCAGCATCGCCTTTTCCGTTTTTTGTATCGCTGGTGACACCGGCCGGGCAACTAAGTTGCGATGATAAGCTGGGAAGTGTCGACCGGGAACCGTGTGCTGGGCTGATTCTATGCTTATGCGATGAAGCTCATGACGCGACCAAGCGACGGCAGGTAAAATCATACGTTTGCCCGCGGTCCCAATCACTCGAGCGAAGACCGGGGCCCTGGATGTCTGGATGTTGAACCCGCGCTTCGGCCTCAGCTTCGAAGATCTGTACTCAATCGCCGGTCTGGCCCGCATCGATGCCGCTTTCGCTTCGCATCTTGGCGAAGCCGAGTCGGCGCTGCGAGCCCGTCTCGATGCCGCGCGCGCCGATCCGGCGTCGCTCGGCCGGTTGGGTGAATCGGAGCTCCTCATTGCACTGGCGCCGCACGTCGAGGATTTTCTCGCCGAGCTGTTTGCGATCGAGCCGGAAGTCGCCACTCTGCAGGCGGCCCAACGCGAGCTTGCACCGTTATTCGCGTGCAAGCGGCAGGTCGTTCAGCGCAAGGCGCTCAATCGCTACAAAGCCGACGTCGCTGGCGGGTTCGACGGAGCCGCGCTGCGCGACGAGCTCGAACACAAGCTCGGCGTCGCGCTGCAAGGCATTCCCGGCGAGCTTGCGTACGCCCGCCAGGTCGGCGAGTGGGGTCGCGATGAGGCGGCGCATGCCGACGACATCGAGCTTGCCTTGCGCTATGCGGCGTGGGCAGTGCAGACGCCGGAGGGCAAGTCGCTGCACAAGGCCGGCGTGCTGTTCAAGGCGCCACGCAAGCTCGACTTCTTGCGATTGATTCCCGTCGAGCATGAACAGCGCCATGGTGTCGACATGTGGCGCATGCCAGCCGATCACCTGCGTCGCCGCGAAGGCTTTGCGCTGACCGACCCCGGCACCGATCTCGCCGGCGGGCTCGATCAGGCGAACTACTGCATCTGGTGCCACGAGCAGCAAAAGGATTCGTGCTCCTCGGGCATGCCGGAAAAAAAGCCGGTTGAAGGGTCAACGGCGCCGTTCAAGAAGTCGCCGTTCGGCGTGATTCTCGCCGGCTGCCCGCTGGACGAAAAGATTTCCGAATTCCACAAGCTGCGCGCCGAAGGCTGGGCGCTTGGCGCCCTGGCGATGATCTGCGTCGACAACCCCTTGGTTGCCGCGACCGGCCACCGCATCTGCAACGATTGCATGAAGGCCTGCATTTATCAGAAGCAGGATCCCGTCGACATCCCGCAGGCAGAGACACGGGTGCTCAAGGATGTGCTGGCCCTGCCGTGGGGCTTCGAGATTTACTCGCTGTTGACGCGGTGGAATCCGCTCAATCTTCGTCGCCCGTTGCCGCTTGCTCCGACCGGAAAGCGCGTGCTGGTGGTCGGCACGGGACCTGCGGGATTTACGCTGGCGCATCATCTCCTCAATGATGGGCACACCGTCGTCGGCATCGACGGGGTGTCACTGCGCTGGGCGAGCGCGTCGCCTACACTCCGGTCCGCGACATCGGCTCACTACGCGAGCCGCTCGACGATCGCGTCATGGCGGGCTTCGGCGGAGTCGCCGAGTATGGGATCACCGTTCGTTGGGACAAGAACTTTCTCAAGCTGATTCGCCTGCTGCTCGAGCGGCGCGAGCGCTTCGGACTCTTCGGTGGCGTGCGTTTCGGCGGCACTCTGGATGCTGCGGGTGCCTTCACGCTCGGCTTCGATCACATCGCCCTGTGCGCTGGCGCAGGCAAGCCGACCGTGCTCGATCTTCCCAACGGTCTCGCGAACGGTGTGCGCACGGCCTCTGATTTCCTGATGGCGCTGCAGCTCACCGGCGCGGCCAAGCGGGATTCGCTCGCCAACATGCAACTGCGCCTGCCGGTGGTCGTCGTCGGCGGAGGACTCACCGCAATCGATACCGCGACCGAATCGCTCGCCTACTATCCGGTGCAAGTCGAGAAGTTTCTGGCGCGCCACGAGCAGCTCGCCGTCGAACAAGGAACGGCGGCGCTCGAAGCCGCCTGGACACCCGCGGAGCGGGAAATTGCGGTCGAATACCTCACTCATGCGCGAGCGATCCGAGCGGAGCGTGCACAGGCGCAACGCGAAGGCAGGCCGGCGCGCATCCTCGAACTGCTCGAGGGTTGGGGCGGTGTGACCATCGCGTATCGGCGGCGACTGATCGACAGCCCTTCGTACACGCTCAACCACGAGGAAGTGGAGAAGGCGCTCGAGGAAGGTGTGCGTTTCGCCGAGGGGCTCACTCCGCTCGCGGTCGAGACTGATGACAGCGCCCGCGCGAGCGCACTTGTGGTCTCGTTGCAACACAATGACGGAGACGGCGTCTGGCACGAAGCGGGGCACGCCCGGTTGCCGGCGCGCACCCTGCTCATAGCCGCGGGCACGCATCCCAACACCATCGCCGCGCGCGAAGACCCGATCCACTTCCATCTCGATGGCCGTCACTTCAGAGCGCTCGATGAAGAGGGACAGCTTGTCGGCCTCGAACGAGGGCTTGCCAAACCGCAAACGGTGCACGTGCTGACCTCGGTCGAAGCCGACGGCCGGGCGGTGAGCTTCTTCGGCGACCTCCATCCGTCGTTCTTCGGCAATGTGGTCAAGGCGATGGGTAGCGCGACAAAGGGCTATCCGATCATCAGCAGGATGCTGCGCCGCGTCGCTGCTGCGTCCACGCTTTCCGATGCCGCATTTCTCGCATCGCTCAATGACCAGCTGCGCGCGCGAGTCGAACGCGTCGAGCGATTGACGCCGACCATCGTCGAAGTAGTGGTACGCGCGCCGGCGGCGGCGCGCCGCTTCGCGCCGGGACAGTTCTACCGCCTGCAGAATTTCGAAACGCTCGCCGCAAAGCGCGACGGTACGCGTCTAACCATGGAAGGCATCGCGCTCACCGGCGCGTGGGTTGACCGTGAGCAGGGTCTGGTATCGACCATCGTTCTGGAGATGGGCGGCTCTTCGAATTTGTGCGCGCAACTCGCTCAGGGGGAGCCGGTGGTTCTCATGGGACCGACGGGAACCCCCAGCGAAATTCAGCCGAACGAAACCGTCATCCTGGCCGGCGGTGGTCTCGGCAACGCGGTGCTGTTTTCGATCGGTCAGGCGTTTCGGAGAGCCGGCTCGCGCGTGCTCTATTTCGCCGGCTACCGCAAGATGATCGACCGCTACAAGGTCGCCGACATCGAGGCCGCTGCGGATGTCGTGGTGTGGTGCTGCGACGAGGCGCCCGGCTTCAGTCCCGGGCGGCCACAGGACAAGCAGTTCGTCGGCAACATGGTCGAAGCGATCGTTGCCTATGCCGACGGCGCGCTGAACGAACAGCCGATTCGGCTCGCCGATGCCGATCGACTGATCGCCATCGGTTCCGATCGCATGATGGCGGCCGTGGCTGCCGCGAAAAAAAGCGTGCTGGCGAAGCATCTCAAGCCAGGCTGCAGGGGCATCGCCTCGATCAACTCGCCCATGCAATGCATGATGAAGGAAATCTGCGCACAGTGCCTGCAGCCGCATCGCGATCCGGCAAGCGGAAAGTTGAGCTATGTGTTCTCGTGCTTCAACCAGGATCAGTCCATGGACGTGGTCGACTTTGCGGCGCTCTCAGCGCGGCTGGACCAGAACACGGTGCAGGAAAAACTCACTGCACGATGGATTGATCGTTGTTTGCGCGACGATGCAGCCGCTCGCTGATGGTGCACGAAGTTCGCTTGCAAGATCTGCTTACAAAATAGAACCCCGTAAATAGAAACTCCCCGACTTTGGCGCGGTCGCAAACGGGTCATCGTCTGCTGCGCGCTGAATGCCGTCGACCTGATCTTGAAGCTTCGCGAAGATCCTTCGCTTCGTTCACGCATCGGTAACGCCGCGAGACTCACCATGGAGAACATGTACCGCGGCCGTGCCTGGCAGCAGAAGCAGGCGTTTTTTCTCTCCTCTCCGGCGCTCCTGCAAGCCTAAGGTTCCCTAATCCCGGCGGACATTTGAAGGCCGTCAGCGGTGGTCGCTTTTCGCCATCGCGGCGCTGGCCAACCGCGGACAAGGCGGGCTTTCGCCGCTCGCGAAAAGCGACTCCTTGACTGTCATCGCAACAACCCGCCAGAGCGTTATTCGCTTGAGCGGCGTCGGCACGAATTCTGCATCGATGAATAACACGGTGCGTACGGAAAGCGTGATTGTGTCGCACAGAATGTCTCGCGTTGTATTTTTTGCGCCGTCGAAAGACGTGGAGCTATTTATTTCTGGAAACAATTATGAACGCTGGAAAAGGACGACCCATCACGTGGGCGATGGCTGCCTTCTTTGCATCGAGCCTGCTCCTCGGGCATGACAGCGCGCTCGCTGATCCGCCCGCGCGCGTAGCCCGCCTGGCACACATCGATGGTGTGGTGAGTTTCTCACCGGCAGGCGAGGACGAATGGGCTCTCGCTCAAGTGAACCGACCCTTCGTCACCGGCGATCGCATCTGGTCCGACACCGGATCGCGTGCCGAGCTGCAGGTCGGAGAAGCATGGATGCGCATGGGCGCTTCGACCAGCACCACCATTCTCAACCTGGACGATCGCATCGCCCAAATCCAGCTCGCGCAGGGAGTGCTCAATCTCCGTGTGCGTCAGGTGTACGGCAATCAGCTCTATGAAGTCGATACACCGAATCTCGCACTGACAATCCGCCAAGCGGGCGAATATCGCATTGAGGTCGATCCTGCCGGCAACACGACGACGATCGCTACGTTGAGGGGCAAGGCCGATGTTTACGGCGAGGGCGTCGCCTATGTCATAGGCGAGCGAGAGCGTTACCGCTTTGCCGGCGCCAGCCTGCGCGACTACGAATTGCTGGAGCTCGCTCCGCCGGACGAATTCGACCGCTGGGCTTTCGATCGGGACCGGCGGATCGACAACGCGGTGTCCGCGCGCTATGTGGCGCCTCAAGTGATTGGCTACTCTGATCTCGACGATTACGGCACCTGGTCCACTGTCGAGGGCTATGGAGCGGTCTGGGCGCCGACGCGGGTTGATTCAGGTTGGGCGCCGTACCGCTACGGCCACTGGGCATGGGTCGATCCGTGGGGATGGACGTGGATCGATGACGCACCATGGGGTTTCGCGCCGTTCCATTACGGGCGATGGGCATTCGTACGTGAGCGCTGGTGTTGGGTTCCCGGACCGCGCAGAGCACAGCCCGTCTATGCGCCGGCGCTGGTCGCCTTCGTCGGCGGCCGCAGCTTCAGTTTGTCTGCCTCTTCAGGACCTGGCGTTGCGTGGTTTCCTCTGGCGCCCGGCGAGGTCTATAGGCCGGCGTACGCTGTGAGCCGCAACTATTTCACCAACGTGAATGTGAGCAATACGACCATCAACGTTAACGCGGTGGCGAACGCCTATAGCCGGCCAACGAGCAACGTCGTCTATCGTAACCGCGAGCGGCCGGGCTCGATCACTGCAGTGCCGACGACGGCATTCGCCGGCGGACATCCGGTCGCTCGGGCGGCGGTGCCTGTATCGCGCGAGATGATTGCCCGCGCACCCGTGACGCAAGCGCCTGCCGTCGCGCCCACGCGTGCGAGCGTTACCGGCGTCGCACCGCGAGCAGGGGCTGGACAAGTCGCTGCAAAGCCCCCTGAAACCGTGCTGTCTCGCCCAGTCATCGCTAGAACGGCTCCGCCCGCGCCCGCGGTGCCATTCGCTGCACGCGAATCCGCGCGGCCGGGCAGGGCGCTCGAGCCTACGCCTGGTGCCGCATCCAGGCCGGCCGCTCAAGCTTCCCAGCCCAACATCAAATTGGTAACGCCGACCACGCCCGCCGTGCCTCCCTCTAGAGCCGAAGGCGCAGCCGCACGAAGCCAGCCTCCGGCACGCGTTAGCACTGGCGCGCCTCCCCAAGGCCAGGAGCCCCAAGTCGGGGCGGCGCCTCCGCGCCAGGCCAATGTCCCGCGACCCCCGGAGGCGGCAAAGGCACTCCCGCAGGAAGCGTTCAGGCCGGCGCCGCAAGCCAATGTCCCGCGACCGCCAGAGGCGTCGCGTGCGCTACCGCCGCAAGCCAGTGTCCCCAGGCCACCCGAGCTTCAAAGAGGAGCCCCTCAGGAAGCGCTGCGCGCTCCGCCGCGGCCGCCGGAAGCGGCGAAGGCGCCATCGCCTCAAGCGAATGTCGCAAGACCTGTCGAGCCGCATGTAGCTCCGCAAGAAATCCCGCGGACCCCATCGCCGCAGGCGAACGCTCGGAGACCGGAACCTCAGAGAGCAGCTCCGCCGGAGGCGCCGCGTGCTCCACCGCCGCAGGCTAGCGTTGCGCGACCGCCCGAAGCGCCGCGCGCTCCACCGCCTCAAGCCGTCGCGCCGCGACCCCAGGAAGCTCCCAGGGCATCGCCGCCTCAAGCGGTTGCGCCGCGACCCCAGGAAGCTCCCAGGGCTCCGCCGCCTCAGGCCGTTGCGCCGCGACCTCAGGAAGCTCCCAGGGCTCCGCCGCCTCAGGCCGTTGCGCCGCGACCTCAGGAAGCTCCCAGGGCAGCGCCGCCTCAGGCGATGCGCGCTCCACCGCCGCAGCCAACCGTGCAAAGAGCTCCGGAAGCACCTAAAGGACCTCCGCCTCAGGCGGCGCCGCCGCCGCCGGCTCAGCAAGCCGCCGCCGCGAAGCCCGCCGAAGCCCAGAGAAGCAAGGGCCAAGCAGAAGAGAAGAAGAAGGAATAACAGAAACGCGGAAGTCGCGGCCAGACAATGAGAAGTTGCGGCTCGGCCCAGTCGGCGAAACAACCTTTGGGCCGCCACTGGTCGCCTGTCCTCGAAAGCCTCGCCGCGAGGCACGCTTTCTGCTCTGTTAGCCGCACCGCAGAGAAATCGGGTTACGCGAGAAGCCCGGTGCGGCAAGAGTTACCACGAAGCTGTAATTCTTGCCCGACGGCTTCAGGCAGGGTCCCGGCTGCGTTTTTCGCCCGTGGCTGACGGCGATGGTCGCTCGTCGGGTGCGGCAAGGAGAGGATATGTCACCGATAATCGCCGGGCGTTTCGCTCTGGAACGCGACGCCCAACGCGCGCTGGAAGGCCTCAGGCATCAGGGTTTTGGCCCGGACGATGTGACGGCCTTCTCCGTGGAGCCGCTGGTTCCGCGCGCCAGGCATTCGTCGCGAAATGAGCGCGAGGCAGTGGATGTCCATGCGGGTGCATTCGGGCAGCCCATTGAATCGGTCAAGACGCGCAACGGCAGCGAGGAGACGGCGCGCTCGACGCAGCTTCGCCAGCTGCGTCCTCCGCGCCAGGCCGGAATGCTGGTCGCCGTGCGCGCGGCTGAATACGCCAAGCGTCTGGTCGCGGTCAACGTTCTCCAGGCGTATGGCGCCCGCGACGTTGAGCGCGCCGACGGAACCTGGATCGCGGGGAAATGGATCGACTTCGATCCGTTCACTCCGCCGCGACTGGTCGATCCGCCAGCGGCGTGCGAACGATGGATATCGCGCCGCGAGTCGCGCTAAACGGAAAGGTTGGGTGGCCCATGGGAGGAGGGTCCGATGAAGCGCTGGTGAGGGTTGAGGCGCAGCTGCAATACGACAACAAAGGAGTCCACGATGAACGTTACGCTGAGCCTCGGACCGTTGATCTCGCTGATCGCCGGCATTCTTATTCTCATCATGCCGAGGCTTCTCAATTACATCGTTGCGCTCTACTTGATCGTGATTGGTGGACTTGGCTTGCTGGGCCGCGCCGACACCCACGTGGCTACGACGCCACCCGCCGCGGCAGCCAAAGCCGCTCCTCCGGTGTGGTTCGGACCGCCGGGCTCAGGACGCGCCTGAGAGCCTGTCGGGCTCCCGAAGCCGATCGATGCTCAACCCGCCGTCAGATGACGCGAACAATAATCGTCGGCAGGCCGTCGATGTGAGCTTCCATCACATCCCCCGGAACAACAGGGCCCACATTCTCCGGGGTGCCGGAATAGATGATATCGCCCGGAGCAAGCTCGAAGGCGTCAGAGAGCTTGCTCACTTGCTCTGCCACCGACCAGATCATCTGCGAAAGGTCGGCATTCTGTTTGATCTGCCCATTGACCTTGAGCCAGATCGCGCCCTTGGTGAAATGTCCTACCGAGGCCACGGGCTGGAGCGGTCCGAGCGGCGCCGAATGATCGAAGCTCTTGCCGATTTCCCACGGCTTCTTTTCGTCTCCCATGGCGCGCTGCAGGTCGCGACGCGTCATGTCGAGGCCGACGGTGTACCCGAAGACGTATTCGAGCGCTCGCTCGCTGGGGATGTGACGACCGCCCTTGGCAAGCGCCGCCACGAGCTCGACCTCGTAGTGATAATTCTTGGTGAGCGTCGGGTACGGATGGTCGATCGTTTGTCCGGGAGGAACAATCTGGACCGCGTCGGTCGGCTTCTGAAAGAAGAACGGCGGTTCGCGCGTCGGATCGGAACCCATCTCGCGCGAGTGCGCCGCGTAGTTGCGGCCGATGCAGTAGATGCGCCGCACTGGAAACACTTCGCTGCTCCCAGCGATAGGAATGAAGGTGGGCGCTACCGCGAACGGGCTGCGCGGAGCCTGCGCGGCGGCGCGGCCGGACACGGCGTAGGCCGCGACACTTCCTGCTGCCAGCGCGTTGCGAGATTTCATCGAAATGCCTCCTCTGCCCAAGCCGATCTAACGGCCCTTCGAGCTTGCCTTGGTCCTGGGCATGATGCGCGGCACCGACGGCGGCATCGGCCGCTTGGGCTGCGGCATCTGTCCGGGCTGCCCGGTCTTTGCATTCTTGCCTTGGAATCCGCCCTTGCCTTTAGCCATGATTGTCCTCATCCGATGAATTCGTTAACGGAAATCGTACTCGCCCGGCAGCGCGGCGCAAGCGTCCATCGGCTTACGCATCCTGCGTCAACAGCGAAACCCCCAGACGCACCCTGCGCGCGAGCCAGATACTCGGTCGATAGCGTGGGTCACCGTATGCCCGAAACAGCTCCTGCAGAATCTGCAGCACCCTCGCCGGACCGAGTGAGTCGCCCCAGGCGAGCGGGCCTTGCGGATAGGCGAGCCCGAGCCGGACTGCCAGATCGATATCGGAGGGTGTCGCGATGCGCTGCTGGGCGATGTCACAAGCGACGTTGACGATATGCGCGATCACACGCTGAACGATGAAGCCGGGGCTGTCCTGGATCACGTCGACGCTCGCGTCCCCGGCACTGAGGAGCGTGCGCGCCGCCTCGCGCCACGCCGATTCTGTCACCGGCGTCGTCATCAGCGTCCATTGACGTCCCGAATCGAGGAATGTGTCCAGCGCCAAGCTGCGTTTGGGATCGAGTCCTTCGTCGAGCGCGGCAGTCGTTGCATCGCTTCCAAGGGGCAGCACCAGACAAAGCGCATCGGCACGCGGCGTCGCTCCTTCGTCGATGCGAGCGCCGAGATCGCAAAGCCGCTCGACCACGCGTTGTCTCGCCTCGGATCGCCGGGCGCTGACCCAGACAAGATCTGCGGGATTCGCCTGCGCCGTCGCCTGTGCGGGGGCCGGCTCTGCTGTGCCACGGTAGTCATAAAAGCCTCGTCCCGACTTGCGTCCAAGGACACCTGCGGCGAGACGCTGAGCAGTCAGCGGCGACGGGCGGAACCGCGGTTCCTCGTAGAACTGGTGATAGATCGATTCCATCGCGGGATGCGATACGTCGAGTCCGGTCAAGTCGAACAGCTCGAAAGGACCCATTCGAAATCCGGCGGCGAGTTTGAGGGCGCGATCGATGGTGGCGTAGTCGGCAATGCCTTCGCTTGCGATGCGCAGCGCCTCGGTTCCATAGCCGCGTCCCGCATGATTGACGATGAATCCTGGGGTGTCCTTCGCTCGCACCGCCGTGTGACCGAGTGCAGCCACGAACTCGACCAGCCGCGACACGACTTCGGGACTCGTTCTCAATCCAGCAATCGCTTCCGCGACCTTCATCAGCGGCACCGGGCTGAAGAAATGCAGACCGGCGACGCGCGTCGGATTGGAGCACGCGCTGGCGATCGCAGTCACCGACAGCGAAGAAGTGTTGGTCGCCAGAATGCAGCTATCGCCGACCAACGGCTCGAGCGATGCGAACAAAGCTTGTTTGGCGTCAAGCCGCTCGACGATAGCTTCGATGACAATACTGCAGCCTGCGAGATCGGCGATTGCAGCGGGCAGCGCGATGCGAGCGACGGCGTCGTCCGCGCTGGCGTCGGAGATTTTGCCCTTTGCAGCGAGCGTGGAAAGGGCATCGTCAATGGCGCGCTTCGCATCGGAGGCAGCGCCGGGCCTGGCATCGATCAGACGCACCTGGAATCCGGCCTGCGCCGTGATCTGCGCGATGCCCCGTCCCATCAATCCGGCGCCGACGATGCCGACGATGTCGTTTCGCGAAGCTGTTTGCATCAAGCGCCCTTATGCAAGGAGAGCAGTGCGGCGGTATTATGTTCGAAAGCAACCAGGCGCGCGAGAACGATAGCCGCCCTTGACACAACGGCGTCGAACAAGCCGCGCGTCTTCCCGCAAATCATGATCCGCGATCCCGACACGCTTGCCTTGCTGACCGAAGCGATCGGCCGCTTCGTGCGCGAACAGCTGATTCCCAACGAATCTCTGGTTGCCGAAACCGATGCGGTTCCCGAGCCGATCATCGCCGAGATGAAAAAGCTCGGATTGTTCGGACTTTCGATCCCCGAGGGTTACGGCGGACTCGGCCTCACCATGGAGGAGGAGGTCGAGGTTGCGTTTGTTCTGGGAGGAACCTCACCCGCGTTTCGTTCGCTCATCGGTACCAACAACGGCATCGGCTCGCAAGGGATCATTCTCGATGGAACAGCGGAACAGAAAGCGCGCTACCTTCCGCGGCTTGCGTCCGGCGAGCTGGTGGCCGCATTCGCACTGACCGAACCCGGTTCGGGTTCCGACGCTGCGTCTCTGTCGACCACTGCGCTTCCCCGCGAGGGTCACTACGTCCTCAACGGCACCAAACGTTACATCACCAACGCTCCTGAAGCGGGAATATTCACCGTGATGGCGCGCACCGACCCGGCGGACAAAAGTCCCCGTGGCATTTCGGCATTCATCGTGGAGCGCGGAACACCGGGCCTCGCGCTGGGTAGAGTCGACCGCAAAATGGGGCAGCGCGGAGCGCACACCTGCGACGTGATATTCGAGGATTGTCGCGTGCCTGCAACGCAGCTCCTGGGCGGTCGCGAGGGCGTGGGATTCAGGACCGCGATGAAGGTTCTCGACAAGGGAAGGCTGCACATCGCTGCGGTCTGCGTCGGCGTGGCTGAACGTATGCTCGCCGACGCGCTTGCCTACGCCATGGCACGCAAACAGTTCGGGCAGCCAATCGCCGAGTTCCAGTTGATACAGGCGATGCTTGCCGACAGCAGGACGGAAATTTACGCATCACGGTCGATGGTGCTCGACGCGGCACGCCGTCGTGACGATGGAAAGGACGTCACGACGGAGGCGGCATGCTCGAAGCTGTTCGCTTCGGAAATGTGCGGCCGCGTCGCCGATCGTGCGGTGCAGATCCACGGCGGCGCCGGCTACGTCAGCGACTACGCCATCGAGCGCTTCTATCGCGACGTTCGGCTGTTCCGGATCTACGAAGGCACCAGCCAGATCCAGCAATTGGTGATCGCGCGCAACATGATCCGCGAGGCGAAGGGCTAACAGCAACAACCAACACATGCGTGAGCTCCCATGAGAGACTTTCCCGGCGTGATCCTGACGGCGACGATATGGGCCTATTGGATCGGCATCGGCACGATGATCGTTCGCGTACGCCGGAAGGCGCGCCGTTCCGCCGGTCTCATTCCGCATCAGCCGCTGGAGCGCTTGATGTGGATCGTCTGGGTGCCGCTGGTCGGCGCGTGGAACGTGCTGCCGTACCTCTCACTCGTACGCCATCATCCGCTGCTGCGCGCGCCTGCGTTCGCGTTGGAAGATCCGGCGTACTCATCCCTTCGCTGGATCGCTGCGTTCACCGCTGTCGCGTGTCTCACGCTCACCGCCTGGTGCTGGGCGCGAATGGGCACGAGCTGGAGCATGGCGATCCGCGAGCGCGACAGCGGCGAGCTCATCACCGACGGATTGTTTGCTCGGGTTCGACATCCCATTTACGCGCTGTCGATGATGCTCATGCTGTGCTCGGTTGTGATCGTGCCGACACCTCTCATGATGCTGGTCGGGGTGGCGCATCTGGCGCTCAATCAGCTCAAGGCACGCAACGAGGAACGCCACCTTCTGAAGGTTCATGGCAGCGCTTATGCGCACTATGCACAGCGCACAGGTCGTTTTCTTCCGCGGCTCAGTACCGGAGAGGCCGAGCGAATACGCTAGCCATGGACAAGCTGCACATCGGTTTGCGCGCCGCGATATGGAGCGCGGCCCTCGTCGTGGGAATGGCGATGCACGCCAGCGCGAGATCGGCGCCGGCCCCTGGATCGCCGCCGTCGTCGCAGCGTGCAATGGACGCGGCGAGCGAAGCACGTATTCTGGCGCTCGCACCCGAGCGCATCAGCGCCGCTGACGTACGCGATGTTCTCTCGCATGCGCCCGCGCCTCGAGTCATCTGCCTGCAAGGCAGTCTGGCGCCGATCAGCATGCGTCCTTTCGCCGAGTTTCTCATCGCCATGGGATATCCGGAATCGCAATTGCGCGATCCCGCCGATGGCAGCTTCTCGCACGGCAGTTTTGCGGACGGCGAAAAGCTGGCGGGAACGCTCGCCTGGTACTACGAGAGCGAGGGGATGAGGCCGATGCTCATCGGGCACAGTCAGGGCGGGATGCTCGCCATCAGGGCGCTCTATGAACTCGCCGGCGAGTTCAACGACAAGATCACTGTCTGGAATCCCCTCACCGACCGCTCCGAGCAGCGCTCGACCATTGTCGATCCGATCGACGGCATCGAACGGCCCGTGGTGGGACTCAAGCTCTCCTATGTCACGGCGCTTGCCACCGGCAAACTGCCGCGCATCCTGCTCGGCCAGTGGACGATGGTGAGCCGTCTGCGAGCCATACCGGACACCGTTGAAGAATTCACCGGCTTCATCATCGAATGGGACGGCATCGCGGGCACCCCCCCGGGGAGCGAGGCTTATCACGCGATCGGCAGCGCCAAGGTACGAACGGTTTGGCTGCCCAATGCGACCAGCCACATCGCCATGCCGCAAGCGAAGGAGCTGGCGGTGAATCCGGTCACGCGCGCCTGGATCGATCACTATGTGCCAGGAGAAAACGCAGTACCTCCGACCGACGCCGGAATCGATGCTTCCAACATCCTGCACGCGGCCGATATCTGGTTCAGCGTGAAAAAGCATTGGTGCCTGGAAGCGCAAAAGCTCGTCCGCGCGCGTCAAGCGGCAAACCCGAACAAAGGCACCGGCGGATGAAGCGACGGCTCAATCTTTTTCAGGCGATGATGCTGCGCTGGCGTGAGCTCTATCCCTACAGCGCAGTTCACACGCTGCGTGTCAGCACAACGCTGGACGTTGGGCGGCTGGAGCACGCCATCGCCGGCACGCTTGAAGCGCGCGGGCTGACCGGCCTGGAGATCGACATCCGTCGCCGGTGCTACGTTTGGCAAGGAGGACCGGCGACGCAAAGAGTCCATGTCGTCGCCGCGGCGGGACATCCGGGCGAAGCGCTGGATCATGAAATGGAACGCCAGCTCAACATGCCGTTTGCCGCGGACGGAAGCGTCGATCCCTTTCGTTTCTTTGCGGTGGGCGGAGCCTCTTCATTCCATCTCGGTCTCGCTTACGATCACGTTGTCGCTGGCGGGGATTCGATCGCACGTCTCTTGAAGAGCATCGCGGAGCGTTACGACGACGCATCGCGGCCGGTTACACAACCGCCGAGCCCGTATGCGCCGACCTACGCAAAGCTGTTCTGGCGCGAAAGACGCGCCTTCCTTGGGGGATTGGGAACGCTGCCCAAGCTTGCCGCCGACTGCCGTTGCGCGGTGCGACCCCGCTACGCGTCTGCAGAGGACGGTTACAACGGGTTCATCCGCTTTCGAATCGATCCGCTGGGACATGCGGCGCTCACCAGAGCCGCCGCGGCGTGGCAGGTGTCGTTGCAGGACCTGTTCCTGGCCATGACGCTGCTTGGCCTTTCACCGCTCTCGCCCGGGCGCACCAACGCCTCGCGCCGGCGCGAGATCGCGGTGGCTTCGATCGTGAACATCCGCGGCGAGCTGGGCTCTGAAGCCGCGCATGCCTTCGGTCCCTGCCTCGCTTCGTTTCGCGTTGCACATCCCGTCCCCGCTGAATCGAGCCTGCGGGAGCTCGCGCTCGCCGTGCGCGCTCAGAAGGAACGCATCAAACAGCGCAAGCTTTACCTGCAAACACTTCTGGCAATGGCGGTGGCTGGGTTGGAATGGCGCTTCCTGTCTCGTGAGCAACGCGCGAGATTCTTCGCCAAGCATTACCCTGTATGGGCGGGAGTTACTCCACTCAATCTGAATCCCATCTGGTCTGAAGAGGGTGAAAACCGCGGACCGCCCGAATACATACGCGCCGTTTCCACCGGGCCCCTGGCACCGATGATCGTCGCACTTACCAGCGGCGGCAGTACGATCAACGCGGGTATCTCTTTCCGGACCACGGTATACAGCCGGGAAGCGGTTGAACGGCTCGCTGCGGATATGCTGGATTCCATTGCACGTCTCGAACAGTGGGCAGCATGAAGCTGTACTCGACACTCAAGTGCGCGTTGCCTGCTTTGGCGATAGCACTGCTTGCTGCGATATTCACCGCGGGCTGCGCAACGGCACCCGATCGCGGTCAAGCCGCGCCTCCATCCGCGGTACAAGGCGGTTCCGTTCTGCGATCGCTCGCGTTGGACCGCTCATTGGAAGAGCGGCTGCTTGCGCTCGATCCCGAACACATCACCGAGAGCGACGTCAAGAACACGCTCGCACATGTCCCGGCGCCGAGGATCATGCTGATTCATGGCGGGGTCTATGGCACACACCTGGTCATGGCAACCTTCGCCAGGTTTCTCATCGACCTGGGATATCCGGAGACGAAGCTGCGCGATCCCATCGATGGCGAGTACTCCTACAGCCCATACGGAGCGAGCGAACAGAGCGCCGGCGCGATCGCCTGGTATTACGAGCACGAGGGCGTGCGCCCGATGCTGATCGGTCACAGCCAGGGTGGCATTCAGGCGATCAAGATTCTCTACGAGCTGGTGGGCTCGTACCGCGACAAGATCGCCGTCTGGAACCCGTTTACGGGCACGGCCGAGAACCGTGCTTCGATCATCGATCCGCTCACCGGCGCTGACCGACCCGTGGTCGGCGGAGTATCGGTCGCGTACGTCTCAGTGGTCGGCGCGGGCGGCGCGGCGCTCCTTCTGCCGAATCAGTGGAGCATGGTCGAACGCCTGCACACCATTCCGAATTCGGTCGAGGACTTTACCGGGTTTTCCATCAACGTCGACTTTGTCGCGTGGGACTTCGGCTCCACCGAAAAAGACCCCTACCAGCATAACGGCACGGCCGTGGTCCGTAACGTGCGCTTGCCCGGCACCTACAACCACGTCTTCGTCCCGCTCACCGAGCGTGTCAACAACGATGCGGCTATGCGTGACTGGCTCAACGCTTTCGTGCCGGGTGGGGCGAACCCGGCGCCGCCAGGCGAGACCGAAGGCCGCGCCTTCAACGCGCTTTGGACCGCGGACGTCTGGTTCAGCGTCAAGAAGCACTGGTGCCTGGAAGCGCAGCGCCTGGTTCGCGCGAGAAGAGCATTGGTCGCGCAGCACTGATCAAGTCCCGGCGCGACGTTGCTCTGGAGCGCGAAGCGTGCGAAAATTACGGTTTTTCTGAAGCGCGGCGCGGGCCGCCGGTCGATTTAAGTCCCGTGGCTCGCGATAAATCCTTCGTCGACCGATGTCAGGCGCTCTCGCCGGAAAAGTTGCGCTCGTCACCGGCGCGTCGCGCGGCATCGGCCGCGCCATCGCGCGCAAGCTTGCGTCGGCAGGCTGCGACGTCGCGCTGAATTACTACAACAGTCACGACGAAGCGCAGGCCCTGTGCGCAGAGCTGCAGGCGAACGGCCGTCGAGCGCACGCTGTACAGGGCAGTGTCGGGGTTCCCGACAGCGTCGACGAGATGTTCTCGGAAGTGCGCAAGCATTTCGATCGTCTCGACATCGTCGTCAGCAATGCTGCCTCCGGGGTACTCAAGCCGGCGATGGAGATGTCGCTCAAGCACTGGCGCTGGTGCCTTGAAACCAATGCCTTCGCGCTCGATCTGCTTGCGCAACGCTCTGTGCCGCTGATGCGCGACGGAGGACGCATCATCGCCATGTCGAGCCTCGGCGCGCAGCGCGCGATGCCCGATTATGGCTTCATCGGCGCTTCCAAGGCGGCGCTGGAATCCCTGGCGCGCACGCTGGCGCAGGAGCTTGGACCGAAGAACATCCGCGTCAACGTGGTGAGCGCAGGCGTGGTCGATACCGATGCATTGGCCTATTTTCCCAACCGTGAGCAGCTCCTTGCGAATTTCGCCCAGCGTGCTCCCGCGGGACCCGTGCTCACGCCGGACGACGTCGCCGGCGCGGTTTATCTGCTGTGCCTTCCCGAAGCAGCGATGATCAACGGACACACTCTGGTCGTCGACGGCGGCTTCTGCATCTCCGGATGAGCTCACCCATGCTTGTCGATTCCGGGCTCGCCGGAAAGGTCGCGATCGTGACCGGAGGCAGTCGCGGCATCGGCCGCGCCATCGTCGAGCGGCTCGCCGACGAAGGCGCCGACGTGACGTTCTTTTTTCGCGACAACGCAGCGGCGGCCGAGGAGGTTGTTGTGGCGGGTCGCGTCGCCGGCCGCACAGTCGCTTCAGAACAGGTCGACGTGCGCGACGTCAAAGCGTGCGCAAGCGGCGTCGAGCGGGTGGCGGAGCGCACCGGACGCGTCGACATCCTGGTCAACAACGCCGGGCTCATTCGCGATAACCAGCTCGCGGCGATGGACGACGAAGACGTGGAACTGGTGCTCGACACCAACATTGGCGGGGTGTTCAACATGACGCGGGCGGTCGTGCCGCACATGATCGTGCAGCGCTCCGGCCGGATCATCAATGTTTCATCGGTCGCGGGAGAGAAGGGCGGTCGAGGACAGACCAACTACGCGGCGAGCAAGGGAGCCATCAATGCCTTTACGCGTTCGCTCGCAGTCGAGCTGGCGCCGCGCAAGGTGACCGTGAACTGCGTAGCGCCAGGGGTGATCGACACCGAGATGTCACAGGCGGTGCGCGACATGGCGGGCGAGCAAGTGACTTCACGCATACTGCTCAAGCGCTACGGCAAGCCGGAGGAAGTCGCCTATGCGGTCTGCTTTCTCGCCTCGCGCTATGCCGACTACGTGACCGGACAGATTTTTGCCGTCGACGGCGGCTTCAAGATGGAGTGAACGAAATGGGGCAGAGCGAAATCAGCAAGGAAGAAATCATGGCGGTCTATCCCAAGGTTGCCGAAACCATGGCGGACGCGCTCGGATGCGACGTCGAAGATGTGAAGCTCGACGTGTCGCTGATCGAAGGGCTCGACGCCGAATCGATTGACTTTCTGGACATGGTCTTCCGGCTGGAGCGTGCGTTCAAGATCAAGATTCCGCGCGGCAAGATCGTCGAGAATGCGCGAGGCGATCTTCCCGAAGCGGAGTTCGAGCAAAAGGGCATCGTCACGGAAAAGGGCCTCGCGCAGCTCAAGACATATTTGTCGGAACTTCCTGCTGACCGCTTCAAGGTTCCGATGAAGGTTGCCGATATTCCGCGCTTGTTTACTCCCGAAACCTTCTGCAAGCTCGTGGTTCGTGCGCAAAAGGAAGCGCAGGCGGCGGCGTGAGCAGTGAGCAGGGGCCCCGTGCTTTCCGGGGATGCGAACGTCCGCGAATCGCCGCCGGCGGCCGACACGCAACGGGACAGTCGAAAGCAGGGGGCTGAAGGAGGCGGCGGCGTGAGCAGTGAGCAGGGGCCCCGTGCTTTCCGGGGATGCGAACGTCCGCGAATCGCCGCCGGCGGCCGACACGCAACGGGACAGTCGAAACCAGGGGGCTCAAGGAGGCCGCAGGCCTGAATGTCGGCAGGTATAGCACGCATGGATCAACATTTCGCCGCGTTTTCCTTTGTCGATCGCATCACGGAGCTCGAGCCGGCGAAGCGTGCGCGGGGCGAATTCGCCGTGCCCGGGGATATCTCCGAGTTTCCTCGATGCCTCATCGCGGAAGCGGTGGGGCAACTCGCTGCCTGGGTATCGATGAGCGCGATCGCTTTTCGCGGACGCCCGGTCGCGGCGCTCGCTGCGGAGACGCGGTTTCACGGAGACGTTCGCCCCGGCGAGAGCCTCACGCTCGGCGTCGAAATCGACAGCTGCGACGACGAAGCGGTGGCGTACGGCGGTTGGGCGAAGGTGGGCGACAGGCTGGTGATCGAGCTGGAAAACTGTCTCGGCCCGATGCTCCCCGCAAGCGACTTCGACGATCCGCAGGCGCTGCATCGACGATTCGAGCTGCTGCGTAGCAACGGCGCTCCGCGAGGACGCTTTCAGGGCGTCAAGCTGGCAGCGCCGGAAGTAACCGCGCACGACCCCGGTCGCTCGATCGCTGCGACACTCAAGGTGCCGACGACAGCGCCGTTTTTTGCCGACCATTTTCCGCGCCGGCCGGTCTTTCCAGCGACCCTGCTGCTCGATGCGCAGATCCGCCTGGCGACGCAGCTGGCTCGCGAAGCTGCCCAAGCTGGAAACGGCAAGCTTGCATTGCAACGCATGAACAACGTCAAAGTGCGCTCCTTCACCAACCCGGGGCAGACACTCGAGATCGGTGTCGAAGCGACGCCACGCGAAGGAGCGCTGCGCGTCGCGTTGTCGGCGCGCGCCGGTGGCAAGTCGGTGGCGACGGCTCGCGTCGAGTTTGGCGAGGCCAAGGCGATCGTCGCATGAGCTCTTCCCGCCGCCGCGTCGCCATCACCGGGCTTGGCCTGGTGACACCCGTTGGGAATGACGTCGCAACGAGTTGGACGGCGCTGCTTCACGGCCGCAGCGGCGTAGCGCCGATCACGCTGTTCGACGCCAGCGGCTTCAGCACTCGCATCGCGGCCGAAGTCAAGAACTTCAGCGACAACGCCATCACCGCTGAGCGCAAGCTGCTCAAATTCACCAATCGTCCGCACCGCTTCGCGCTCGCCGCCGCAGAGCAGGCGATCGCTGACGCAGGGATTGCGCCCACGCCAGAGACGGCCGAACGCTGGGGGTGCTCGGTCGGCACCGGCATGATGGGCGTCGCCTATGAGGATCTTGCCGCGATTCAGCGACACTCCGCGGCCGACGGCGAGTTGCACCCTGATCGACTTATCGGCGATGACGCCGCCAACGATCCATTGGTGTTTTGCCGCAGCCAGTCCACGGCGGGCGTGTCGCTGCTGACCCGACGCTTCGATATTCGCGGCTACGCGACGTCGGTGCACACGGCCTGCGCCTCCGGCGGACAGGCGATTGGTACGGCATTGAAACTCATTCGCCGCGGCAGCGTCGATTACGCGCTCGCCGGGGGATTTGATTCCATGATCAGCCCAGTGGGGCTCGCCGGATTCTGCCTGCTCTCCGCGGTTTCTGCGGATAACGACACGCCGGAGCGTGCGAGCCGGCCCTTCGATCTCACGCGCAACGGCTTTGTGCTCGGCGAAGGGTCCGGCTTCGTGGTGCTCGAGGAGTGGGAGTCGGCGCGCCGTCGCGGCGCACGCATTTATGCCGAGCTCGCCGGTGACGGCAACTCGCTCTCTTCGTACCGGATCACCGATTCGCCGCCGGATGGCGACGGGCCGATCCAGTCGATGCGCGCGGCGCTCTGCGACGCGGGTGCGTCGCCGGACGAGGTCGACTACATCAACGCCCACGGAACTTCCACCTTCATGAACGACAAGAGCGAATCGGCGGCGATCCACGCGGTGTTCAGTGACAAGACCGATCGCGTCTCGGTGAGCTCGACCAAGAGCACCATGGGCCATCTCATCGCCGCGGCGGGGGCGGTCGAAGTCGTTGCCTGTGCGCTCGCCATCCATCACGGTGAGATGCCCGTCAATGCCAACCTGGTGGAACGCGATCCCGACTGTAATCTCAATCTGGTCGCTGGCGGTCCGCAGCGACGCAGGCTGCGCATGACGCTTTCCAATTCCTTCGGCTTCGGGGGCTCGAATAGCTGCGTCGCGTTGCGCAATCCCGAAGAAGTCGACGGCGCCGGCGCGCAGCGCGCCTGAAGCCAAAGCGAACCCCGCATGTCCGCAGAGCGAGTTTTCATCACCGGCACCGGCGCCGTGTGCGGGACCGGAATGTCGCCGGAAGCGATTCTGTCGGCGGTGCTTGAAGGGCGCTCGGCCATCGCTCCCATACAGCAATGGGATACCAGCGGATGGCCGGTGACCATCGCCGCCGAGATGCCGGACTTCAACCCGCGGTCGCTGGTCGAGGATCGCAAGCTGCACAAGTTGATACGGCGCACCGATATGTTCGGCATCTATGCGGGGAGCAAAGCCATCGATGCAGCCGGCTTCACCGCCCACCGCGACGCGCTCGACAGTGCTGGCGCAGCCACGTTCTCCGATCGCAGCGGCGTCTATGTCGGCTCAGGCGGTGGCGCATACAACACTCAATACGAATACTTTCCGCTGATGAGCGAGGCGGCTGGCGACATGGTCGCCTTCGGCCGCGATCTTGCCAGCGTTGTGAATCCGATGTGGCTGCTGCGCACGCTGCCCAACAACGTGCTTTGCCACGTCGCCATCAAGTACAACCTCAAGGGTTCCAATGCGTGCATCACCAACCACAGTTGCGGCGGCACACTGGCGGTGGTCGAAGCCGCCGAAGCATTGCGCCAGGGCGAGGCCGATCGCGCCCTCGCAGTGGGGCACGATGCACTGATCGAGCCGCAGATGGTGCTCTACTATCATCAATGCGGACTGCTCACGCAGGATACGATCCGTCCTTTCGATGCTCGGCGCAGCGGGAGCGTTTTCGGAGAGGGAGCGGGCGCGCTTGTACTGGAAACGCAGCGCGCCGCGACGGACCGCAATGCAACCGTCGTGGGCGAAGTGCTCGGCGGTGGCTGCGCGGCGGAGGCGCTGGGCCTTCTCGCCATTCGCGACGATGGCAACGGACTCGAGCGCGCCATCCGCGAGGCGCTCGTCAATTCCAAGATGGCGCCCGACGATATCGGCATGATCGTCGCGCACGGCAACGGTACGCCGCAGTCGGATGCCTCAGAGGCGGCAGCGATCCGCAGCGTCTTCGGCGATGGCGACAAGGCGCCGCCGGCAACGGCCTTCAAGTGGTCGATCGGGCATCTCATCGCGGGGGCGGGAATCGTCGAGACGGTGCTCGCGCTTGGATGCCTGCGCCAAGGAGTCGTTCCCGGCGTGGCAACGTTGAGCAATCCGGACCCGCAGTGTGCCGGCGTGCGCGTGATGGCGGGCGAGCAGAACCCGCGCAACAACACCGCGCTCATCCTTTGTCGCGGCTTCGCCGGGACCAACGCGGCGCTCATCGTACGTTCGCTTTGACGTTGATGGCGGATATCGCCGACACAGCGGCCAGTGAGGCGACGCGGTGCGGCATCGACACGGTCGAAGTGCGACGCATCGAACGGCTGCTCGCAGAGACCGCGTCTGAGGACTTGAACAGGATCTTCTCAGCGCAGGAGCTCTCCGACAGCGGCGAGGGGCCTGGCCGGGCAGCGAGCCTCGCGGCGCGCTTCGCCGCCAAGGAGGCGTGTGCCAAGCTCTTTCCGCGCGAGCTCGCGCTGGGTTTGATCGAGCCCATCGACTTCTCGGTGGCGCGCGATGGCTACGGCGCGCCGCAGGTCGTATGCAGTGCCAGGGCGCAGGCGCTCATCGATCAGCAACGCATTCGCGCCATTGTCGTCTCGCTCACCCACGATCGCGTCAGCGCCTCGGCCGTGGCGCTGGCGTTGGCGGCCCGCTCTGCTGCTCCAATCGCCGGCAGGATTCTGTATTACGCGCTGCCGGTGCGCCGGGCGGTCATTCTCGAGAACCTTCGCCGGGTGTTCGGTGCGGGTGTGCCGGAGGGCGAGATCAAGCGCTTGGCGCAAGCGCATTACGCACATCTGTGGCGACTCTTCGGTGAGTTCCTGCGTTTTCGCTGGCTCTCTGCGGCGCAGCAAGCGGCGATCGTGCGCACCGAAGTCGACGCGCTCAAGCACGCACTCGGAGAGGGCAAGGGAGTCCTGATTCTGACGGGGCACTTTGGCAATTTCGAAGTCGCGACCATCGCCGGGCTCGCCCGGTTTCCTGAAATGCAGGGCCGCATTCACTTTGTGCGGCGAGCAATCAAGCCGCGCTGGCTCGATGCTCTGGTCACTCGCCGTTTCAGGCAGGCGGGGTTCGGAGTGATGTCCAAGCGCGGATCACTCGATGCGATTCTCGAGCGTCTCGCGGCGGGAGATGTCATCGTGTTCCCCTTCGACCAGCACGCGAGCCCCCCTGACGGCATCGAGGTGGAGTTTTTTGGTCATCCGGCATGGACCTTCAAGAGTCTCTCCATCATGGCGCTCGCCACTGGCGCGCCGGTGCTGCCGGCTGCGAGCTGGCGCGAGAGCGACGGGCATCATGTGCTGCGCTTCGAGGAGCCGTTGCCGCCCATTCACGACGAAAATGTCAACGAGGAAATCCGCCGCAACACGCGCGCCTACAACGCAGCGCTGGAGCGTCTCATCCTGCGTCATCCTGAGCAATGGTTCTGGGTGCACCGGCGATGGAAGCAAGTGGTGCGACGCAGACCGGCTGCAAAATCTACACGGTACTATTGAGTGTTTCCTAACTACGTGACATGGTTGCAATTCGGATGAGCTGGGCGTCACCCCTAACCCCTCTCCCGGCGGGAGAGGAGTGCGCGATAGCGCGGGTGAGGGTCAAACGTCACTCATAGGCTGATCACCACGTAACAACGGGAAGGAGCGACGCCATGCGATGGGAAGACATGCGGCGCAGCGAAAATGTCGAAGAACGTTCCGGCGGCATGCCGTTCGGAATTGGCGGCGGAATGGGTCTCGGTGGAGGTGCCATCCTCGTCGTCGTGGTGTTGAGCCTGTTGCTCGGCAAGAATCCGCTGGAAATGCTCGCGCTCTTAAGCGGAGGTGAGGGACCTTCGGTGCAGACGCAGTCGGTCCCTGCGGGGACTCCAGCGCCCGGCGCACGGCCCGCAGATCCGCAGCGCGAATTCGTCGCCCGCGTGCTCGGAGACACGGAGGACGTGTGGGGCGATATTTTCACTCGGATGGGGAAACGGTATGAGCCGCCCAAGCTCGCCTTGTTCCACGGTCAGGTCGCGTCGGCGTGCGGGATGGCAAGCGCCGCGATGGGCCCGTTCTACTGTCCAGGAGATCGTCACGTCTATCTCGACATGAGTTTTTTTCAAGAGCTCTCGCAGCGCTTCGGAGCGCGGGGCGACTTTGCCCGCGCCTATGTGATCGCGCATGAGGTCGGACACCACGTCCAGAATCAGCTTGGACTCATGGACCAGGTCCAGGCGAAGATGGCCGGAGCCTCAGAGCGCGCGCGCAACGAACTCTCGGTGCGACAGGAACTGCAGGCGGATTGCCTCGCTGGCGTGTGGGGCAACTCCGCGGAGCGGCGAGGCCTGATCGATGGTCACGACGTCGAGTCGGGGATCGCCGCAGCGATGGCCGTCGGCGACGACAGATTGCAACAGCGTGCGCGCGGCTATATTGTTCCAGAGGAATTCACCCACGGCTCGTCCGAGCAACGCGCCAACTGGTTCAAGATCGGGCTCAATTCCGGCGACGTACGCAAATGCAACAGCTTTGCGTCGCGGGAGATGCGCGCGCAATCGGGCGGCGGCCGTACACAGTGACTTCGCCGGAGTATAATTTGCGCCCTCACAGGACGCGATAAATGTTAGAGAGCCTGCCCAACCTTCTGGCGCCGAAGTATTTCGTGGTGTACGCGTTCATTGCGTTGGCTGTTTTCGTCCACTACCGCGGCCGCGTCCGTCATCGCTTCTACCGTCAGCTTACCGATCACTCGACGTTCATGGCACCGTACAACCTGCTGATGTACATGTTCTCGGCGGTTCCGAACAAGCCCTTCATCGAGATCGACAAGTTTCCAGAGCTCAAGAAGTTGAGCGACAATTGGCAGACGTTGCGTCAGGAGGCGCTGCAACTCTTCGACGAGGGTTACATCCGAGGCGCGGCGAAGTACAACGATCTCGGCTTCAATTCCTTCTATCGTCGCGGCTGGAAGCGCTTTTACGTCAAGTGGTACGACGATCCTTTGCCCTCGGCCAAAGCGCTTTGCCCGAAGACGGTGGAACTGGTGCAATCGATTCCGTCGGTGAATGCCGCCATGTTTGCGCTGTTGCCGCCCGGGGGCAATCTCGGAAGGCATCGAGATCCCTTCGCTGGTTCATTGCGTTATCACCTGGGACTGTCGACTCCTAATTCGGAGGAATGTCGCATTTTTGTGGACGGGCAGCCGTATCACTGGCGCGATGGCGAAGCAGTGATCTTCGACGAGACATTCATCCACTGGGCGGAGAACAAGACCAAGCAGATGCGCGTGATCCTGTTCTGCGACGTGGAGCGGCCGCTGACCAGCCGGATCATGGCCAAGATCAATCACTGGTACAAGAACACGGTGATCCGCGCGAGCCAGACAGACAACATGGAAGGTGACCGCGTCGGCGTCTTGAATCACATCTTCAGCGTCGCCTACTACCTTCGCGTTCCGGGCAGGGCGCTCAAGCAAAAGAGCCGGCGTGCCTACTACGCGACAAAGTGGCTGTTGGTCCTTGCGCTGGCTTACCTGATTATTGTGTACGCTTGATCGAGTCAGGCTACATCACCGATCGTAACGCGGCGCTGCCGTAGCGAAGGAGGAAGCAACGTGCAATTCGCCGCGATGCTTCGCGTGGTGCTTGCGATACTCACGACGTTGGGTGCGGCAGCGCCGGTCTCAAGCCAGGAGGCGTATCCCTCGAGGCCGATCGCCGTCGTAGTGCCGTTCCCTCCCGGCGGCGTAGCCGACATCGTAGCGCGCCCCGTGGCCGAAGCGCTAAGCCGCGTCCTGGGTGTACCGGTTATCGTCGAGAACAAGCCAGGCGCCGGCGGCGGCATCGGCATGAGCTATGTCGCCAAGGCCAAGCCCGATGGATATACGCTGCTGCTTGCGCTTTCTTCGATCTCGATCCTGCCGGAAGCCGACAAAGTCACCGGACGTTCGCCCATGTACCAGCTTGGCGAATTTGTGCCGATCGCTCGCCTGACCGCGGATCCGACCGTGCTCGCGGTGCGCAGCGACAGTCCGTGGAACAGCCTCGCCGATTTTGTCGCCGACGCCAGGAAGCGCCCGGGCGCGATCAGCTACGGTTCCTCGGGCAACTACGGCACCATGCACATGCCCATGGAAATGTTCGCAGCGAGTGCGGGCATCAAGTTGCTGCATGTCCCGTACACGGGCGGCGGTCCGGCCGTCGTCGGGCTGCTCGGCGGCAACGTCGACGCGCTTTCAACCGGGCCTTCGACGGTGATCCAGCACGTCAAGGCCGGCAAGGTGCGACTGCTCGCATCATGGGGCGACAAGCGTCTTGCGTCCATTCCCGAAGTCCCGACCCTGCTCGAGTCGGGCTACGACGCGGTATTTTTCCAATGGTCCGGGCTTTTCGCGCCGGTCGGTACGCCCGAAGCCGCGCTAGCAAGGCTGCGCGAGGCAGCGCGTGCCGCCGCAGCCGATCCCAAGTTCGTCGCGGCGATGGCGACCGTCGAGACGCCGGTTCAGTATATGGACGCGCCGGACCTTCAGCGCTTCTGGGACGTCGATGCGAAAAAGCTGGGTGAAGCTGTGAGAAGAGTCGGCAAGCTGGAGTAGCTCAGCCAGCCCGAGCTCACCTTCTCGTGTCGTCGATGATCCAGACGATGAAGCCCACTGCGACCGCGGCCCAGAGGATCGCCATCATTCGCGACTCGGTGTAGTACTCCCACATCAGCGCATTGACTGTACAGAGGACGACCACCGCCACCTTGAGCAGGCGGTTCCCCATCGCGTCGTAACTGCCGGACTTTCTCGTCCTGGCTGTTCCTGGAGTGTCGAGCCGGCGCACCACCGATACGGGACCGGTAATGGAGTCACCTGGTACGCGGGCGCCGGAGATGCGTTTGCGAAATTTCATCGAGGCGTAGTGTAGCGCATCCACGGGCCGGATTCCGCCGGCATCAGTTTTCGCGCTCTCCCAGGATCGCCGATACATAGTTGATCGGAGCGTGGTCGGCGCCATCGCGAACCGGGACGTTACCGAGGTGGAGCGCGAACCTGAGCAGGTAGTCCGAGCGAGCACGGCTTTGATCTTCGCCAATCGCGTCTTGCGTGGGATTCACCAGCTCGACGCCGTTGCGGTCGATATAGCGTGGATTGCCAACGTGCGCATAGCCGAGCATCTTCGGCAGGCGTGTGATCAGGTCGCAACAGTTCACAAATCGGTGTACTTCGGTCGTTGTCAGCAGAGAGACAAATTCCGCGTCGCCCACGCGTGACGATCCCAGCGTCACCAGCGTGCTTGGCTTGAGTACGGTTGCGCAAAGCGTAGCCAAGCCGGCGCCGAGGCTGTGTCCGGTCACCAGCAATGGACGGCGTCCGATGCGCTGATGCCATTCGGAAAGCGGCCCGCGCAATTCTCCAAATTGTCTTACGAAGCCCTCATGCGCCTTGCCCCCTTCGGTCCATGGCGTGGGAAACAATTCGAGATCCAGCTCGATGTCCTTGAACTCGATCGGGCGGGTGCCGCGGAAAGCAAGGAGCGCTTCGTTGCCGTTGGTCTGCACAGCCCCGAAGGCGTGTCCTTTTTCGTTGGCACCTGAGAAGTACTCGACGCGGTCGAAGCCGACAATCTGCAATGCCGATTGGATGGTCTGACGATCCGCTTCACCTTCCTCGAAACGAAAGTAGCAGAGCCGAGCCGCTTCCGCGGCAATCATCACGCGGTCGTACGTTTTCGATGCGTTAAACAGGGGCGGAAGCAACTCCGGAAACAAAAGATCTTTCAACGAAGCGTCGTATTGCATCGCTGCTCTCCCTGAGTTTGCCCACTTGCGAAAGCCGCGTTTCCGCTGCCCTCGATCGAAGTGCACGATGATACTACCCCTCCCGGGCGCGGCCCTTACTCACCCAAACGGGTGACCGCAATGGGTGCCTCGCGCTCACCCTCTGCTCGCTCGCGTACCAATAATGATGAGCGAAACGGGCGACGATTTGCCTCTTCGATTTGTTTAACGTTGCTCCATGGATCGATTGCAGCCTTCGACCCGAGGACACAGGACCGGCGGCCCACGGCAAAAACAACGCCGGTCTGCGAAAAAGCAACCTGCCGAGAAGAGGGGAGAGCCCATGAACAGACGTGCATACCTGCTGAGACTCATTGCATTTCTGGTTTCCACCGTCATCAGCGCAAGTGTCTTTGGCGGTTTCGCGGCGTGGGCCGTTTCGTCGCTTGATCCTGCGACCCAGGAAGTCATCGGACTCTTCAGCTCGCCATGGCCGACTGCATCCCGGCATTGGAAGCTGGCTCCGGCGGAATCCGCGACAGGTCTGAACGGCGGCGGCGATTCCGGGGCGTCGACGTCGCCGTCTGCAAGCCGGCCGTGATTCGGCGGCTCTAAACAGGAGAGCAGATCATGTGCATCCAACGAGCCACTCTGACAGCAGCGGTCGCCTTGTCGTCCGCCGCCTCACCCATGGCGACCGTGCTCGCCTCGCTATTGTTCGCGCTCCTCGTTGCATGGGCCAGGGCCGGCGCCATCGCATCATGAGGTTGCGCACCCACAGTCGATGCTGCAAAGTATGTTCGGCGCGCCATTATCGAGCGGCCGCCGACGGAAGTGCAGGGGGGCGCAATGACATCAAGGTCGCCAAGGCTGACCACGCGGGACTATATCGATGTGCGCCATGGGAAGTTTGACTGGACGACTCGCGCGCAATTCGACGACGCCTTCGACGCGTTCGAGAAGTCCCGAACCAATCACCTGGCCGTGTTCTTCCACGGCGGTCTGGTAGACCGCAGCTCCGGCATGGCGGAGGCGGAGAAGCTTGTCGACGGATACAGGAAGGCGGGGGCGTATCCGTTTTTCTTCATCTGGAACTCAGATCTGCTGACGGCGGTGCAAGGCTGGCTCTACCCGTTTGCTGAGAATCGGGTGATTCGACGCGTCGTCGAGCAACACATCCTGTTTTTCAGCCGGCAGCTCTCCGACGTGCTGAAGCTCAAGGATTCGCGGGGCGACCTGCTTCGCGCCATAGGGAATCTCTCGCGCGACGATCCGCCGCCGCGATTGACGACACTCGGCGCCGTGGGGCGCATCGTGGACTCCATCTGGTCGCGACGGAAGCCAGACGTGATCCTGCCGCCGGTTAGTCAGACGAGTCAGCGCATTGACGCATTCGAGAAAGACCTGGAGCGCGATGTATCGGATTTGGGCGGAATGCTTGACGAGACAACACGGTTCACGGCAACCATTGGCTCGAACATCTTGCGGCGCCTTTGGGAACGCTTCCGGTCGGGACACGATCACGGGCTCTATACGACACTGATCGAAGAGGTTGCGATCGCGATCCGTTTGGATAAGGTGCTCACTGATCTATGGGGGACGATGAAAAACGATATCGATCAGGCGTTCCAGAGCGATGGCACAGTGTTTGGAGGCACGGCGTTCCTGGAACGTCTGAAGAGAACGTGTACCACCGACATGCGTTTGACGCTGATCGGGCACAGCGGTGGCACGGCCTATATCGATCGCCTGCTCTACGCGATGGACCGAGAGCTGCCCGGGGAGGTCAGGGCGGATATTGTCTTCATCGCCGCGGCGCTTTCCTTCGAGCGCTTCGCGGCGACCATGGACAGTGGCGTGTTTGGCCGCCGGGTGAGGCACTACCGCCTGTTCGCGCTCAAGGACGAGATCGAGGGCGACTACTGGCAGGTTCCAGGGGTCTACGACAAGTCGCTTCTCTACTTGCTCTCAGCGCTGTGCGAGTCCGATTCCGATTCAGACAAGGCGCTCATCGGCATGCAGCGCTATTGGAGCGGAGCACGTCCTTACGATGTGCAGGACATCCTCACCGTGACCGGAAAGATCAAGCCGGTTGCGCGGGTGTGGTCGACGACCGACGCGACTGCGGCGCCAGGCTATCGTGCCGCCGCCTGCAAGCATCAGGGCTTCGCGGTTGAGCCCGTGACCCATGAAAGCGTCCAGGAGTTCCTTCGTTAGCGCTCTAACGCTATGGTGAAGTCATGAACCGCACGGACAATCGAGCGCGGCGCGTAACCGAAAGTCGCTGCCATGGCGCGCCTGAGGCCACACCATGAGAGTCGGCATCATCTCGGTCTTCACCGATTATCACCGGCGCGGACGCCATCACCGGGGGTTTCTGCAGCCGCAAGTCGGCGCATTGATCGCGGCCTTGCTTCCCCCGCAGGTCGATTGCGAGGTCATTAACGACACGTGGACCGACCCGGACTGGTCGCGCGATTATGACCTGCTATTCCTCTCCTGCCTTCATTCGGACTTCGATCGTGCCCGTCAGGTCTCACACTACTGGCGTCGGCGCGGCGCCAAGACGGTGCTGGGAGGGCCGATGGCAACGCTCTATCCCGACCTCTGTGCACCTTATTTCGATGCCGTCGTTTCCGGTGATCCCGAAGCGACCATCCCGGCGGTCTACGAGGATTTCTCGCATAAGCGGCTGAAGCCCCATTACCTGGCACCCAGGCTTCTGCGACATGCACCGCCGACGCCGCGATTCGATTTGCTCGCGACGCAGCAAGTCTCGACGCAGAGCATGGAGATTACCCGGGGATGTCCCTTCAGCTGCCGTTTTTGCACGCTCACCGCGACGGGTACTCGCTTTCTGACCCGCGACCTCGCTGACGTGCGTCGCGACTTATACGAGTCGACGCGCATTGCCCGTCGGAGCTGGTCGCCGCTGAAGCGGCGTTTCGCCGCGTTCTACGACAATAATCTCGGTGGCAATCTGCCCTATCTCAAAGCGTTCTGCGCAGCGGTCGAGCCGCTTGGGTTGTGGTGGGCGTCCTGCGTGACTTTCAACGTCATCTGCCAGGAAGAGCTCGTCGCCACCATGGCCCGCAGTGGTTGCCGATATCTCTTTGTCGGGCTCGAAAGCTTCAACGAAGAAACGCTGACCGCAATGGCAAAGCACCAGAACGTCGTGCGCAAGACACGCCAGGCGATCGACCGCTGTCACCGCCATGGCATACTGGTTGCATCGGGACTGATGCTGAGTCCGGCAAACGACACCCGCGAATACCTGGAATCGATTCCCAGGCAACTCGTCGAATGCGGTCTCACGATTCCGACCTATATTGCGTTCGAAACGCCATTTCCGGGAACGCCGCTGTTTGACGATGTCGTGAGAAACAAGGGTCCGAAGCTGTTGCCGAACGCACTGCTGCAGGATTTCAACGGCTATACGCTCGTTACCGAGCCTCGGCACATGAGCGTGACCGACTTCATCGCCGCATACAAACGTCTGCATCGCGAAGTATTCTGCTTCAGTCGCGCATGCTTGAAGGCAGCACGCGACATCTCAGCGCTTTTGCCCAGCGGGTCCATCTTCGCGTCGTTGGCGGCGGTGTACGAGTCGTTCTTCGACTGGCAGCCGCTGCCTGCGCACCGGGCGTTCATCACGGGAGAAGAAGAGCCCTATCCCGAGTCGGACAGCGTGCCGTTCACCACTTCCGACTTCGACTCGGAGTCGCACCGGGCTCACGTGATGCAACCGTGGCGCTTGAGCGACGAACGCGGAGAAATACTGCCCATGTGGAAGCGTGAGGAGACGGTGCGCTCTTCGCCGGTCGAACTGCACCGCTCAAGCAACCGCGGCAGCGCGATAGCCGTCACTCGATGAAGCCTTCCAGGCAGCAGGCGCTTGCCGACACCGACGCGTCACTGGACGCGCTCATCCAGGCCGAACAAGTCCGTTTGCTCTATCGCGGTCTGCGCGTCTCGACTTTCGGGGTGCTGCTCGGCGTCGCAGTCGTTGTGCTGGTGTTCTGGCGCGTTGTTCAAACGAACCTGCTGGTGGGATGGGCGGGGTGCATGGTCGCCAACCAGGTGTGGCGGCTCGTTTTGAGCTATCGCTTCGACCGGCGCCTGCCGGACAAGCAGGCAGTCAGCCGGTGGGGCACGCTCTGGGCCATCGGCTCGGGAATTTCGGGCGTGCTTTGGGGCGCAGCTTCGTTCCTGCTGTTCGTACCGGGATCTCCGGTTCATCAGGCTTTCCTGATGGCGCTGGTGATCAGTGTCACCTCCGCCGGGCTGCTCCTCATCGGCGCGCACCTGCAGTCGTTCTACGCTTTCATCCTGCCTGCCATGGTCCCGTTGGTGGTGCGCAATGTGATCGAAGGAACCACTGATAACCTGACGCTTGCGCTGATTGCGTTCGTATCGGGTATGGCGCTGTTTTCCTTCGGCCGCAATTACAATCGCATTCTCACGGAATCGTTGCGGCTGCGGTTCGAGAACGAGGCGATAACGCGCCGGCTTTCGGTGCAGAACGAAGAGCTCGACCGGGCGCGCAAGGCGGCCGAGGATGCGAAGGTGCAGGCGGAAGCGGCGAATCGCGCCAGAACCCAGTTCTTCGCCGCCGCGAATCATGATCTGCGGCAGCCTCTGCATGCAATGGGACTGCTTGCAGGTTCTCTCGCCGAAAAAGTGAAGGATCCCGACGTTGTCGCTCTCACCAACACAATCAGTGCATCGATGGAGGCGTTGGAGGAGCTGTTCAATGAGCTGCTCGACATGTCGAGGCTCGACTCGGGAAAGATCACGCCGAACACCTCTCACTTTTCGATTCGCCAATTGCTGGACAAGCTTCGGCTGGAGTTTGAAGCTGAAGCGGCGATGAAAGGGCTGACGCTTCGCGTGCGTTCCACTGGAAGGTTTCTGTTCAGCGACCCCATCCTGGTCGAGCGCATCTTGCGCAATCTTATTTCCAACGCCATCCGCTACACACGAAGCGGCGGCGTCCTGGTTGCCTGCCGCAACCGTGGAGGCCGTCTCTGGCTCGAAGTGTGGGATACCGGCGCCGGCATCCCCGAAGAAGAGCGCGAACGAATTTTCGACGAGTTCGTGCAGCTCGAGAATCCCGAACGGGACAGGCGCAAGGGCCTCGGGCTCGGGTTGTCCATCGTCCGGCGGTTGTGCAACCTGCTTGGGCACGAGCTCGCTTTGCGGTCCCGCCCTGGAAAGGGAACAGTCTTTCGCTTTCAGGTACCCGCAGGAAGAGAAACAGCGCAGCCCTCGCGCCGTGCGATTGAAGCACTACCCAGCATAGACCTTCTTGCAGGCAAGACTGTGGTCGTGATTGAAGACGACGCCGAGGTACAGGCCGGCATGAAATCTTTGCTGAGCGGTTGGGGCATGGAGGTCAGCGTGCACGCCAATGTCACCGATGCCGAGGCGGGTTGCTTCGCCATGACCCGCGCGCCTGATCTGATTATCGCGGATTACCGGCTGCCGGGAAGCGGCAACGGACTCGACGCTATCGATTCGATTCGCGGACGATTCGGATGTGCCGTGCCTGCGATCCTGGTGACCGGCAGCGCCGATCCCCAGATCGTATCGATGGCCGAGGAAAAAGGCTTTCACTATCTCTTGAAGCCGGTGATGCCCGCTAAACTTCGCACGCTGGTGAGCTTCAAGCTGAAGGGCGGCGCTGCGGCACATTCGCGAACCTGACACATCCCGCCGCCTGCTCCGTTACGGTC
>VBCY01000421.1 GCA_005882995.1 Betaproteobacteria bacterium
GTTCCGATTGCATGCCCACGCTCCAGGGGAACCTCGCGCTCGAGGACGAGATGGTCGCGCTCGGTGAGGGTCGCCGCCCAGCCAGGCTCGACCACCGTCGTCGCATTTTTCTCGGCAATGACGGCCGGACCCGCAAGCCGATCGCCCGGTTGCAGGTCTTCGCGCGCGTAGACCGGGGCCGCATGCCAGTCGCCGCCGGTGAACACACGGTTTGTTTTCGTGCGCGCTAGGTCGCTGCCGCGCGGAGAAAACACCGGCGCCGCTTCCTCGACTGTCGTCGCGGTGCCGATGGCTTCCACCGCCACGGCCTCGACCACCAGCGACCTTGCCGGCATCAGGAACCCGTAGTGAGTCTGATAGCGCTGTTCGAACTCGTTCGTGAGCGTCGCGACGATGTCGTTATCAGGGCTGAAGCTGCCCGCGATCGGAATCTCCAACGTCGTGTCCGTGCCGTCGTACTTGAGCTGCAAGGTGTGCTTGAGCGATATACGTTGCGCCGCGATCCCTTGCGCTTCGACTTCGCTGCGCGCCTTATTCGCGAGCTCGACGAAGACTGACTGGCATCCGACGAGGGCAGTTGTCGACAGCCGCGCTTCGACCGCCTTCTGCCGCAGTGCGCGAACATCGGCGAGCCCCATGCCGTAGGCCGAGAGCACGCCGGCGAGCGGATGGATGAAGACGCGCGTCATGCCGAGCGCGTCGGCAACGGCACAGGCGTGCTGGCCTCCGGCGCCACCGAAGCAGCACATCACATATTCGGTGACGTCGTACCCGCGCTCAACCGAGATGTGTTTGATCGCGTGGGCCATGTTTTCCACCGCGATCCTGAGGAAACCCTCGGCGATTTCCTCGGCGGAGCGCACATGTCCTGTCGCGGCAGCCAGCTCCTTTGCCACGAATTCGAATTTCTTGCCCACGGCATCGGCGTCGAGCGGCAAATCGGAGCTCGGCCCGAAAACTTTGGGGAAAAGCGCAGGATCTATCTTGCCGACCATGATGTTGCAGTCGGTCACGGTCAGAGGACCGCCGCGGCGATACGACGCGGGACCTGGATTCGCACCCGCCGACTCCGGGCCGACGCGAAAGCGCGATCCGTCGAAGCTGCAAATGGAGCCGCCGCCCGCAGCCACCGTGTGGATGCGCATCATCGGTGCGCGCAAGCGAACACCTGCGACCTCGGTGTCGAAGGCTCGCTCGTACTCCCCGGCATAGTGCGTGACGTCGGTCGAAGTTCCACCCATGTCGAAGCCGATGATCTTCTCAAAGCCCGCCTGCCGCGACACTTGAACCATGCCTACGACGCCTCCGGCGGGGCCGGACAGGATGGCATCCTTCCCCTGAAACCGATGCGCATCGGTCAACCCGCCGGACGATTGCATGAACTGGAGCCGCGTCTTTGACCCTTGTCGCCCTCCGCAAAGATCTTCCTCGACCTGGGCGACGTAGCGCCGCAGTATGGGGGAAAGGTACGCATCGACTACGGTCGTATCGCCGCGTGAGACCAGCTTCATCAGCGGACTTACTTCATGGCTTACGGACACCTGCTCGAAGCCAATGGCGCGAGCCAACTTCTCGACGGCACGCTCATGCTGCGGATAACGATATCCGTGCACGAGCACGATCGCGCAGGCACGGATTCCGTCGTCATAGACCGCGCGTAGGTCGCGCTCCGCTGCGCCCAGATCGAGCTCGCGCACGATATCGCCGCGCGCGCCAATGCGCTCGTCGATCTCCACCACGCGCTCGTACACCAGCGCAGGAAGCACGATGCGGCGCACGAAAAGCTTGGGGCGATTCTGGTAGGCGATGCGCAAGGCGTCGCCAAAGCCGCGGGTGATGGCGAGCACAGTACGCTCGCCCTTGCGCTCCAGAAGCGCGTTGGTCGCGACCGTGGTTCCCATCTTCACCGCTTCGATGGCTTCGACCGGGATCGGCGCATCGCGCGGCACGCCAAGCATCTCGCGGATGCCGGCGACGGCTGCGTCACGATAACGCTCCGGATGGTCGGAGAGCAGCTTGTTCGTGATCAACGCGCCATCCGGACGACGGGCAACGATATCCGTGAATGTGCCGCCGCGGTCGATCCAGAATTGCCAGCGGGAAGCTTGGGCGGATTGCGAGCTCATGGCGTTTCCTAACTGCGCGACACCGGTTGCAATGCGGATGAGCTGGCCTCACCCCCAACCCCTCTCCCACAGGGAGAGGGGTGCGCGACAGCGCGGGTGAGGGTCAAATGTCACTCAGTTGCATAAGTCTCAAATAAGACGGAAGCAAAGGTGTGCAGCAGGCGCTCGCGCAACGGTCGCCTCATTGTGCCCGAAAACGCTTGGCCGTTGACATACCACAGAGGGTGACTTAGCGTTGGGCTTTCGATAGCAATTCCACGGGGGAAGGCTCATGACGCGAATCCAGGCATTGATCGCCGCCGCAGCCGTCTGCGCAACGTGGTCGGTGAGCGCGCAGACCAAGTGGGACATGCCGACCGCGTACCCGCCAACCAACTTCCATACGGAGAACATCAATCAGTTCGCCGCCGATGTCGACAAAGCCACCGGCGGCAAGCTCAAGATCACGGTTCACGCCAATGCATCGCTGTTCAAGGCGAACGAGATCAAACGCGCAGTGCAGACCGATCAGGCGCAGATCGGCGAGGTCCTCATTTCTGCGTACTCCAATGAAGATCCGCTGTTCGGCGTCGACTCGATCCCTTTCCTCGCCACCGGCTACCCTGACGCCGCCAAACTGTGGAAGGCATCGCGCAAGGCACTCGATGAGCGGTTCGCCAAGCAGGGGATGCGGATTCTCTACGCCGTTCCGTGGCCGCCGCAGGGCATCTATTCGAACAAGTCGCTTGCCTCGCTCGCAGACTTGAAAGGCTTGAAAATGCGAACCTACAATCCGGCGACCTCGCGCATCGCCGAGCTTGCAGGAGCACAGCCGGTGACAATCCAGGCGGCAGAGCTTGCACAAGCCATGGCGACCGGCGCCGTGAACGCCAACATCACTTCCGGCGCGACCGGCTACGACTCCAAGGCCTGGGAACAGGTCAAGTACTTCTATGACGCGCAGGCCTGGCTGCCCAAGAACATCGTGTTCGTCAACGAAAAGGCCTTTGCAGCGCTCGACAAGGCGAGCCAGGACGCGCTGCTCAAGGCCGCTGCCGATGCCGAAGCCCGCGGTTGGAAACTGTCGGAAGAAAAGACCAAGTGGTATCTGGAGCAACTGGCCAAGAACGGCATGACAGTCGCGCCCCCTTCGCCCGCGTTCGCCGGAGAGCTCAAGAAGATCGGCGAGGCGATGACCTCGGAGTGGATCAAGCAGGCAGGCACGGATGGCCAGGGCGTCATCGACGCCTACAAAAAAATGTGACGTGATGCGACGAGCCCTCGACGCGCTTTACGACGCCGCCGCCTACGTGGCGGCGTTGTTTTTGATAGGTACGCTCTCGATGGTGCTGCTCGGCGTTGGCGGCCGGCTGCTCGGATTCCAGGTGCGCGGCACCGACGCCTACGCCGGCTACTTCATGGCCGGCGCCGGCTTTCTCGCGCTCGCCCACACCCTGGTGCGTGGCGAACATATCCGCGTGAGCCTCATTCTCGAGCATGCCGGCCTGACCGGGAAAAGGATCCTGGAACGGTGGTCACTGACGGTTGCAACGGTGCTGTCCATAGGATTCGCCTGGTTCAGCGTGCGTCTGGCGTGGCAATCGCAGATGCTGCACGACATCTCGACAGGGAACGACGCGACTCCGCTGTGGATTCCTCAGCTCTCGATGGCGGTCGGCAACGTCATCCTTGCCATCGCCTTCATCGACCAGTTGGTCGCCGAACTGCGCGGCCGACGCGTGTCGCGCAAGCCCGATACCGAGCCTGCGCATATCGAGTGAGCCATGGAACTGTTGATCACCGCGCTGTTGATCGTCGCCCTCTTTGGGTTGCTTGGCAGCGGCGTATGGATCGGTCTTTCACTCGCGGGAGTCGCCTGGATCGGCATGGAGCTATTCTCGTCGCGGCCGGCCGGCGACGCCATGGCTGTCACCATCTGGGGCAGTGCTTCGTCGTGGACGCTCACCGCGCTGCCGTTATTCGTGTGGATGGGAGAGATTCTGTTCCGCACGCGCTTGTCCGAGGACATGTTCAAGGGATTGGCGCCGTGGCTCGAGCGTGTTCCCGGCAGGCTGCTGCACACCAACATTATCGGCTGCACCATTTTCGCAGCAGTGTCGGGCTCGTCGGCCGCGACTTGCGCCACCATCGGCAAGATGACGCTCCCGGAGTTGAAGAGCCGCGGCTATCCTGAAGACATCACCGTGGGCACGCTGGCAGGCGCCGGCACACTTGGCCTTCTGATTCCGCCGTCGATCATCATGATCGTGTACGGAGTGTCGGCGAACGTTTCCATCGCCCACCTGTTCATCGCCGGCGTGATTCCGGGACTGCTACTGGCTTTGCTCTTCTCGGGCTATATCACCGCGTGGGCGCTGCTCCACCCGGACAAAATTCCCAAGTCAGCGACCCGTACGACGATCCGGCAGAAGCTCTACGCGTCGCGCCATTTGATTCCGGTGGTGCTGCTCATCGCCGCGGTGCTGGGCTCCATTTACGCCGGCATCGCCACCGCGACCGAAGCGGCAGCGTTCGGCGTCGTCGGCTCATTGGTGATCTCGGCTTTCCAGGGATCGCTGAACTGGATGACGTTCCGAGACAGCCTGCTCGGGGCCACGCGCCTTTATTGCATGATCGCCTTGATCCTTGCCGGCGCGGCGTTCCTCACGCTCTCCATGGGTTACATCGGGTTGCCGCGGCATCTCGCCGCATGGATCAGCGGGCTGCACCTTTCGCGACTTGCGCTGATCCTGGCACTGATGGCGTTCTACATCATACTGGGGTGCTTTCTCGATGGCATTTCGATGATTGTGTTGACCATGGGCGTGATCCTGCCGACGGTTCAGGGCGCCGGCATCGATCTCGTCTGGTTCGGCATCTTCATCGTGTTGGTCGTGGAGATGGCGCAGATTACGCCACCGGTCGGATTCAATCTGTTCATGCTTCAGGGTATGACCGGCAGGCAGATTACCTGGATCGCAAGGCAGGCGTTGCCGATGTTCTACCTTATGATCATCGCAACGATGGCGATCTATTTTTTTCCATCGCTGGTGACCGCGCTGCCGCAGCAGATGAAATTCGGTTAAGGCAGTAAGAGTTGGAGGAATACACGAGTGAAAACAACCGTAGCCCGGATCGAGCGCCGGGACGAATTCAACCCCTCTCCCCGAGGGAGAGGGGCAGGGGTGAGGGAAGCACGTTGCGTGGCATTCCCTCACCCGACGCGCTGGCGCGCGTCGACCTCTCCCGGAGGGAGAGGCGACAAAAATTAACCCCTCTCCCCGCGGGAGAGGGGAAGGGGTGAGGGAAACCATGCGTCAACCATCTACTGGATCTCCAACCGTCTACGCTGCGAAGATGCGTACGCCGTTTGCCATCCTTGGAATCCGCACCGGCGGCGGAGCGGTCACCGGCATCGAATTTCTCAGCGCTCGAGGACGTGCGCAGTCTCCGACTGACTCAATCGCAGAGCGCACATGCCGGCAGATCGAGCGCTATCTTGCCGACCCGCATTGGCGCTTCACCTTGCCACTCGCGCCCGCGTGTAGCGACTTTCAGCGCAAAGTGCGGGAAGCCTTGGCCAGGATTCCGGTTGGCGAATCGCGCACCTACGGCGAGCTCGCAAGACTCGTGCATAGTGCGCCGCGCGCTGTGGGTGGCGCCTGCGGCGCGAATCCCATTGCCTTGGTGATCCCCTGCCATCGCGTCGTTGGCAGTCAGGGCTCGCTCGGCGGCTTCATGGGCGTTACCGATGGCGAACCGATTGCGATCAAGCGCTGGCTGCTCACACATGAAGGTTACCGATTCGGAGCGTGATCCCGGCGCGCTGATCGACGCCTTCTGCGATCAGGTGTGGCTGCAGGACGGGCTCGCCGCGACCAGCCTCGAGAGCTACCGTCGGGATCTTGTCTCGTGGGCGCGCTGGCTCGACCACGACGCGGGCAAGCATTTGCTGTCCGCCGCGCGCAATGACGTCGAGGCTTTTCTCGCAGCGCAATTCCGCGCCAAGGCGAAGGCGAGTTCCATCAACCGCAGACTTTCGTCGGTGCGACGCTTCTATCGTCTGCATGTGATGCAGGGAAGCATCGTTGCCGATCCGACGCTGCGCGTGAAGTCGCCGAAGCTGCCGCGCCGCCTGCCCAAGAATCTTT
>VBCY01000422.1 GCA_005882995.1 Betaproteobacteria bacterium
GTATTTCTGCACCAGCTTCTTGGCGTTGCTCGGGTCGAAGTCGCCGGCTATCACTAGCGTCGCATTGTTCGGGCGGTAATAGCGCTTGAAGAAATCGCGCACGTCGGCCAGCCGCGCCGACTGAATGTCGACGTGCGAGCCCATGACAACGGGCCGGTACGGGTGTCCCACGGGAAAGAGCGCATGGAACACAGCTTCGTCGACGATGCCGTACGGCTGATTCTCGATGCGTTGCCGACGTTTGTTGCGAACCACGTCCTGTTGATTGGAAAGCGCCGTCTGGTCCAGGGAATCGAGCAGATACCCCATGCGATCGGCGTGCGCCCAGAGGGCGAGCTCCAGCTGATTCGACGGTACCGTGTCGAAATAATTGGTGCGATCAAAGGAAGTAGTCGCGTTGGAGTCGCTGCCACCTGCCGCTTCAAGCAGCTTCTCCGCCACGCCGCGCGGTACGTGCTTCGTACCCGTGAACATCATGTGCTCGAACAGATGCGCGAATCCCGTTCGGCTCGACTCCTCGTTGGCCGCGCCGACGTGGTACCAGATATCGACGGCGACCAGTGGAAGGCTGCGATCCTGCGCGAGGATGACCTCGAGGCCATTGCTGAGTCGGTATTTCTCGTAGGGAATGGAAGGCGCGGTCGGGGCGGCCGCAAGCGGTGCGGAGAGCGTCGCCGCCAGCGCGGCGAGGGCAGTAATTGTGCGTATGTTTTCCAAGGTTCGGGAGAGATCACTGCCTAACGCCGGCGTGCGCAGGCACTGCCGACGGGGAGAAGGTAGGACAGATCGCTACAGACGGGGTTCGAGCTCGGCGCGAAGGAATTCGTGAAAATGCTGCATCCCGTCTTCCATGGGCGACTGGTAGGGGCCGATCTCACTGCGTCCGCTTCGCCACAGCGCACGCCTTCCGTCCTCCATGCGCATGGCGATCTCGTCGTCCTCGACTGCAGTCTCCATGTACGCAGCCTGCTCCGCCTCGACGAACTCGCGCTCGAACAGCCCGATGTCCTCGGGATAGTAGAACTCGACGACATTGGTCGTATGGTGAACGTCGCGCGGAATGAGCGTGCTGATGATGAGCACGTGGGCGTACCACTCGAGCATGATGTTGGGGTAGAGAGTCACCCAGATAGCGCCGTGGGTCGGAGCTTTGCCGCGGTAATACTCGAGCACGGCTTTATGCCAGCGTTCGTAGGCCTTAGTACCGGGTTTGGCGAGGCCCGCATTCACGCCGACCGTCTGCACCGAGTAGCGGTCGCTGAACTGCCAGCGAAGATCGTCGCAGGTGACGAACTGCCCGAGCCCGGGATGAAACGGTCCGACGTGATAATCCTCCAGGTAGACCTCGACGAACGTCTTCCAGTTGTAGTGGAGCTCCTTCACCTCGACACGATCGAGCATGTACCCCGAAAAATCGAAGTCGCGTGCGACGCTTAACGCTGCCAGGTCGCTCGAGAGACTTCGCACGCCGTCAAAGAGCAGCCCATGCCAGCTCTGCAAAGACGTGCTATCGAGCTTCGCGCACGGCTGCTCTTCAAAATGCGGAGCGCCCAGCAGCGTGCCCTTCAGATCGTAGGTCCAGCGGTGGATCGGGCAGACGATATTGGACGAGTTGCCGCGCCCTTGGAGCATGATCGCCTGACGATGGCGGCAGATGTTCGACAAGAGCTCGACTTCCGAGCTGTTGCGCACCAGCACTTGCGCGTTGTCGCGCCAGGCGAGCGCGTAATAGTCGCCAGGATTCGGCACCATCAGCTCGTGCCCAACGTAGCCGGGACCGCGGGTGAAAAGGAGATTCCTTTCGAGCTCGAGTACCGCGGGATCGCAGTACGATGACGCGGGAAGCTGTGACGTGGCGCGTCGGAGCCGATCCGCAGTTGCCAGATTCGACATCTGCCTGTCCTCTTCGTAAAAGCCAACCCAACAAACAATATAAGAGGCGGACCACCGCCTCCCAACCGCTTTGCTAAGTCAGCCAACTACGGAACGGTCGTAGGCAGGCTGCGTCGTCAAATTAGGCTGTAATTATAACGCTCTATGGACCCTTCGTCCATGACGAAGTTCCATGCGTCGTCAAGTTTGACCGCAATCGGTCAGTTGGGGTAGCTTCAATGGTTAGCAAGCGATTTTGAGCTTGCCAAGCGCGTGCTTGCCCTCCCAACTCTCGCCCCCCATGCCAGAAGAACCCCGAGCGACGCCCAAGACCTTCGAGGCCGCGCTCGCCGAGTTGGAAACCATCGTCGCGACCATGGAGGGTGGCCAACTGCCGCTTGCCGATGCGCTCGCAGCTTACAAAAGAGGCGCAGAGCTGCTCCAGTATTGTCAGGCCGCTCTCAAGGACGCTCAGCAACAAGTGCAGGTCCTCGAAAAGGGAGTGCTCAAAGCGTTCACTCCCGACGGTGCCGCGGCGGACAACGGCAATGAACCCTGACGTCGCCTTTCCGATCTGGTCCCAAGACCGCGCGCAACGCGTCGGCGCGGTGCTTGAAAGGTGCATGCCGCGTGGCGACGAGCCACCGCAGTCATTGCACCAGGCGATGCGCTACGCGGTTCTGGACGGAGGCAAGCGCGTTCGAGCGTTGCTGGCCTACGCCGCGGGCGAAGTCAGCGGCAGCGATCCGTGCATCGTCGACGGCCCTGCCGCGGCGGTCGAGTTGATCCATGCGTATTCGCTCATTCATGACGACCTTCCGTGCATGGATGATGACGCCCTGCGGCGAGGCAAGCCTTCATGCCATGTTGCCTTCGGGGAAGCGACGGCGCTTCTCGCGGGGGACGCGCTGCAGGCGTTCGCCTTCGAGGTTCTCGCTGGCGCCAATTTGCGCGATCCGCGCGCGCAACTCCCACTGCTCGCGCGTGCAGCCGGGTCTCGGGGCATGGCCGGCGGACAGGCGCTCGATCTCGCGAACACGGGAACAATGCTCAGACTGAGTGAACTCGAAACCATGCACCGACTCAAAACCGGTGCGCTAATCCAGGCGGCGGTTCGCCTCGGCGCGGACTGTGGCCGGTCCATGGGTGCCGACGATAACGACGCACTCGACCGTTACGCGTCGGCCATCGGGCTGGCATTTCAGGTTGTCGACGACGTTCTCGACGTCGAAGGCACCGCGCAGAGCCTGGGCAAGACTGCGGGCAAGGACGCGGCCCAGCGAAAATCCACGTACGTTTCGCTGCTCGGCCCATCCGCCGCCAGGGAGCGCGCTCAGGTCTTGCGAGAGGAAGCACGCGCCGCGCTGGGCCGCTTCGGAACAGCTGCGCGCCGGCTCGGCGAAATTGCCGACTGGCTCACGACTCGCTCCCATTGATGCTGCTCGACAAGATCAGCACGCCCGCAGATTTGCGCCGGCTCGACAAGAGCCAGTTGCCGCAAGTTGCCCGCGAGTTGCGCGATTTCGTTCTCAAGTCGGTCAGTCAGACGGGGGGACATCTATCGTCGAATCTCGGCACCATCGAGCTGACCATCGCGCTGCACTACGTGTTCAACACTCCCGACGATCGTCTGGTGTGGGACGTCGGTCACCAGACCTATGCGCACAAGATTCTGACAGGCCGGCGTGCCGGCATGGCGAGGCTTCGCCAATGGGGTGGCATCGCCGGCTTCCCGCGCCGCGTCGAGAGCGATTACGATACCTTTGGAACGGCTCACTCGTCGACGTCCATCTCCGCCGCGCTGGGCATGGCCATCGGGTCCAAGCGCAAAGGCGAGAGCCGCAAGTGCGTTGCAGTGATCGGCGATGGCGCGATGAGTGCCGGAATGGCGGTCGAAGGTCTCAACAATGCCGGCGCGGCCGGCGCCGACCTGCTGGTCGTTCTCAACGACAACGACATGTCGATCTCGGAGCCGGTGGGCGCGCTCAACGGCTATCTTGCCCGATTGCTATCGAGCCGCGTCTACAACAGCGAGCGTCGCGGCGGTAAGGAAGTGCTCTCCAAGGTGCCGCCGGTCAAGGAACTGGCCAAGCGATGGGAAGAGCACATGAAAGGCATGGTGCTCCCCGGGACGCTTTTCGAGGAATTCGGATTCAACTACATCGGCCCCATAGACGGGCATGATCTTGACACGCTGCTGCGAACGCTCTCCAACGTGAAGCAGCTTTCGGGACCCCAGCTTTTGCACGTCATGACGCGTAAAGGCCACGGCTATCCGCGCGCCGAGGACGACCCGATTCTCTATCACGGGGTGACAAAGTTCGATCCCGCTGTCGGCATTGTCGCCAAACCCGCTGGCAAACCGTCCTATACGCAAGTCTTTGGCGATTGGCTGTGCGACATGGCCAAGCGCGATCAGAGGCTGATCGGGATCACCCCGGCGATGCGCGAAGGATCGGGGATGGTTCGCTTTTCCCAGGAATACCCGGAACGATATTTCGACGTCGGCATCGCCGAGCAACACGCCGTGACCTTCGCCGCGGGACTGGCGTGCGAGGGAGTCAAACCGGTGGTCGCGATCTATTCCACTTTCCTGCAACGTGCTTACGACCAGTTGATCCACGACGTGGTGCTGCAGAATCTGCCCGTGATGTTCGCGGTCGACCGCGCGGGTCTTGTCGGAGCTGACGGGCCGACGCACGCCGGTAGCTTCGACTTGAGCTACCTTCGTTGTCTCCCCAACACGACGGTGATGGCTCCGGCTGACGAGGACGAGTGCCGGCAGATGCTCTACACGGCATTTACGCTCGATACACCCAGTGCGGTGCGCTATCCGCGGGGAAGCGGCCCCGGCGTCCGCGTGCAACATGAAATGCGTGCGCTGCCGATCGGCAAAGGAGAGCTGCGCCGCGAAAGCAAACGCCGCAGCCATCGCGTCGCGATTCTCGCCTTCGGCAGCATGCTGCATCCGGCGCTCGCCGCGGCAGAGGAGCTCGACGCGACAGTGGCCAACATGCGCTTCGTGAAGCCGCTCGATACCGATTTGATCGAATGGCTTGCGAAGTCCCACGAGTTCCTGGTCACCGTCGAGGAGAACGTTGTTGCCGGCGGTGCCGGCAGCGCGGTGGCGGAGGCTCTGGCGGAAAAAAATATCGTCATGCCCATCCTGCATCTCGGCTTGCCCGATGCGTTCCTGGATCACGGTGACCCAGCGTTGCTCCTCGAGCGTTGCGGGCTCGATTCCAGGGGAATTTGCGCCGCGGTCGCCGAGCGTTTCGGTGCGCGACCCACGGAGCTGGGTGTCGCGTCGGTCGCATCGATCAAGGCTGTGGCCAAGCCCGCGGCTTAGATCTCCAGACAAGCCATGAACCGACCGGAAGCACCCGAAATTCCAGACGTTCAGTCGCATGCTGACGTGCGCGAGCTCGCCATCGACCGCGTCGGCATTCGCGGCCTGCGCTATCCCATGCGCTTCGCCGACGGCAACGGCGAACTATTGAGCACCATTGCGTCGTGCAACGTCTACGTTGCTCTGCCGGCCGAGCGCAAAGGCACGCACATGTCGCGGCTGGTTTCGGTGATTGATGAAATGACCGATCCCCTTTCGATCGCCACCTTGCCGGCGCTCCTTCAGACATTGCTCTCGCGCCTTGAATCCGATGCAGGCTCGATAGAATTTGCCTTCCCGTGGTTCCTGCGCAAGATGGCACCCGTGTCCGGGGTGCAGAGCATGATGGATTACGAGGTAAGGCTGGCCGCAGAGGCGGCCGACGGCAAGCGCACGCTCGACGTCAGCGTTATCGTGCCGGTGATGAGCCTTTGTCCCAGCTCCAAGGCCATTGCCGACTACGGCGCCCACAATCAGCGATCGCACCTGACGCTCGGCGTGCGTCCGCGCGCGAATGCCACCTTTAGCCTTCACGAGCTCATTACCCTTGCCGAAGAGGAAGCCTCCTGCGACCTCTATGGCCTGCTCAAGCGTGCGGATGAAAAGTACGTCACCGAGCGCGCTTACGAGCGCCCCCGCTTTGTCGAGGACCTCGTGCGCGGAATCGCTGCGCGAGTGATCGAGGATCCGCGCTTCGAAGCTTTCAGCATTGCAGCGGAGAATTTCGAATCGATTCACAACCATTCTGCGTACGCAGAGATCGTCCGTACCCCAGGTGACAAGCGCTGATTTTGTCGAGAGCGGGCACGAAACAAGGCCAGTGTCCTGCCCTGCTGTTGATTGTCAAAGCGGCCTTAAAAAAGGATGGTCATGGGAACTTACATCGTTTTGAGCAACTTCACGGATCAAGGGATTCGCAACGTCAAGGACACCGGCAAGCGCTCGGACGCCGTGCGCGAGCTCGCGAAGAAGTTCGGTGTTACGGTCAAGGATTTCTACTGGACGCTCGGTAGCTACGACGTCGTGGCGATTTTCGAGGCGCCCGACGACGCATCGATGACTGCATTCGGTCTCGCCATTGGCACTCAAGGCAATGTGCGAACCCAGACGCTGCGCGCCTATTCCAGGCAGGACCTGAATACGATTCTAACCAAGCTGGGTTAGCTTTCCCGCTGTACGGTCCGTTGGGGCGCGAAGGCCGCCATACCGCTCCGAGCAACGAGTGCTTCGATGCGGTGCTCATAGGCCCTTCAAAGGATTCACCGGCCGCGGATACTGCACCGTCTTCGCCGCCCGCCGTTCGAAAGCATCGCGGCGCGAGAGCAGGCTGCGCTGCTGCGCCGATATCAGCGAGAAGTGACGCCAAGCCGCGAGTTGCGCGTTGGCTTGCTCGCAGCTGCTGCGGGCCGTGACCCACAGCACGGGATCGATCCTGCGCATGTCGAATGACGCCGAATAGCTGCGCAGGCTCTTTCGCCCGCGGTTATCGAAGTACTCGTGAAAATAGGACATCGCAAGCTCGCGGAGGCTGCGATAGATGGCATCGCGATGCCGAAGGTGCGTTCCGTTGCTCTTCGAAATCGCGCCCCACGCGCCCGCGCGGCGGAACAGCGCAACGACGTGGGGATCGTCGTTCAATTCGCAATCCATATGCATGACAAAAGGCGTCTCGCCATTCGTCCAAAGTGTGCAAGCTGCTACGAATGCTGCCTCGATGCAATGCGCGCGGCGCTGTAGCAGCACTTCACGCACGGAAAGAATCGTCTCTCCGCCAATCTCGTGATTGATGGGGATCGCGTTGACAAACATCTGGATTTTCTGCGGCGAGTCGAGTCTGCGCAGAATAGCGAACTCGCGTCGCGTAAGACCGAGATCCTGGCGGCGGGCTGGGCTCAGGGTACGGACAGTGGTCATGCGTGCGAGGATCATAGCACCGCCAGTCCGGCGCGGACCCTGCGATGAGAGGCTCCCCGGACACCGGCAGCTGCGCGCTCAGCGGTGCTCTGCACGGTACAATGTATCGAGCTGCATGAAGCCCATCGCCCTATTTCGCTTTTCGCCGACCGAAGGCCCGGGTCACTTCGGCGAGTGGCTCGACGCGCAAGGCATTCCATGGGAACTCATCGCGCTCGATCATGGCGAGATGGTGCCGGCGGATCCGCGGGCGCTCGCCGGCATCGCGATGATGGGTGGGCCGATGAGCGCCAACGACGACCTTCCATGGAACGCGCCACTCCTGGGCCTGCTGCGCGACGCCGTTGCGGCCGAAGTACCGGTCATCGGCTTTTGCCTCGGGGGACAGCTTTTCGCGAAAGCGCTCGGTGCCGATGTCGTGCGCACCGCTAACCCGGAGATCGGTTGGGGCGAAGTGACAATACCGCATCCCGATCTACGCGAATGGTTCGGCGGTCGTGAGCGCTTTACGACTTTTCAATGGCACTACGATGTGTTCGGCCTCCCTCCGGGGGCGACACGTGCACTGACCAACGCATTCAACCCGGAGCAGGGATTCGTCCTGGGAAAGCACATCGGGCTGCAGTGCCACATCGAAATGACCCGGGAAATGGTCGATAGCTGGTGTCACACCGGCGCCAACGAGCTTCCTTCAAAATCGTCCCCAGCGAAGCAAAGCGCGGACGAGATCCTCTTGAACGTCGAGGCGCGCCTGGCGGCGCTGTCTCGCGTTGCTGACGACGTTTTCTCGCGCTGGGCGCGCGGTCTGCGCTGATGCAAGCGATCCGCCCACTTCCGGATCACCTCATCAACCAGATTGCCGCAGGAGAAGTGGTCGATCGGCCTGCGGCTGCCCTCAAGGAGTTGCTGGAAAACAGCCTCGACGCAGGCGCCACTGAAATCGACATCGACCTCGCGGGTGGTGGAGTCAAGCTGATCCGCGTCGCGGACAACGGCGAGGGAATCGAGCGCGAAGATCTGCAGCTTGCGGTTGCGCGCCACGCGACCTCGAAGATCGCCGTACCACGTGACCTCGAGGCGATCGCCACGCTGGGCTTTCGTGGCGAAGCGCTGGCGAGCATCGCGGCCGTTTCGCGCCTCACGCTCACATCGCGATCGCGCCAGAAGGCGCACGCATGGCGAATCGAGGTCGACGGCGGCGAGCTCGGCGTACTGCAACCGGCGGCGCTTGCCGGCGGAACGACCGTGACGGTACTCGAGATCTACTTCAACACGCCAGCGCGTCGGAAGTTCCTGCGCACTGATGCGACTGAATACGGTCACTGCGAAGAGACGTTCCGACGCATTGCCTTATCGCATCCCGACGTTGCCTTCACCTTGCAGCACAATGGGACGGTTCGCCACCGGCTGCTGGCCCAAGGGCGGCGTGCGCGAACCGATGCCCTGTTAGGTGATGCCTTCGCAGGCCACGCGGCGCAGGTGGACGAACAAGCGTCCGAGCTTGAGCTTTCCGGATGGGCTGTGAGGCCGGCCTACGCGACGGCGACGCGCGACGCACAGTACGTTTTTGTCAACGGCCGCTTCGTCCGCGATCGCGTGCTTACCCATGCGCTGCGCGAGGCGTACCGCGACGTGCTGCACCACGACCGGCAGCCGGCTTACGCGCTTTGGCTCAGCATCGATCCGCGACTCGTCGACGTCAACGTGCATCCGACCAAGACCGAGGTGC
>VBCY01000069.1 GCA_005882995.1 Betaproteobacteria bacterium
AAGCTAGGTCTTCAATAACGGCTCGCCGAAGGGCCAATGCCGCCCCGGCGCAGCGGCAAATAAAGCACGGGTGTATTCGTGCTTGGGATCGGCATAGACCTCGGCAACCGGTCCGTACTCGACGATCCGCCCTCGCTGCATCACCGCCACCCGGTGGCAGACCTGGGCCGCAACGCGCAGGTCATGAGTGATGAACAGCATGGCGAGATGGAAGCGCTGCCGGATCTCGTCCAGGAGCTCGAGCACTTGTGCCTGGACTGACACGTCCAGCGCGGAGACCGCTTCGTCGGCGATGAGCACTTCCGGCTCGATGGCCAGCGCCCGGGCAATGCACACGCGCTGACGCTGTCCGCCGGAAAACTGGTGAGGATAGCGATCGATCGCACCGGCATCGAGGCGAACCAGCTCCAGCAGTCGCCGCGCCGCGGCCAGCGCCGCCTCCCGGCTCGCGCCGTAGTTCATGGGTCCTTCGACGATCGCATCGCCCACGGTGCGCCGCGGATTGAGCGAGCGGTAGGGATCCTGAAAAACGATCTGCACCCGGCGACGCAGAGGCCGCAGGGCACGCGCGCCGAGCTTGGCGATATCAACGCCGTCGAGCTCGATTGCGCCGGCGGTCGGCTCGATCAACCGCGCGATGCACCGGGCGACCGTCGATTTGCCGGAACCCGATTCACCGACGATGCCCAGCGTTTCGCCACGGCGGACGTCCAGCGAAACGTCGATGGCTGCGGCGACTTCCCCGCGACGGCGCCACCAGCCGCCGCGCGAATAGGCCTTGGCGAGACCGCGTGTCGAGACGACGGTGGGCGCATCGCGTGCCAGAACACGATGTCGCGGGCTCAAGCTCGGCACCGCCGCGATGAGCATCTGCGTGTACTCGTGGCGAGGTGACGCGAGCAGCTCTCTCGCCGGCCCTGCCTCAACGACTTCGCCTTTTCGCAGCACCGCGACGCGATCGGCGATCTCGGCCACTACGCCAAAATCGTGAGTGATGAAAAGCACACCCGTGCCGCGGTCGCGCTGAAGCACCTTGATGAGCGCGAGAATCTGCGCTTGAGTCGTCACATCGAGCGCCGTGGTGGGCTCGTCGGCGATCAATAGTCGCGGTCCCAGCACCAGAGCCGTCGCGATCATGATCCGCTGCCGCTGCCCACCCGAGAGTTGGTGGGGATACGACGCGAGCATCCGTTCAGCGTCCGGGAGCTGCACGTCCCGCACCACCCCGATGATGCGCTCCCGGCGTTCTGCATTCGACAGTGTGGTGTGCGTCTTCAGGACCTCGTCGATCTGCTCTCCGCAGCGAAGCACGGGATTGAGCGCCGTCATCGGTTCCTGAAAGATCATCGACATCCGAGCGCAGCGAAGCTCTCGCAACCTCGCCTCCGAGGCGGCGAGCACATCCTCGCCTTCCACGAGAATATGGCCCGCCACGACAGGAAGGGCTGCCGGAAGAAGTCCCATGATCGAATGGGCGATCACCGTTTTTCCCGACCCCGATTCGCCGACCAGGCATGAGTACGTTCCGCACCGGCAGGCAGCCCAACAGTCAGATTGCGAATGTCGAGCACGGTAGCGTTCACAGCTCGGCCTCCTAATACCCACAACGCGACCGCGACGAAGCGCGTCGGCTTCCCGCACAATCGCCCGCCGCCGCGCCCTTCGGGCCTCGGCTTCGCCACGGCGGTCTCATATGCGCTTCCTCATCCGCGGATCCAGCGTGTCGCGAAGCCCGTCGCCAAGCAGATTGACGGCAAGCACCGTCAAGGCGAGAAAGATGCCGGGATAAAATACATTGTGCGGGTAGATGCGGAACAGGGTTCTTCCCTCCGCCATGATGTTCCCCCACGTCGGCGTCTGTGGCGGTATCCCGACTCCCAGGAACGAAAGAATCGCCTCGATCAGCATGGCCGCAGCGCAGATGTAGGTCGCCTGCACGATCAGCGGCGGTAGAGTGTTGGGAAGGATGTGTCGCAGCACCAGCGGCAGCGTCGGCGTGCCGACCGAGATCGCGGCCTCGACATAAGGCTCTTCCCGAACCGAAAGCACGACCGAACGCACCAGCCGGACGACGCGTGGAACTTCCGGAACAACGATGGCGACGATGACGGCGGAAAGACCCGCTGACGCCAGCGACACCACCGCAATCGCGAGCAGTATCGCGGGAATCGCCATCAATCCATCCATGATGCGCATCACCACCCCATCGAGCCAGCGCAGGTAGCCTGTAGCGAGGCCGATGGCCAATCCCATTGCGACGGCGAGCAGCGCGACCGAAACGCCGACGATCAGCGACGCGCGCGCACCGTAGACGACGCGGCTCGCGATATCTCGCCCCAGTGAATCCGTGCCCATCCAGTGGCGGAGCTCTTCCTGGCGGCCATCCTCGGCTCGCACAACCTCGATAGCGCCGGGAGTCTTGTTGCGGAAAACCGGATTGATCGACGAAGGGTCGAAGGAGGTGAGCAACGGCGCGACCAGCGCCATGATGCAGACGAGTGCCAGGATGGCGACGCCGAAAACGACCGTCGGGTCACGAACAAGCCGGCGCGCGACGCTTTCAACGGTCTGCGGCGCCGCGATTTCCACAATCAGCGGTGCATCGACCGTGCTCAATAGCGGATCCGCGGATCGAGAAACGTGTACGTCAGATCGACGACCAGATTGAGCAGCACGTAGACCAGCGAAAAAAGCAGAATCACGGCCTGCACCGTGGGGTAATCGCGGGCGAGCACAGCATCGACAGTGAGCCGCCCGAGTCCGGGTATGCTGAATACGCTCTCGGTGACGACCACTCCTCCGATCAACAACGCAACGCCAATGCCAACCACCGTCACGATGGGCACCGCGGCGTTGCGCAGAGCATGGCGCATGAGGACAACGCGATTCGGCAACCCCTTGGCACGCGCGGTGCGGATGTAATCTTCGGACAGAACCTCGAGCACGCTGGTGCGGGTGATGCGTGCGATCAGCGCGATGTAGATCACGGAGAGCGTCAGCGTCGGGAGAATGAGGTGCCCCATAAACCCGGCGAATCCATCGCGCAAAGGCTGGTAGCCCTGCACCGGCAGCCAGGAGAGCTCGATCGAAAACAAGTAGATCAGCACATAGCCGATGACGAACACCGGCACGGAAAAGCCCAGCACTGAAAAGCCCATGACCGCGCGGTCAATCCACGTGCCCTGCTTCCATGCCGCGACGACGCCGAGCGGCACGGCGACCAGCACCGACCATAGAATCGACGTCGTCGCCAGGGCGATCGTCGGACCCACGCGATCGAGCACCAGGTCGGCCACCTGCTTCTTGAAGAAGAACGATTCGCCGAAATCGCCGGTGAGCAGATGTCCGAGCCAGATGAAGAACTGCGTGACGATGGGACGGTCGAGGCCCAGACGTATGCGTATTTCCGCAACGTCCTGGGAGGTCGCGGCGGCACCTGCGATGATCGACGCAGGATCGCCGGGCGTCAGGCGCAACATCGCGAACACCATCACTGCGACAACGACCATGACCGGAATCGTCGACAGCAGGCGGCGGGCGATGTAGGCGAACATCAGGTCAGGCGCATGCAGGAACGGAATCGCTGGGCCCGTCGCCCCGGCGAAAGCTGGGGCCCAATTTCGACGTCACACAAAGCTTGGATCCCGGCCTGCACCGGGATGACGTTAGGTTTGTCGCCCCGGCGAAGGCCGGGGCCCAATTTAGAAATCCTTGGATCCCGGCCTGCGCCGGGATGACGCAGCTGTTTCCGATCGCTGCGACGCTTCGCGTCTGGCTCTCGGACAGCTGCGTCACTTTGCCGACTTGGTGATGTTCCAGAATACCGTGACCGGAGCGACTACGAAGCCATCGATGTTCTTGCGCACCGCCGCAGGCTGATACCACTGTCCCAGAAATACGTGGGTTGGATCCTTGCTCCATGCCACCTGCACCGCTTCGGCGATCGCCTTTTGTTTCGCGGGATCCGTCTCGTGCGCGAATTGGTCACGCAGCTTTTCGATCTCCGAATCGCACGGCCAGCCGAAGAGCGCTTTGTCGCAGCTCGCATTCAGGAACGCGGTGCTCACCGGATTGAGCACATCCGCCGACACCCATGAAGTAAGGAACGCGCTCCATCCTCCTTGCGACGGCGGTTCCTTCTTGGCGCGTCGCGCGACCAGCGTCTGCCAATCCATGTCCTGCATGTCGACCTTGAATCCGGCCCTTTCCATAAGCGACTTGGCAACGGGCGCGAGGTTGGTCAATACCTGCAGGTCCGTCGAATGCATGAGCACGACGGGGGTGCCGTCGTAGCCGGCTTCCTGCAGAAGCTGCTTCGCCTTGGTGAAATTCGACTGCAGCAACCCGTCCATGCCTTTGGTCGAGCCAAGCGGAGTGCCGCAGACGAACATTTCCAGACACGCCTTGTAATACTGAGGGTCCCCCACGGTCGCCTTGAGGAAATCCTCCTGGTTGAAGGCGTAGAGCAGCGCCTGCTTGACTTTGGGATTGTCGAAGGGCTTCACCGTCGAGTTGTAGCGAAACGCGTACTGGTTGCCGAGCGGGTTGATGTCGGCGAGCTTGACGTTGGGATCATTCTTCAGCACCGGCAACAGGTCATGTGCCGGCTGCTCGATGTAGTCGATTTCGCCGGCGATGAGTGCGTTGATCGCCGTTTGCTGATCGGCGACCACGCGCCATTCGACGCGATCGACTTTCACGACCTTGCCGCCCGCCATGCCGGAAGGCGGCTCCGACCGCGGTTTGTATCTGTCGAACTTGACGTACACTGCCTTGTCGCCCGGCTTCCATTCCTCCTTCTTGAAAACGAAGGGCCCGCTGCCGGTGAAGTCGCTGATCTGCTCATTGGGACTCGTCTCAGCAACCCGCTTGGGCATCATGAACGGCGCCGCTGAAGAAGGCTTGCCCAGACCGGAGAGCACCAAGCCTGTCGGCGAGTTGAGATTGATACGGAAGGTTCTGGCATCGACGACCGTGAAGTCCTTGACGAAGGACATCATCTTCTGCCCCATCGCATCCTTTGCGCCCCAGCGTTTGATCGATGCGACGCAGTCTTCGGCCGTGACCGGATTGCCGTCGTGCCACAAAAGCCCCTCGCGCAGCGTGAGCGTGTAGGTGAGGCCGTCGGGGCTCACCGTGTACTTGTCGATCATCTGCGGCTGGACCTTGCCGCTCGAGTCGGTTGCGAACAGCGTGTCGTAGACCATGTAGCCATGGTTGCGCGTGATATACGCGGTGGTCCAGATCGGATCGACGATCTTTAAGTCGGAGTGCATGACCACGCGCAAGGTGGTCTGCGCATCGGCCGGCGCGACGGCGAGAGCAGCCGTTGCGACAGCGCTCGCGATGATCAATGCCAACCTGGAAATGCGCGACAGCAGCATGGGGAATTCCTCAGCACAGAGACGAGCGAGCAAGATAGCGAAGGGACGCTTGGAGCGCAATGGTCGTCGCAGGTTGCTGCTCGGGCGGCCGAGACAACCCTCGCGCGCTGCGTTCACTGCAGGGATCGGGCGGTATTCGCTACCAGGCCGGATCGATCGGCGTCAGAGTTCCGGCCCGCGCCTCGATCGCCTCCGCGGCGGCCAGGCACAGGTCCTCTCGGAAACGCGGTCCTATGATCTGCACTCCCATCGGCAAACCATCAAGGGAGCCCGTTGGAACCGCGATGCCCGGAAGTCCGAGCACGGGCACGGCCATCATGGTTGCGCACTCGCACCAAAGCGCCGCGGTGCGGGCAGCGCTTTCGACATCAAAGCCCTGCTCGTACGCCGGCTCCGACGATATCGGCGCCAGTACGAGCGGGACGCGGTCGAGGAATAGTGTCCAATCGCGCACCCAGTGTGCTCGCTCGGCGAGCGCCCTCATATAACGTGTTGCGTCGGGAGCGGGATGGTTGTGCAGCATGAAGCGCACCGCCGTGCGAATCCCCGCGTCGCCCTCCTTCTCGATCATCGGCAGCATGAACTGGCGGAACTCGGGCATCTGCATTTCGAACCACAATTCCTTGGCGCGGGAGAAGCCCGGCGTTCTGTCGTCGACGACCTCGTAGCCTGCATCCTCGAGCCACTTCGCCGCGGAAACGAGCGCCGCTGCAACGCTCGGGTGAAGCCTTGCGCCGGCGAGATCGTCGGCGGCGGTTACAACGGCCACGCGCTTGGGAAGTGGAGGTCCTTCGAGCGGTGCCGGCGTCCACCATGGATCGCGCGTGTCGCGTGTGGCCATCGCGGCGAGGCCGAGTTTTGCATCGGCGGCCGTCCGCGCCAACGGTCCCTGAACCGACATGATCTGCGACGACAATGAGCGTTCGGCAGCTTGGGTCGGGTTGTACGCCGGGACACGTCCAAACGACGGACGTATGCCGACAATGCCGCAGGCATATGCCGGAAAACGCACCGAGCCCGCGATATCGTTGCCATGCGCAAGAGGTGTGATACCCGCAGCAACGCAAGAAGCCGCGCCGCCGGATGAACCTCCGGGGGTGTGCGTTCTCGACCACGGATTCAGTGTGCGCCCGCGCAGATCATTCACGGTATCGAGCCGAAAACTGAACGCCGGAGTATTGGTGCGACCGATGATGATCGCGCCGGCGCGTTTCCAGTTGGCGACGATGGGGCTGTCGCTGCCGGCGATCACGTTCTGAAAGCCGACCACGCCATTGGTCGTGGCGCATCCTTCCTGATCGACGTTTTCCTTGATGGTGACTGGCACGCCGTGCAGCGGTCCCAATGCTTCGCCAGCAGCGACAGCCCGATCGGCGCGCCGCGCCGCCTCGAGCGCTACCTCCGAGAGGTCCACGGTGACGGCGTTGAGCTTGGCATTCACCGCGGCCATTCGCTCGAGACAGGATTGAACCGCTTCACGCGCTGAGATGTCGCGGCTGCGAACGGCTGCTGCGATGCGCGTCGCGCTCCAGCGCCAAATCGGGTCGGTCAAGAGGAGGCTCCGAGAAAGTGGCAGAAATTAGGCCCCGGCCTGCGCCGGGGCGACAATGTCTAGCCTTTGCGCGCCTGTGCAATTCCGGCTAATCTCGCCCGGCGCGAGCGTACCATGCAACGCGGAGACAAGAATGGGCCTCATCGCGGTCGGCGGATTCCAGCACGAGACCAATACCTTCGCGCCCTCCAAGGCCGATTACGCAGCGTTTGAAGATGGCGGCGGCTGGCCGCCGCTCACTTTCGGGGAAGATATCGCGCCTCGGCTTGCCGGCGCCAATATTCCGGCGGCGGGGGCGCTCGCCGCTCTGCACGCCATGGGGCACCGTACGGTTGGCCTGGTGTGGGGCGCAGCGTCACCCTCTGCGCGCGTAACGCGGGACGCCTACGAACGAATCGTCGGCGAGATGATGGCGCGACTCGTGCAGCTTCGCGATGTCGACGGTGTTTACCTCGATTTGCACGGCGCAATGGTGACCGAGCACCTGGACGACGGCGAAGGCGAGCTGCTCGCTCGCGTGGGCAGTGCAGTCGGTCCGCGCGTGCCGGTTGTCGCGAGCCTGGACCTGCACGCCAACGTCACTCGGGCGATGGTGGAGCGATCTGATGGCCTGGTCGCGTACTGCACGTATCCTCATGTTGACATGGCGGCCACGGGGAAGCGCGCTGCTCGGCTGTTGGACGCCACGCTCAACTCGGGAC